>JBMHDG010000029.1:0-46655 GCA_049889515.1 Myxococcota bacterium
GGTTCACCCAAGGAGAGGTGAACCATGAAGAACGTTTCGATGTTGTCTGTCATCGCCCTGGCCACACTGTCACTGTCCGTTGAGGCAGCTGCAGACGAAGGGCCAGTGGCATTTCAAGAAGCCACGTGGGAGACCATGTTCGGAGACGCCTACACCAATTCAGGTGAACAGCGTTGGGAACTCGGTACTTCGCTGCCCGAAGAGGTAGGTGTCTATGACGCGCACAACTCGGAGGGTGTGCCTTACACCCTGCAGATTGAGCGCATCAGCGAGGATGTGGACCTCCTCGAGGTCGGGACGGCCTCCCATCAGGCCATCCGCAATGCGCTGAACTACGATGTGCAGCAGCGTTCGCTCGACGGCCTGTTCCTGTTAGAGAATGGCGAGACCCTTCCGTTTCATGGGGTCGCGTTCTCGGCGTTTGACCCTGAAACCGAACTGACCAAGACCACGCTCATGCCCATCACAGAAGAGTGGGATGTCTATCCAGAGGCATCTGTCGATGAGGGGGAGGGCTTCTTGGCCATGGCGGGCATGCCAGGCGATGCCGCCGAGACCTCTGATGACACGCCTTGGTGGCACGATGCACCCTGTCCGGATGTCGATGTGGCCGATGTCTGTTCAGAAGGGGAGACGTTTGACGAGCAATGCCAGGCTAGGGCGTGTCGAAACTACAAGCGGAAGTTCAAGAACGCTGCGCAACAGCTGGTCGACACGGTGGATGAGATCAACGCCGATGCTTCGGCGGAGCGGTTGGAATGTCGCGCTATTCTCAAGGGCACGCTCGTGCAGAATGTGGGCGACTTGATCGGCAGTATTTTGACGGTCACGGCTTGGGGATGGTCGCAATTTATCGAACGGCAGCGGGAGTACAATGCCTGTCTCCGAACGGCGAACACCAGAGCCAAAGAGCGCCACGAGGAAGCCGAGACCCGCTTCGCTGATAAAGTCGAGCTCGCCGAGGAGGACTACCGAAACGACCTCGAAGAGTGCTGTGTTGGCGACGACTGTGTGACCCCCGACAATGCGAGTCCTGACCTGGTGGACTTCTAGCCGCACGTTGGGGCACGTCGCCCTGTCCCTTGCGCACTAACGCTCGCGTCGGTCCCGTCTCGGGCGGCGCGACCTCGGTCTCCGGCTTCGATGGCTGGAGGCCTTTTTCTTTGAGGGCCGTTGGCCCGGTCGCGGTATGGCATCGGCGAAGTGCCACGGGTGGTCGAGCACCCGCTCGAGTGGGGTGCCGGTGAGGCGCTCAATATCGACGAGGTAGCCCGTCTCTGTCTCATCGCAGAAGGCAACGGCAATGCCCGTACGACCGGCGCGACCGGTTCGACCGATGCGATGGACATAGCTCTCACTGATGTTGGGCAGATCGAAGTTGAAGACGTGGCTCACATCGTCGACATCGATGCCCCGGGAGGCGATGTCGGTGGCGACCAGCACACGGAGCGTGCCCTCGCGGAACCCCTCGAGTGCTCGGGTTCGAGCGTTCTGGCTCTTGTTCCCGTGAATGGCGGCCGAGGCGACGCCGGCCTTGTCGAGGTGCCGCACCACCCGGTTCGCACCATGCTTGGTTCGTGTGAAGACAATGGCACGCTCGATGTCAGGGTCTTGAAGCAATGAGGTGAGCAACCGGCGCTTGTTGGGGCGCTCGACGAACATGACCCGTTGTTCAATGGCATCGACCGTGCTGGACTGCTGATCGACCTCGACCTTAATGGGGTCGTTGAGAAACCCGCTTGCGAGCTTAATGATGTCGGGCGGCATGGTGGCGGAGAACAGCAGATTCTGCCGGCGCTCCGGAAGGAGCTTCAAGACACGGCGAATGTCATGGATGAACCCCATGTCGAGCATCCGGTCAGCCTCGTCGAGGACGAAGAACTCCACATCGCCAAGGTTCATGTGGCCCTGCTGATGGAGGTCGAGCAGGCGACCAGGTGTGGCAACCACGACATCGACGCCTCGTCGAAGGTCGGCCACCTGTGGGTTTTGCCCCACACCACCAAAGATGACCCGATGACGCAGCGAGAGATGTTTGGCATAGGCCGTGAAGTTGTCGCCGATCTGTGCGGCGAGCTCACGGGTTGGCGTCAATACCAGTGCACGAATGCGGGGTCGACCCGGTGCGGCGTTGGACGCCAGCTTCTGCAGGGTAGGGAGGAGGAAGGCTGCGGTCTTTCCTGTGCCTGTCTGCGCACACCCCAGAACGTCGCGACCTTCCAACAATGGAGGAATGGCGGCGGCTTGAATGGGCGTCGGCGTCTCATAGCCGGCTTCGTCGAGGGCGCGGAGAATGGCGCTGTCGAAGCCGAGGTCTGTAAAGTTGTTCAAGAGGCTCTCGGGGTCACGATGAGTCGTCGGTGACCCATGCGGCGCGCCTAACGGGATGCCTACTTCGCAGCCATCGCGATGTCGCCGAGCGAGGCGTCGAGAAGGTCTGCCCATGCTTCGAGGTACCGAACCACGTATTCGCGTGAGTGGTGCTGGACGCCCTGCCACTCGGCAGGCATGCGCTGAATGACCGCCATGTTGCCAAGCCGCTCAAGATCCCAGATGTCTTGGCGGTTGAGCCCGAGCTCGAACAAACGCGTCATGATGTGGTCCATCTCGAGGCCCGTGGTGCCGCAGTATTCTCTGGCCTGCTGACCCCAGTCGCCGGGGCGCTCGAGAGCAGCCTCATGGATCTCTTGCGGCGTGCGGCGCGTCACCGTCTGGGCCAGATGGCCGCAGTTGCACATGCCGTAGTTGGACCACTTGTAGGTGACGCCCGTCTGAAGCCGCTGCGCGGTCTTGCGAAGGGCGACGATCAATTCGAGGTTTGCGACGGCCATGAACACCTTCCTTCACGCACTATAGCGAAGGCGGACGGGGGCTGTCAGGGGGCGCAACAATCTGTCCGTTCGCGGGATGTGCACCGTTTGCGCGTTGAGTGCACCTCGCCGATGGTCGGGGTGTGACGTTTTCTTTCGTAGGATGATGGACCGATACAAGGGGGATTCTTTGGTTGAAAACAAAGAAAACGGGGTGACGCGCATCCGGAGTGGCGTCGGTGCCCGACGTTGCGGTGGGTGAGGTCATGGGATCGAGCAGAGAAATGGACTACGGTGCGCGCGACTTTCGAACGGCCCAGATGGGCTGAGGAGAACGTGATGAAGAACATGATGATCGTTGCTGGCCTGCTCGCACTCGCCGCATGTGGTGGCGAGGCCCCTCCACCAGCGGCTCCAGCACCTGCCGAAGCAGAGAAGCCTGCTGCAGCTGCTCCGGCTGCCGAAGAAGCACCAGCGGCCGAAGAAGCACCAGCTGCGGAAGAAGCACCGGCTGCCGAGGAGGCCCCAGCGGCGGAAGAGGCACCTGCGGGTGAGGCGCCGATCGTGTCCGATGACGGCACTGTGGCGACGGTCAACCTGACCGGTAGCGACGCGATGAAGTACAACACCGACCGCATCGAAGTCGCGGCAGGGCGTACCGTCAAGCTGACCCTGACCCACGTGGGTCAGATTCCTGCCGAGGCGATGGGCCACAACTTCGTCCTGCTCAAGCAGGGCACCGACGCGCAGGCGTTTAGCTCGAAGGCCATCCTCGCGAAGGCCACCAACTACATCCCAGAGGACATGAAGGACAGCGTCATCGCCAACACCACCGTGGTGGGCGGTGGTGAGTCTGTCACCATCGAGTTCGCGGCTCCTGCAGCGGGCGAGTACGACTTCCTCTGCAGCTTCCCCGGTCACTTCCAGATGATGCAGGGCAAGTTCGTGGTGACCGAGGGCTGATGCAGCCACGGTGTCCAGCCCCGGTGATGGGGCTGGGCCCACCTGTCCTCCAGATGCGTGCTATGCTCGCACATCGAGGAGGACGACATGATGCGCGGGTCGACGATGGTAGCGTGCGGGCTGATGATGGGCTGCGCCGGCGACGATATCGAGATGGAGCAAGATGGTGTGGGTGGAGTCCCCGAGCCGGTAGTCCAGCCGGCTGTCGACACGGCCAATGATGACGAGGAGACCAAGACCCTCGAAGTCGACGACATCGAACTCGCGATCTGTGACCTGCGTGAGGTCGCACCCATTACGCTGCCGCTCGGTGCATCCAAGGCGGAGGCCAACACGGCGGTCATCGTGCCCGATAATGCATCGGCTTGGGTGTTGACGATGCCGGAGACGGGTGATGGGTGGTTCACCATCGAGGTGCCCGACTGGATGACCATCGTGCGCCTCTCGACGGACCAAGATGTGCTGCTCGATGTGCAAGGCGGCGACCCGTTCTCGGAGCTTGGCGTCAACACGTCTTGTCCCGACGAGGGTCTCTCCGACCAACGGATGGCCTTTCATGAGTGGGGGGCCTACCAGGTACGGATTGAAGAGGGGGCACCCTCCGAGGTCTGGTTTACGCTGATCAAGGAATGAGAGGGCGCTCGCTTGCACTTGTCTTGAGTGGCCTCGTGGCCTGTGTGAGTGAGGCCGATGACGCGAGTTACCCCCTCGAGATTCCGGCCCATTTCCCGCCGTACCCGGTTGAGGTCCCGACGGTCGCCAAGGCCGAGTTGGGGCGCTTGCTGTTTCACGACATGCGTCTCTCGGTCGATGAGGCGCGCTCTTGTGGCATCTGCCACGAAGGCAAGAAGGGCTACACCGATGGGTTTGTCGTAGCGGTTGGGGCACTTGGAGAGCCCACCACGCGCAACACGCTGTCCTTGCTGAATCTCGCATGGCGCGGTCCACTCACATGGGTCGACCCGATGATGACGAGCCCGCGAGAGCAGATGCAGACGCCCTTGTACGGGCAGCATCCCGTGGAGATGGGGGTGGACCCGGTTGAGCTGCCCGCGCGTCTGGCCCAGATGGAGCTCTACCCACCCGCCTTTGAAGCGGCCTTTCCTCGCGATGAGGATCCACTCACGATGGACCATATCGAAGAGGCGATTCTCGCCTATGAGCTGCTGATTGTAGCGGGTGAAACACCGTATGATCGCTACCTTCAAGGCGACGACCAAGCCCTCTCGGCAGATCAGAAGGCCGGCATGGAGATCTTCTTTAGCGAACGCACGAGCTGCGGCACCTGTCACGGCGGGCTGTTCTTCGACCTGCCCGCGACCATCACGGGCCAACCTATCGGTGATACCCCGGAATATGTCAACACGGGCATGTACAACATCGATGGAAACGGTGCCCTGCCTCCTCAAGAGATCGGTTTGGCGGCGGTCACGGGGAACCCGAACGACATGGGGCGCTTTCGCGTGCCGAGTCTACGGGGTGTCGCCGAGTCCGGGCCGTGGGGGCACGACGGATCGTTCGGTGACCTTCGCGATGTGATCGATGCCTACGCACGTGGTGGACGCCTGCTCATCGGCGGACCGTGGCCGGGGGATGGCCGAGACAGTCCCTTCAAAGACCCGCGTTTGACCGGCTTCGACCTGAGCGAGCAAGAGCGCGACCATCTCGTGGCCTTTCTAGGTGCGTTGACGGACCATGAGGCCAATGCCCGGCCATTTCTTCAGAGTCCATTCTGTGCAGAGGGGGAGCTTCCTTCTGAGGACGCGCCATGTGTGACCCTCGCCCCGTGAACCGATGCCCACATCGATGTTGGTTCGACATGGGGTTGCGTGTAGACTGACGGGATGAAGAACAACGACATTTGGTTTGCTGTATCGCTCCTCTTGGTCGCCTGTGGTCCCGCGGAGCCGTCGGATGGGCCGTTCGAGGCGTCGGGCGAGCTGTCCGTGCTCTCGTACAATGTGCATGGCCTTCCTGACTTGGTCACTGGTGTCTCGGCGCCCGGTGTGGAACGCATGACGCAGATCAGTCCGCTGCTCAACGGGTACGACCTGCTGGGGCTGCAAGAGGTCTTTACACCGGAGAACCGCGAAGCCGTATTGGAGCAGGTCGAACACCCCCTGGTCGAGACCTTCAACACCCCCATCGATAGCAGTCGTGTCTATGGGGCAGGCCTTGAGGTCTTGTCGCGTGTAGGCGAGCATGTGGGTACGGTCGATACCTTCTACGAGGCGTGTCACGGCATGCTCGCTGGTGCCTCGGACTGTCTCGCAAGCAAGGGCTTTCAGGCCGTGACGCTCGATCTGGGGGGAGCCCTCGTCACCTTCATGAACACCCATCATGAGGCGGGTGGTGGCAAAGAGGATGAAGCGGCACGAGGTGTACAGGTCGGTCAGGTGCTCGACGCGCTCGCCGCACTTCCTGAAGACCATGCCGTCATCTATGTCGGGGACTTCAACATGCGGGAGTCCGATCCCGCAGATGTGGCGCCGCTACAGGCCTATGCCGATGCCGGGCTGCGCAACCTGTGTGTGGAGCTCGACTGTGCGGAGCCCGACCGCATCGACCGCATTCACGTGCGTGACAGCAGCGTCATCGAGTGGACACCCATCGAGTGGTGGGTGGCCGACGAGTTTGTCGATGCAGCGGGCGAGGATCTGTCGGACCACGACGCCATTGCAGGACGGTTGCGCTGGGATCGCAGGTAGGCGTCAGGGCCAGCTCAACGTTACATCGGCCACGTCGCAGATGGGGTCACATCCAGCGCCGTTGGGCTGAATGGTGTCCCACTGGGGCGACACGTTCCAGCTCGCGACTTCGGCCCCATCGAGGGTGACGGTGAGCGAGAATTCCGCAAATCCGGACGAAAAGATCCGAAACGACGGCAGGCTATGCTCACTGTCTGGAAGCGCGCTCCCCGAGCGGGTGACCTGAAGATCACCCTTGCAGACAAAGTCTTCATCGAGCGGAAGTTGGCCTGTACAGGTGGACGTAAAGCCCTCTGCTTCGAGCGTGAAGACGTACGCGCCTTGGGCCGTAAATGCAGGCGAGAACATGCCGTCGAGGCCATCCGAGCATCCGATCTCGGTGCAGTCGAGCGGCTGAATGTCGGGCTTGGGACCACCCGCTGTGCAGGCAACAAGCGTCATGGCGGCGGCGAGGGTGAGGCGTGGGCTCATGGTCACTCCAAGGGTTGGCTGGCGTGTTGTATGCAGAAGGCGTGCTATGTGCAGGCCGCGGGTCGTAAACGACCGATGACGTCACGCTGGCGTCGGTGGGGGATTCATGACCAAGGTGTGGCCGTTCGGATGCCTCGCGGCTGTACTGGTGTGTGGCTGTTCCCCATCGCCCGTGCCCCAGCCACCCGTGGTCGAAGAGGTTGTCCCCGAGCCCGTGATGCTGCGTGTCGCGACCTACAATACGGCGTTGAGCCGTGACACGGCGGGGGAGCTTCTCGCGGCGCTCCGTACCGGGACAGATCCGGCGGCGATGGGCATCGCACAAGTCATTCAGTCCGTTCGGCCTGATGTGCTCTTGCTGCAGGAGGTCGACGCCGACGCCGACGGTGCGACGCTTACGGTGTTTCATGACCAATACTTGGCTGTCGCACAGGGGGGGCAGGAGCCCATCACCTATGCCCACCGGTGGGTCGCCCCGAGCAACACGGGGCAGCCCAGTGGGGTGGACCTCGATGGAGATGGTTCCGTGGGCGGCGCAGGCGATGCGCTGGGGTACGGGGAATTTCCAGGACAGTATGGCTTCGCGATCTTGAGTCGGTTCCCACTCGCGACGAGCAGTGTACGGACGTTTCAGACCTTGAAGTGGTCGCAGGTGCCTGGAGCTGCACTGCCGATGCAGGCCGATGGGGCGCCCTTCTACAGTGAAGCGGCACTTGCCGTACTGCCTGTGTCCTCGAAGAACCATGTCGATCTCGCGGTGACCCTCGACGAGGGGAGAGCGCTTCACGTCCTCGCCAGTCATCCCACGCCCCCGGTCTTTGATGGTCCCGAGGACAGAAACGGCCTGCGCAACCATGCAGAGATCAGTCTTTGGAGCCGCTATCTCGACCCGGCCTCAACACTGCCCGATGACAAGGGCGTGGCGGGTGGTCTTGCCGAAGATTCGCACTTTGTCATCATGGGGGACCTCAACGCTGATCCGCTCGATGGAGACAGCGTCGTGGGGGCGATGGACCAAGTGCTGCGGCATCCGCGGGTGAGCGCCTCGGCAGCCGTGGGGGCGCTCGCGCCGCGCAGTGATGGGGGAGCAGAGAACGCTCAGTCCCCCGGTGACCGCGGTGACCCCGCCTACGACACGGCCGCATGGGGCCTACGCGTCGACTATGTGCTGCCTAGCGCCACCCTCGACGTGACAGGTTCCGGCGTTCACTGGCCGCTCCAAGCAAGTCCTGCACATGCTGCGGCAGCCTTCTCCGACCATCGAATGGTGTGGGTCGATCTAAGCGTAAAGTAGGCCAATCGCTGTTCAGCGGGTTTGGCGCGCATGCTATGCCTGCGATTGGGCGGCGGAGGTTGCGTTGAAGAGATGGGTGTTTCCAGCAGTGTCGGTGGTGATGGGGATCACCCTGATGTGTGGGGTCGCCGAGATTTCCCTCGCAATCCTCAACCCAAAGCCACGGGTGCAGCTGCTTCATCGCGACAAGCTCGTAAGCCTGGAACATCGGCGTGGCCGGGTCGTGTGGCGCCAGAAGTCGCCGATCATCGAGCGGCTGGGGTGTGAAGGGGCGGGTCCCGACGTCGCTCGCGTGGCCTTTGTCGGGAGCAGCATCTTTCGTGGGTCTGGTGTGCCCGGTGACACCACGTTTTCGTCGCTGCTCCAGCGGTCGTATGCGGATGGGCGCACGTGTATCGACAACGTGGCCGAGCCTGGCTTTACGTCGGAGCAGAAGCACGTGGTGGCGATGGACCTGCTCGACGCGTCTGAAGCCCCCGACCTGCTCTATATGGAGGTCTGGCAGAACGACATCGGCGCATGGGTTCAGGTCGGCGACTGGGCCGTCAACGCGCTGCAGCTCCGTACCGATGCCTCTGGCGTGCCCAATCCGGTGGGCCTGCCCGAAGCATGGAATGTCCATGCCCTCCAGTGGAGTCACCTGTACCGTTACCTCGCGCTCACTGCGGTCTCGACCGATCGTTCGCCGGTAGAGCTGTGGCCGCCGATGTGGGCGCGCGACCTCGAGCCGGTGCTTGACCTTGCGAAGGCTCGCGGCACCGAGGTGGTGCTCGTGTTCGCACCACCGCTGAACCGCCCCTTCTCGGAGACCCTTGCTCGTGATTTTCAGGGGTATGAACACCTCGCGCAGATCCGCGAGGCACGGGATCTCGATCGCATTGACATCGCCCGGTGGTTGATGGATGAAGATCCCGTGGCCATGCGTGTGGACCCATGTTGCCATTACAGCGAGGCAGGTCATGAACGTCTTGCTGCGGCGTTTCGCAGCGATATTGAGCGCAGGCTTCGGCCATCCGCGGAGGCCCCATGAGACTGACTGCAGTGCTGTTCACGATGGGATGTGCGGCCCGGGCGCCCTCGGGGCTTCCTGAACCGGATCCTGTTCCGCCGTCTGGGGCGATGTTCGAGGTGGTCGACAATCCACGTGCGGATGAGCCGGCCTACGCCGAATTCACGCGCTTCGTCGACATGAATGGCCTTGGGGTCTATGGCGAGGCAGGGGTCAGCAAACGCAAGCTGCTCTACGTGGCGAACATCTGGGCCGAGCTGCTCGACAACAATGAAGACGGTGCCTGGGATGATCCTGCCGTGTTTGATGTCCTGCGGGAGGAAGACGCGCTCATGCCGGTGTTTGCACGCGAAGGGTCTGCAGCCGAGGAGGCCTTCTTTCGCAACTACGACGGTGATGGGGTGAGCGCCGTCCTCTATGCGGGAGAGATCGATCCCTCACAGCCGGGCCACTGGGGCGCGGATGCCACCATCGAAGAGACCATGCACACCATCAATGCGGTGGGGCACGTGGCGGTCTACCCCGAGGCGTTTGCGCTCGAGCCCGACAGCTCGAGACTGTCCGAGGCCATGGATGTCGCGCGCGGCGGGCAGTTCTTGAGTGTGCCTGCGACATACCCTGAACAGGCATGGTTCCACTACGATGACTGGACCTGCGATTACAGCTGCATGGCCATCGAGTACATCTACTGGGCCCAAGTGAGCCACATGGGCATTCTGGATGACCCCCAGACGTGTGCGGGCATCGACAATGAATGGGAGCTCTGCACGCCAGCGCTCCTGCAGGAGCGTGATGTCTTGATTCATGCGCTCGTCACAGACCCCGCACAGCCGCTACCGCAGCTTGCGCCGAACGGGTCGTATGATCCGATGGTGCAGTGATCGCGGCAACCTCAGAGAAAGAAGTCGGGCATCAGCGGCGTGCCGGGCGTGTGGGCATAGGCCTCGAAGTCATCGACGCCCGCTTGGCGGAGCACGTCTTCATCGATCAAGAACTGACCGGTGCAGGTCGCATGGTCGGAGGTGAGGATCTGCCAGGCCGCATCAGCCACGATCGCAGGGGTGCGAGATGCCCGCATGAGGGCCTCACCACCGAGCAGGTTGTTGACGGCCGCCGTGGCGATGGTCGTCTTGGGCCAGAGTGCATTGACGCCAACCTGTCCCTTGAACTCTTCGGCCATGCCGAGCACACACATCGACATGCCGTACTTGGCCATTGTGTAGGCCACGTGGTTACCGAACCACTTGGGGTCGAGGTTGAGGGGTGGCGATAAGGTAAGGATGTGCGGGTTTTGGGCCTTCAGCAGGTGCGGAAGCGCGAGCTTCGAGCAGAGGTAGGTGCCGCGTGCGTTGACCTGGTGCATGAGGTCAAACCGCTTCATCGGCAAGGCGAGGGTACCGGTCAGGTTGATCGCCGAGGCATTGTTCACGAGGATGTCGATACCCCCAAACTGCTCGACGGCCGCGTCGATGGCCTCCTGCACCATGGCCTCATGCCGGATGTCGCAAACAACGGGGAGCGCCTGTCCACCTGCTGCAACGATCTCCTCGGCGGCGGTGTAGATGGTTCCGGCGAGCTTCGGGTGTGGGGTGGCGGTCTTGGCTGCAATGACGATGTTCGCGCCGTCCCGCGCGGCGCGAAGCGCGATGGCCTTGCCGATCCCACGGCTAGCACCGGTGATGAACAGGGTCTTGCCGTCAAGCGTCATCGGGAGGCTCCATCGGTGGATACGGGCGCCGCGCCTCTACGGGATGTGGTGTGTTGGCGTCGAGAATCCACGCGAAGACCAACGATCCAAAGCACGCTGCAAGCGGTCCTTTCGCTGGACCAAGCGGGAACCGCCGGGCGTAGCGAGCGAGACCCACGAAGTCGAGGTCAGGGTTGTACCAGCCCGCCCAGATCACGACGCAAATGCCAGAAAAGCAGACCAAGAGAAACACGAGAAGTCTGAGCACAAGCCGCATCGATGTGACCCGGGGGTGAGAGGTAGAACCACGAGGGGGATGGATGCTACTCTCGCACAGCTGGAGGTCATGTGCGCGTCCATCGATGGAAAAGCTGGCCCATGGTGTGCCTCGCGCTGTCGTGTCAGGTCGCGACGGACCCACCGGAATCGGCGCCCGTCGAAGATACAGACATCCCCGAGGTGACGCCCACACCCTCGGAGCCGGGCACGCCGCCGGCATGGGGCGATCCCGAGCCGCTGACGCTCGATCCGGGGCGTGTGACTCTTCATCGGCTCAACAACCGAGAGCTCGATCTGTCGCTCCAGCCCATGCTCGGGACGGAGCTCTCGCTCGGCGAACGCATGCCCGCCGACCCCCTCGTGGATGGCTTTGACAACAACGCCGACGCACTGACGCTGGGCACCTTGCACGTCGAGGTCTTGGAGTCCGGCCTGACCGACCTTGTGGCGGATGGGCTCCGGCCGCCCGTGTTCAGTCAGACCACCCGGTATGAGGTCGAAGATGCCGCGTGGAGCGGGGGTGGGTTGGCCTCCGAGATCGGAGGATGGAACAGCGATGTCTATGGCGTGAGTCTCTACCATGGGGCCGATCAGAGCCGGTTTCTCACCGTGGACCACGCGGGCACCTATGCCGTGCGACTGCGGGCCTGTCATGAGCTCTATGGGGCTGGTGTAGGTCCCGAGGCTCCGCTGGAGTTTGTTGTGAACGGCACCGTGCTCGGCACGGTGACCGTGGTGGCGGATGAGAACGTCTCGTTCGGCAACCACTGCAAGCTCGACATGCAGACCTACGATGCGGGTGCCGTCACCCTGCCCGAGGGCGAAGTGGAGATGACGGTCAGCACGGTGGACTACGGGATGGTTGGCGTCGACTGGGTAGAGCTTGAGGGGCCACTTGAGGCGACCGGAGCGCTGCCGCCGGGTCGTGCAAAGATCTACGTCTGTGACCCAGCGCCCAAGGACGAGCCCGACCTCGACTGTGTGCGGGACATCTTCGAGGCCTTCGTCGAAGAAGCGTGGCGCCGTCCGGTCACGCCGGCGGAGCTCGATGCCGTGATGCTTGGCATCGATGCCACGCTTCAGAGCGGCGGAGATGTGCATGAAGCCATCTCCCGTGGCGTGAAGCGGGTGTTGCTGTCGCCGGCCTTCTTGTTCCGTCCGGAGGTGCCGTCCTTACCGGATGCGACGGTGCCCGAGCTGCTCTCCGCCCATGCGTTGGCGAGCCGCTTGTCGTTCTTTCTGTGGAGTCGTCACCCTGATGAAGCGCTCTTGGCCCGTGCAGCCGACCAGAGCCTCTTGACGCCGGAGGTCCTTGCGGCGGAGGCACGCCGTATGTTGGCAGATGAGCGCGCGGAGGCTCTCGTAGACGGGTTCGGTGCGCACTGGATGGGCTTGCCCGAGCTCGACGCGGCCACCCCCGACCCGGCAGGCTTTCCCACCTTCGATGAGGAGCTGCGCAGCGCGATGGCGCTAGAGCTCCGAGACCTGATGCGTCGTGTGATCACGGGTGAGCTCGACATGAAGGCCATCTTGACGGCTGACCAGATGTGGGTCGCGCCCGCCCTTGCGGACCACTACGGGCTCGACGGTGTCAGTGAGGCCGCCTACGTCGCCGTGCCCGGCCGCGGGGCAGGGGTGCTCTCGACGGGTGCATTCCTGACGTTGAGCTCCAATCCGACGCGGACAAGCCCCGTCCGACGTGGGAACTGGGTGCTGAAGAACCTGCTGTGCGAAGAAGCGCCGCCCCCACCCGATGGCGTAGAGCAGGCCTTTGACGAGTCGCCGGATGCCGCATCGATCCCCGAGCAGCTTGCCGCCCATCGCGCCAATCCGGCCTGTGCCAGCTGCCACGATCGGATGGATCCCGTGGGCATTGCACTCGAGAGCTTTGATGCCATTGGTGCGCCGCGGACAACCTATCCCGACGGCACGAGCGTCGAGACGGCGAGCGCGCTGACAGGGATCGGAAGCTTCGATGACATCACCGAGCTGTCCGTGGCGCTGGCCGACCAGGAGGCGACGCACCGCTGTATGGTCGAGAAGACCGCAACCTATGCCCTTGGACGCACAACCCGGGCGGCGGACTGGCCCTACCTCCAAGAGGTGGAAGCCTCCTTCGTGAGCGGTGGGTACACCTTCGAGGCGCTCGTGGTGGCCCTCGTCCAGTCCGAGCTCTTCCGTAGCCACCGAGGAGGCACCCCATGACGTTCTCTCGTCGACAGGTCTTGCGCGGCGCTGCGGGCAGCCTCTTGGCGCTGCCGCTGTTGGAGTCTCTGCGTCCACGCGCCTCATGGTCGGGTGCGCCTATCGCGCCACGCCGCGGGCTCTGGTGGTGTACCCCCAATGGCCACAACATGGAGGACTGGACGCCCTCCGCGCTCGGAGCCGGCTATGCGTTATCGCCCATTTTGACGCCTTTTGCGGCCTTTCAAGATCGCATGACCGTCATCTCTGGCCTGCGCAACTACGGTGTGTCGCCGCTGGGCAGTGACTCCGAAGGCCACAACGGCGCGGCTGCCTGGCTGAACTGTGCATCGACGGCAGCGGGTGGGGACATCAGCATCGACCAGCTCATCGCGGCCCAAGTCGGCACCCAGACCCCGTTCGCCAGCCTCGAGCTCGGCATGGTGGCACCAGGCGGGGGGCATCCGATGCCCATCTCGTGGGCGGGCACCGATGCACCCCTGCCCAAGGTGGTCTCGGCTCCTGCGCTGTTTTCGCGGCTCTTTGGGTCCGCGTCTACGCTGAGCCCCGAAGAGCTCGAGCGCCGAACGACGCTTCGTCTCTCGGTCCTCGATGATGTGCTGGGGGACCTCCAGGCGCTCCATCCGACGCTTCCCCAGACCGACCGGGTCAAGCTCGATCAGTACACCACAGCGCTGCGTGAGCTTGAGGTTCGTATCGAGCAGACCGCAGACCTGGCCTGTGAGGCTGGTCCGCCACCGACTGAGCACACCCTCGATGCCATGTGTGCCTTGATTGCGCTCGCCTTTGAGTGCGACCTCACGCGCGTGGTCAGCTTTATGTGGAACAACGAGGGCACAAACACGGGGCATCCCGAGCTCGGCATCCCCGACGCGTACCACGGCTTGTCACACCACAACTATGACCCCGACATTCTGGCCCAGCTCACGACCATCCAAACGTGGCAGGCCCAGTCCTTTGTCGACAGCATGGTGGTCCGGTTGGCGTCGATGACCGACCTCGATGGCAACACGCTTCTCGACAACACGACGATTCTCTACGGAAGCGGAATGGGCGATAGCCACTACCACGACAACTTCGACCTTCCGTCCCTGTTGCTTGGCGGCACGCACACCTTTGCGCATGGGCACCACATGATGGCTGTCGATGCGCCCTTGGCCGACCTGCACCTGGCGATCGCAGCCTCGATGGGGGCGAGCATTTCGACCTTGGGTCCCGCAAGTACGGGACCGTTGGCGGGGCTCACATGAGGGCCGTGTGGTGGATGGCGGCGTGCGTGGCGTGTACGTCAGCGGGTTCCAGCGATGCTGGGCTGACGCCAGACACCGATGCGTCCGAGGCATCGACCGAGACCGACCTTGTAGAGGACACGGAACCTCCGCGGGATACGGCGTTTCCGACGCCCTTTGAGCGTGACCTCGCGCCCTTGTTGTTCGCCTGCACGGGTTGCCACGCGGGTGAGAATGCCGAGTCTGGTCTCGACCTCACCGACATTCGGGCGACCCTCGGCGCGCCGAGCGGACATCTCGACATGGCGCTCATTGAGCCGGGCAACCACCTTCAGAGCTACCTCTGGCACAAAGTAGCGGGGACGCAGAGCGTGGCTGGAGGGCTCGGGCAGCAGATGCCCCCCGGGGGCGGCTGGACAGACGCCGACATTGCGCTCCTGGCGCGGTGGATTGACCTGGGAGCGCCCGAGTAATGTCGCGTTTCGTCGCAGAGTGCGTGACCTGGCGAGGGGATGCCACGGGCGGCGTGTAGACCGTTAGGGAAGGACACACCCGATGTGGAGCCCTGATGATCTTGCCTGCCGACGAGGGGACGCACCCGTTTCCCGAAGGGCTCGACCTCTGGAACGAGTCCCTATTTTTCGACTGGATTGCACGGGACGGCTCGGTCGCGGGGCACTGCCGCCTCGGCATGCATCCGACCCAGGGGCATCTTTGGCTGTGGTTCTATCTGCTGCACGACGGGCATTGGCTGAGGCTTGAGCACCGGGACCTGCCGCTTGACGGGCGGTACGGGCTGGAGTGGTCTCATGAGCAGAAGGGCCTGTCGTTTCGGCGTACCGTGGCCGAGGCCCTCAAGACCAATAGGCTCGATGTCGAGGGCGTGGGGACATGGGTCGACGGCCCCCGTGCGGGGGAGGCCGTCTCTGTCGCGGTCGAATTGACCTTCGAAGCGGCCGGTCCTGCACATGGCATGGCCGAGCGTGAGATCGAGTGGGTCGATGGTAAGACCTATCAGGCCGCCCGATACGAGCAGCCCTGCGATGTGCAGGGGCAGGTGGCTGTCGATGGTCATGCCGCGAGCTTTGAGGGGCGAGGGGAGCGAGACCATTCCTGGGGTCCACGCATGTGGGCTATGGACTGGACGTTTCTGGTGGTTGCTGATGATGCGTGGCGGGCTCAGGTCACGGAGGTGGTGCTGGGCGCCATGCCGCCCATCAAGGTGGGGTACCTGCAGAATGACACCATGGAGCCGCTCGAAGAGGTGACTTTCGCGCTCGCCTACGGTCCAGAGGACGAGATCCACCGACCCTTTTCTGGTTCGGTTCGTTCGTCATCGGCGACCCATCACCTCGCGGGAGAGATCGTGCCCATCACGGGTGTGGCACTCGACGACAGCCACTGCATGCCAGAAGGGGCCCGCAGCATCTACCGGCGTACCCTCGTGCAGCTGAAGTGTGCGGATCGGCCTCCGATGTGGGGATGGATGGAGACCCACCGCGTGGTGGAGGCATGAGCTCGCCGCGCTGGATGCGTGTGCAGGGGACGGACCCCGATGTGCTCGCGGGTGAGGGGGCAGGCGGCAAGGCCATCGGGCTGGCTCGGCTCGATCAGCTCGGCGCCGCCGTGCCTCCGGCCATTGCCATCTTCGATGCCACGGCAGCATCCCTTCCGAGGGCGGAAGACCTGCTTGCCCAGCTCGGTGAGGTCCCATTGGCGGTACGGTCGTCGGCACTCGGCGAAGATGGAGGGCAGAGCTCGTATGCAGGTCAATACGAGAGTGTCCTGAATGTGGTGGGTGCCGACGCCCTGCGTGAGGCGATGCTCACATGTGTCGCCTCACTCGATTCGTCCCGTGTGGCCTCCTACCGGCGCGAGGCCGGCGAACCATCAAGGTCCAGCATGTCGCTCGTGGTTCAGCAGATGGTGCAGCCGACCTTTGCTGGGGTGTTGTTCACGGCAGACCCCACGACCGGGCGCCGCGACCGCATGGTCCTCGACTATGTACCGGGACTCGGCGATGCGCTGGTCGACGGGTCCAGTGACCCCGTGCATGTGCTCCTCGCGACGGATGGGACCATCATCGAGATCGAGGCGCCCTCTGCGAGCCAGCAGCTCACGTCAGAACAGGTGAGGCACCTTGTGCGTGAGGGCCGTGAGTTGTCGGACAAGCTTGGTCATGCCACTGACTTTGAGTGGGCATTTGACGCTGACGGCCAGCTCTGGTGGCTACAGGCGCGTCCAATCACAACGTTGCCCATGCCACTCGACGAGTTTGACACGCAGGGTGTGGATGCGTCGCATCTGTACACACGCTGCAACATCGGTGAGATGATGCCCGGTGCAGTGACCCCACTCACGATGTCGACCACCATGCGTGGGATTGACTACGGTATTCAGGCCATGCAGGTCGCCGTGGGCGTTCAGGACAGGATTGATCGCACACAGAGGTTTACCGCGTTCTTCCGAGGGCACAGCTTTTTGAACCTCGGTGCCTTCGGACCGATGGTGCGTGGGGTGGCGGGCTCCAACCCAGAGCGCCTCTGCCGTGCGCTGTGTGGTCGTCCTCTCGACGAATACCAGCCGGGTCCGCCGCGGCCGTGGTGGGTGCGAGGGGGCAATGGGCTTCGGTTTGGACACTACCTCTGGAGTGGTGCCGCGCACCGGAGGCAGCTCGAGCGTGACCTCGCGCGTATGGTCGTACCCGAGTCCCTCGATGCGCATGAGCTCTACGCATGGATCACGGACCACCTTCAGGTGCTTGATGAGGCCTACGACCACCACATGACCTCCTCGGCGGTTGCGGGTGCCCTCGTGCCCGCGCTGCTCGAGGTCTTGAGCGAGGGCAAGCCACCCACGGTCGAACACGAGGCGCAGTGTGCAGCCCTTCTTAGCGAAGGCGATACGGCGGGTGCGGAGAGCCTCGATATTGCTGCGGGCGCCCAGCACCTGGCCCATGTGGTGCGAAGTGACCCGGCTGCACGTGACGTGGTGCTTCAGAGCGCGCCCGAAGCGGCCATGGCCTGGCTCGATGAGGCCGATACGCCCGGGGCCGCGGCATGGAGAAGCTATCTTGAGCGGCATGGTCATCGCGCCGTGCGTGAGCTTGAGATGCGTCAGCCCGAGTGGCGGGAAGATCCGTCTCCACTCTTGGCCTCACTCAAGGTCGCCGTGTCCATGGGAGATGCGGCGCCCCGCCCGCAGACAGATGTACTGAATAGGGTAGGCGCGGTGCCTCGATGGCTCGCGGGCAAGGCACGCCGGGCTGCGTCGGGGCGTGAAGCGACAAAGTCGATGCTCGTCGCCATGACGGTGGTCTTCAAGCGGGCTTACCGTGCCTTGGCACGTGCGATGGTGGCCGAGGGGCTTCTTGAAGACCCCGACCAGGTCTTCTTCTTTCGCCACGAAGAGATCGCCGAGGTGCTCGCTGGCGACACGGCGCGCTGCCGCGTGGCGAGTCAGCGGCGCGACGCCTTGGCGTATCAGACTCGGCTGACGTTTCCAGAGGTCTTTTCGGGTGAGGGTGTTCCCGAAGATCCGGTACGACCGCTCGCCTCCGAGGACGGACAGTGGGTGGGTAAGCCTGTCAGTCCAGGGTGCGTTGAGGGCCCAGTGCGGGTCGTGCAGAGCGTCGCGGATCTCGCGCTTGTGTCGCCTGGCGACATTCTCGTGGCCTCGGTGGTCGATGTGGGGTGGACGCCCTGTTTCTCGGTGATCGCGGGCCTGGCGACCGAGGTCGGCAGCGCCGTATCCCATGGCGCTGTGGTGGCGCGCGAGTTTGGTGTGCCCGCGGTGGTGGGCCTGCGGGGCATTACCCAACAGCTTGAGACCGGCGCGTGGGTACGCCTCGATGCGACGGCTGGAACCCTCTCACGGTGCGAGCCGGAGGCCTGAGGCCACCTTCAGCGGACCTCGCAGGGTCGACGTCGAAAGTGCCCGATGTAAGATAAAGCACCAGCAGATACGTTTGCATCGAACCTCTGATGGACCACGGGTTTACGGCGTTAGGCCGCGTGGAGGGTAGGACGATGGACAGAGACACCAATGGCTCTAGCGTACGTAGTGTGTGCTTCTGTCCCAACAGTCATCACCTCGTGGTCATCACGCAAGAGCGAGACACGCTCCTCACGAGGACATGGCCTGTTCAACGGCCGTCCTTTACACGGGTGCTCGATGTCGAGGCCGAGGAACTCTGCTTCTGGGGGCAAGGACGTGAGGCTTGTCTCGTGACCGTGCACGAGCGTGTGGGCGAGCTTCGTGTGTTGCGCTGGCCTTCCCTCGAGCTTGTGGAGCGACGACCTTATTCAGGAGAGGGACTCAACCGCGTGGGGGATCGGCACCTCGTGGGGCGTCCATGTGCGCTCGCCTGGCTGGATGAGGGCGTGCTGAAGCTCATTCGCCGCGGTCCGCCGGGGCGAGGGCCGGACGAACACCGTAGGCCACTGATGGTTGCCGACCTGCCGCTTCCGACCAATCCGTGGCACATGGTTGGGCTGGCCACCGATGCCGAGGGACGTCGCTTCATCTCTGGAGACCCGGGTTCTGCACTTGGCTGGTTCTGTGCTGAGACGTGGGCCTCTCACGTTCTCGATACGGATCTGCCAGATGGTCACCCCTTTGGGCACTTGATGTCCCCGGATGGCGGGCGGGTGGCGTGGTGTTCCCGGCGCCTGGAGTTTGCGGAGGCCCCATCGAACGAGCTTCTTGGGAGCGCGATCATCGAGCCCGATGCCTGCCACAAGTGGGCGGGGTGCTTTCTGCCGGGTGGTGATCTTGTCTTCGGGGTGCAGATCGGGCGCTTTTGGGTGATCGACCTGACGCGTCAGACCGTGCACGATGTGACCGACGCGCTGGGGTGGGCGCCTGTCTCATCGAGCGTGGCCATGCATCGCGACCCCGGAAACGCCCAGCTTCAGGTGTCTCCAGATGGGCAGTGGCTTGCGGTGGGCTGCTACGGTGAGGTTCGGTGCGTTGAGACCACACGCGTGGTTCGTGCTCGCCATGCCGCGCCCATCCACAGCAGGCTGCAGAGCGGGAGAAGGTAGGGGCCCCACAAGAGCCACGGTGTCCAGACTGGCGCAGGGTCGATCCATACTCGAAGCGAGCCCTGTGCACCCTGCGGCATCGTGGCCACGATGCGGCCCAGTGGGTCCGCCACGAGGCTTGGACCCGTCTGTGACGCGAAGATGAGCGGCCGGCCCGTCTCGATGGCCCGCATGACCGCCATTCGGGCGTGCACACTAGGCCCTTCACGCAGCGCGCCCCCGTCATTGGCAACGGCCATGAGCACCTCGGCACCCTCGAGGACACGCGCACGGGGCAGATCAGCAAAGAGTGTATCCCAACAGACAAGAGGGGCGATCGTAGCGCGGGGTGTCTGTAGATTCTGGCTTGGGATGCCTTTGGCATAGTTGCGATCCCCGAGCGGGGTCAACACCGCCTTTCCGGACTCACCCCGTGGCGCGAGCGTGCCGTCATCCGCGGTTTCACCCATCAAGAATCGGTACGTGT
Source organism: Myxococcota bacterium (assembly GCA_049889515.1). GTDB lineage: Bacteria > Myxococcota_A > UBA796 > UBA796 > JBMHDG01. The sequence goes on from JBMHDG010000029.1 coordinate 20,167, forward strand.
AGGGCGGGCCATCAGACGCACCGTTCATGGTACTGACGGCGGTGAACACCGTGGTGTCGCCGAGGTCGTTCGGCAGGAGGTCGTCGACGAATCCCCAGCTTTCCTTTCCGTCAGGCAGCACCCGGTAGATCGCCGATTCCGGGAGTACAAGCCAGGGAGCGCGCTGTTCTTCGAGCCAAGAGGCCTCTGCGGCAACGAGCGCCCGGTAGAGTTCTTGAGAGAGGCCATGAAGACGGTCCCAGGTCACGGTCTGCTGCTGAAACCACCCGGGAATGGCACCCTGGATGATCACTACGGGCTGGGCGTCCTGTGATGCGTGGGCCTCGGTGGAATGAACGCTCGTCGCGAACGCCGAGAGCCGCAGATGGCCCGATAACCCCACAACAATGGTGAGGCCGAGCGCGCGAACCAGCGGCGCCTTGCCAGGCGTGAGCTGGCGGTCACGTGCGAGGCGTAGCGTAGCCTCGCCAACGTAGCCTCCCACACACGCGAGGAGGCCTTCGAGGAGGGGCGGGCCCCCGAGGGCGAGGGCTTGACTCCAGATCGGCTGGACGACAAGCGACGAAGAAACGAACAGCGGAATGCCCAAGGAGAGGGACCCGAATCCTGCATGGACCAGCACCCACGATAGGGCGAACCCGCCAACTTGGACGTCGGTCTCATCGTCTAACGGCCTTGAATACGCGGTGAGCACCCCGAGTACAGCGCCCAGCAGCGCTGCGGTACCTATCAGTGCTCCGTAGGCGCCAGGCACATAGCCATGAAGCGACCATGCCCAGCAGGCGGTGAGCGCATGGGGGGTGCCGCCCCACACCAGGCTTGCGCCCAGCGAGGGTGCAGCGCCGTCATGATGTGGGGCGCGCAGCGTGATGTAGACCATCGCGAGGTAGAGCAACGGCAAGATCGGTGCGTCCAGTTCGATCGTGTAGGCCTGAAAGCCCATCCACCCGGTGATGAACGCGCAGGAAAGCCGCTGGATGTAGGTCATGGAGCGGCCCCCACCACGACCCATCCGCCGTCGTCACGCCGTTCGAGGGTAGCGTCGCCATGCTGCTCGAGGATGTAGCCTGCGCGGCCCCGGACCCCATAGGTTTGTTGAGCAGGGTCCAATTCTTGGTCACCTGGCAGGTGGTGGCGCTGATGGAGGTCCCAGACCTCGTGCTGCGGCGCTCGTGTGGGCGGCTGAACAATGCCCATGTCGAGCCGTCGCAGGTCGAGCGGAACCACACGGTTCCCATTTGCGTGGAAGTCCCAGAGTCCCCAGACCAGCAAGAGGAAGGCGAGAACAGGAAGGGCGTTATAGAAACGTGTGGAACGAAACATGGTCCGACGGCGTAAGTCAGGGTTGAGGCCAAGGAGAGCCCGCTTTGGGGCTGTCGATGGAGGGGTGATGAAGCCTACCGCATCATGGATACTCGCGTCTGCTCTGGTGGTCGTGGTCGCGGCCCAGCAGTGGCAGATCCGGCACCTCTCGTCGCGTGTGGCAAGCCTTGAAGTGGGTGACACGTCGGGATCCATCGCGCTCGACGCCAAGCGCTCCGAGAGACGCGGCCGCTGGAAAGAAACCCGTCCGACAGGGGAACCTCCACGTCTGTTTCAGGGCACTTCGGGCGAGGCGCGAAACGATGAGGGCACTGTGGAAGGCATGCCCGAAGACATGCGTGCAGCCGTGGAGGAGGCCATCGCACGGCGCGAGCAAGAACGTCGCAGTGAAAAGCGCGAGAGCTGGGTCTCCATCATCTCCGAGAGCATGGACCTCTCGATTGCTGATGTGGCCGAGACTTATGACATTGCCCCCGAGACCCAAGCCGAGGTGCTGGCCATCCTCACCGACAGCGTTCGCAGCGGCATGGAGCTCCGGAGCGAGCTGGAGCAGGGGTCTATCGGTGTGCTCGAGGCCCGAGACCGTGGTGCAGAGCTCAAGTCTACGACAGCAGACGAGGTCACGGCGCTCATCGGTGAAGAGGCCGCCGAGGAGCTGTGGGCGGAGCTTGAAGACCAGAAGAGGATGGGCAAGTAGCCCGCCGCGAGGCGGTCAGTTCGGCGTGATGTCGTAAGGCTGGGAGGTGCTGTTGCCCTCGCCGCCCAGCAAGGTGCTGAAGGCATCCCACGCGACATTGTTCGCGCCGCCAAGAACCGTGGCATTGGTGTAGACCGCGTTGCTGTAGCCGAACACGACTGCGCCCGTACCGTAGTAGCTGTGCTCATCGCCGACGATCAGGTTGTGAGAGCCCGTACGAATCGCATCGGCACCCGCATCGAGGTTGTATCCGATGATCAGGTTGCCAAGACCCAGGGGCTCGCCGCCGTTGAACACATCGACACCGTCATCGGTGGCGCCAGAGCCCGAGGTGATCTGAACGTTGGCGCCGGTGAAGGTGACCGTGTTCTCATTGGTATCGACCGAGACGTAGTCCGCGAGGCCCTCAATGCCCGGCGTGATGGCGTCGGTCTGCTGTTCGACCCATGACTCTGTGGCGTAGCCGTTCAGATCGGCGTCGGTCACAAAGCCCTGATTGGCGACGTAGCCGCTGGTGACATAGCCGCGCGCCGCCAGCGACCCGCTGGTGACATAGCCGCGTGAGGCGACCCAGCTCTGTGTGGCGTACGGGGCAAGCGACCCGCTGGTGACGTAGCCGCGTGAGGCGACCCAGCTCTGCGTGGCGTAGGGAGCCAGTGCTCCGCTGGTGACATAGCCTTGGTAGGCGAGGAACCCACTGGTGACGTAGCCGCGGGTATTGACCCAGCCCTGCGTGGCATAGCCGGTGAGATCGGCACTCGTCAGGAACCCAGCATTGTCAATCGCATCGTCGACATAGGCGATCGTGGCCACCATGCCCACGTTGGCCGCCTTGACGTAGTCCTGGTCTTCGACCCATTGCTGCGTTGCGTAGGCCGCGAGGTCTGCCGCTGTGACGATGTCGCCATCGATGCCATCGAGCGAGGCTTCAGCCGCATCGAGCTGGCCACGGAGGCTTGCATTGTCGCTCTCGAGGTCTTCGATGCGTTGACCCTGCGCTAGGACCGTAGCTTCAAGGGTCTCAAGGCGCTGTGCAACATCGCCTTCGCCAAGTGCATTGGAGGAGGGCCCGCAGCCAGCGAGGAGTGCAAGGGTGAGTGGGAGCGAGAGGGACATGGCATTCTCCGATGGGCCAACGTCACACACTCTTCGGGCACGTTCAACCCTACCGGGAAAATGGGCACCCAAGCGGATTGAGGGCTGACCGCATGCAATGCACGGCACACAGCGGACTTCGTCACCCTGTCGATCAGAGGTGGCGCGTTTGGTATAATCTACGGGGACCAGCAACGTTGAGGCGCAGGAGTGGCCATGCGGAGTAGAACACATTGGATCGCGGGAACATTGGTCGGGCTGATGATGAGCTCATCGGCGTTCGGGCAGGAGTTCCAATCGAAAGACGACTGGCGCGCCAAGATGCTCTCGGAAGCGCGTGTGGAGAAAAAGCTCTGCCATGACAAGTCCTACCTCGTGATGTGCACCACCGAGTTTGTCAGCCCCGAGACCTCGGCCAAGACGCAGCTCAATACCGAGACATGTACCGAGGCCGTGAAGGAGGTCGTTGAGGCCTCATTGAGCAACGGGAACCCGAAGGGCATGTTCTATGAAAAACTGCCGTCTAACTTGAGTGTCACTGCCATGACCGAGTACGGGAACATGCTTGGAGACTACGTCGGAAAGACGATTCTAGCCGCGGTAGAGAAGAACGGTGGTTCCGCCGTTTCCAACCCGAAGTGTCTCCTCAAGCGACAGGGTGCGTTCAGCGTCAGCGGCAACTAGTCCGGATCATCAAAGACACATCGGACCCCGACATCGATCGCCTGATGGGTGTCGGGGAGGGGTACGCGGGCACTTGCCCGTAGCCTTGTGGGGTCTTCGTCGGTCCAGCTTCCGCCACGTGCCACATGGAACCCGGGCATCAGTCCGTCGGGGGTGGCATAGCCGCCAGAGGTCCACTCAAGCATGCCACCTGCCATGGCCATGACGGCAAATGGGGACTCTCCCCGTGCGTCAGCCATGGAGGGGACATCATCATGCAGGCAGGGGCCGCGTGTCATGCCATCGCCCCAGAGATCTTTGCCGACGTCGGCACGCATGCCGCAGGCTGGCTCTGCACCCCACGGGTAGCGGCGCGCCTCTGGGCCTCTCGCGGCATACTCCCACTCAGCCTCGGTAGGGAGCCGACCACCTAGGTATGCGCAGATGTGTTCGGCGCCGGTGTAGGTGATGCCATTGAGCGCATGGTTGTTGCGTCGATCATCGCCTGCGGTGAAGAGCCCACCGGACTTGACGTCGTTGGCATTGCACGCCTCGGACTGCACGCAGCGCGCCCACTCCTTGGTGCCAATCTCATTTCGCCGCATCCAAAAGGAAGACACCCTAGTTGTGCGAGGGGGCGCTTCATGCGAATGCGCCTCGGGGTCGTAGCCAGGCGCGTCGGGTGCCGTCGCTTGCGCACCCATAAGGAAGCTTCCTCCCGTGATGGGGGTGAGGCAATCCAGCGTAGGTGACGTTCTGCAGTCCGCATAGCCGCCGGGAGGTGTGGCTGGAGGACGAGAGAAGGTGCAGGCCCACAGCAAGAACCACATCATGGCGCACGCCAGGCTTCAAGGGCCTCGAGGGTACGGACGTAGAGCACCCCGTCAGCCCAAACGGGGGTGGACCGCAGGTCTGCGGTCTCGAGGAGAACTGCCCGGTTCCACGCGTCGGCCTCGCGGATGTATTGCCAGATGGTGCCCTCGGCACTGCCACTCCACACCGTATCGCCCCCCCAGATCCCGCTGCTGTAGATAGTACCCGTGGCGCCTTCGAAACGTGCTTCGGGGGCCACGCGACGGGTAGTTCCATCCGCCTGAAGCAGCTGACCTACGCTGTCAATGACCACGAGGCGACCGTCCAAGAAGGAGGGGGTGGCGTAGATGCTCGTCTTGTGGTCGATCTCTGTAGCCATCACCTCTTGGGTGCGCACCGCGTTGGCGTCTGCCGTCACCCGGTGAACCCGCACCGACTGCCGATGTCCGAGAGAGACCTGCACATCGTTGTGGCCTCCGAACCACGCGACCAAGTCGCCCTGTGCGACAGGGCTGGCATACCAGAGGTCGCCGAGACCAGACGCGACCACCTGGCCGTCGGTGACACGAATGAGGTGTCCATCTGGTGTAGCGACGAGCGCGGTCGACCGTTCGGGCTGGACGACCGCAGGGGATCCGTAGTCGGTGTAGGCGGGGCCCACCCAGCGTGTCTTGCCGGTGGACGGGTTGAGTCCGCGTAGCGTGGCGTGCGCGACCACGAGCGTGTCGTCGACAAGGAGCGGAGCCGCTGCCGTGCCGAGGGTGTAGCCACGCATCTGGGGTGGCGCAGGCCCAAGCCATGTGGCCCACCGTAGGGTGCCATCCTGGGCATCTCGTGCCGTCATGACCCCCGTTCCGAACAGCGCGTAGATCGTGGTCCCATCGCTGACCACCGGATGACCTGCGTAGCCGATGGCTTCTCGGTCATCGATCGGCCACATGGGCGACAGCGCATCAAGGGCTTCAAACGTATCGCTCATGGTCTGCTGCAGATCTGAAGACGTCCCATGCAGCGCGAGGTTGGTCGGATCGGCGCGCAACGCACGCTTGATCCGCGACAGCTCCTGTCGCACATCGCTCAGCTTCTGTTGGAGGACGGGCACGGCCTCGGTCCGGGCTTCAAAGGCGGGCTGCTCTTGGAGCGGTAGGGTCAGCGTATAGGGATTCCGCTCTCGCCAGCGGAGCGTGCCGGTCTGCCTGTCGACGGCGATGAGCGTGTCAGGCTCTTCGGTCGTGACGATGATGTCCTCGAGAACAAGAGGGCTGGCATTCGACCACGCAGCCGTCGGCTTAGACCACATACGTGTCAGGCGGGGAGGCAGCGATGCGTCGACGACCCCGGAGCCGTCTTGGCGCCAGTCTGTACCCTCACCACCGTCCGCTGGAGCCACGCGGGCGCCCCACAGGAGTGTGGTGAGCACGCCGATGGCCGTTGCGCCGCGCGTCATTCACTCTCCTGGGACCGGAAACCCTCGGTCGCGAAGCAAAGCGTCAATGGTCGCATCACGACCACGGAAGGCACGGTAGGCCTCTGCAGGGTCGACCGCGTTCTGGGGGGAGAAGAGGTGCTCGACCATCTTGGCTGAGAGCGCTGCATCGTAGAACCCACCGGGCGCCTCCGTGAACGCCTCGCCCGCATCCGCGGTCAAGACCTCTGCCCAGAGGTAGCCGTAGTAGCCCGTGGCATAGCCCTCGCCCGAAAACACATGCCCAAACTGCGGTGTGCGGTGCCGCATGACGATCTCTTTGGGCATCCCGAGGGCTGCGAGGGTGTCGCGCTCAAAGGCATCAGGGTCGAGGTCGGTCGGGTCCGCAAGGTGGATCTTCATGTCGATGAGCGCAGACGCGAGAAACTCGGTGGTCGCAAAGCCTTGATTGAAGGTCGCGCTCTTCTTGATCTTGTCGATGAGCTCGCGCGGCATGGGCTCGCCGGTCTCGGCATGCAGAAGGAACCGATCAATCACCTTATCGGTCATGATCCATCGCTCGAGGAGCTGGCTCTGAAACTCGACATAGTCGCGGACAGCGCCATTCAGGCTTGGGTAGGGCGCACGAGAGGAGAGGGTATGCAATGCGTGCCCGAACTCGTGAAACAGCGTGTTGGCGTCATCCCAGCTGATGAGTACGGGCTCCCCTGGAGGCGCCTTGATGAAGTTGGAGTTGTTCGAGGCCAGAGGTCGGGTCTGACCATCGAAGGTGGTGTGCTGACGGTAGGAGGTGGCCCAGGCGCCCGAGCGCTTGCCCTTGCGTGCAAACGGGTCGAGGTACCAGAGTCCCACATGGCTGCCATCATCGCGTCGTGTCACTTCGAAGACGGTCACATCGGGATGGAACACCGGAACACTGCCGTGTGGCACCTTGGCAAAGTTGAACCCAAACACCTCACCTGCGACGAAGAACATCGCTTTGCGGAGGTTGTCGAGCTGCAGGTAGGGCTTGATGGCCTCGCCATCGAGGTCGTACTTTGCCTTTCGAACTTGCTCGGCGTAGAACCGGTAGTCCCACGGCTCGATAGTGATGCCATCACCGTCAGCGATCTTCTGCATGTCCGCGACTTCTTCGGCCACACGCGCTACCGCTGCTGGCCAGACAGCCTCCATGAGCGCCATGGCGCGCTCGGGTGTCTTGGCCATCTTGCTGTCGAGGTTGAAGGCTGCGTAGTTGTCGAAGCCCAGAAGGTTGGCTCGCTCCATCCGCAGCTTCAAGATTTCCGCGATGTTGGCGTTGTTGTCGTACGCATCCCCATTATCACCGCGGCTGTAGTACGTGCGCCAGACCTGCTCCCGTAGTGCGCGTTCGGTTGAGAAGGTCAAGAAGGGCCCCATGGATGAACGCGTGTTCGTGACCGCGTATTCACCCGCGTGGTCACGCTCTTCGGCAGCTGCCTTGGCCGCGTTCACGTAGTCAGCGGAGAGCCCACCGAGCTGATCGTCGTTGAGGTAGAGCACGTAGGATTCTTCGTCATGCAGGACGTTGTTGCCGAAGGCATTGTAGAGCTCGGCGAGACGCATCTGAATCTCGGTAAACCGCGCCTTTTGATCTGCGGTCAGGAGTGCGCCTGCGCGTGTGAAGCGGGTGTAGGTCAGCCAGGCCAGCCGCTGTTCTTCTGGCGTGCGCGTCTTGAGTGCATCGCTCTCGTAGACCGCCTTCACACGTGCAAATAGGGCTTCGTTCTGCATGATCGCAGCGCTGTAGCCCGCCAGCTTCGGCGAGAGCCGGGCAGAGACCTCGCGCACCTCAGGGCTCGAGAGGTTGGAAGACCAAATACCGTAGTAGGGGTAGATCCGGTCGAGGAGCTCGCCCGAGCGCTCCATCGCCACAATGACGTTGTCGAAGGTGGGAGGCTCGGGATCGTTGGCGATGGCTGCCATCTCCGCGAGCGACGCTTCCATGCCCATCTCGATCGCGCGCTCAAGCTCGTTGAGATCCATAGTGTCGAAGGCGGGCACACCATCGTACGGTCCGGTCCATGGTTGGGTCAACGAGAGCGCGTTGGCGGTTTCGCTGGCGACCGGGGACTCGGTGGACGTGGTCTTTGGACACGCCGTGAGTGCGAGGAGGGTAAACAGGGTGATTCGGGGCATGGATGTTTCCTGATGGCTACGAGGTCGGTAGGAATCCATATATTCGACGCGCAACGGCGACTGTGATGTGGACCTGTTGACATCGTGTCAAGCGGTTGGAGACAATACAATACTAGGAGATCGATATGTTTCTATATGCCTTGTTGTTGGCGAACAGCTTTGCAGCACCGGAGGACTCACAAGAGGCGATGACGCCAGACGCGACGCCGGGCGTCGTGAATGCGACAGAACTTTCGCCGGCGGACACGCATGCGTTTCTTTGGCAGGGGTTTGCACACGACTGGGAACGCCGTTTTTTGAGCTTCGCTGTGCCGCATCGGGTGAGTCTCTTCGACAACCGACTCTCAGATATGACGCATGAACAACAGGGTGAAGTCGTCGCGTCCACGGCGAACTTCAACTTTGGGCAGAGCACCGGTGTCGACGGTGATGCCATGACGCCGCGTGGCTACTACGCCCGCGTCAGCAGCCCGGACATTCGGGTGCACCGCGGTGTAGCGGTGGTCGATTTCAACGACCAGATTCAAGAGGGCGCCGCACCGCGTGCCTTCAAGCGGCACCGCGAGTTGTTGATGATTCCGGTGTCCGAGCTCGGTGGAGAGACCGCAGCCCCGGTGATCCAGGGCCTTCGCCTCGAGGCCGAGTGCCTGGATGGCGAAGACATGTGTAACTCCAATGGGCTCTGGCCCTACCGGTTTGCGGTTCGGCTCGACCCGTGCACGCAGGTGGAGCAGACGCTGGTGTGTCCACTGAACATCGAGCTTGGTCGTGCATGGACTCCTGGACGAGGCGGCCTGAAGTACATTGAAGAAAAGCGATTGAGCGAGCGAATGGGCATCAAGGTCGACCTCTCATGGGCGGTGCTGTCCGGTCCAGAAGAGACGTTCCATGCATCGAGCTATGTATTCGAAAATGCAGTTCCTACCAACCGCAAGATCGTCTTCGAGGAGCAGGTTGATCCGGTGCCAGGAAAGGGCGGCGGCCAGTTCGGACATGCAGCAGTGGGTGTCAACTCCTTTGGATTCACGTTCACACCCTCCCGGAGAAACGCAGACCACGCGCACCGGGGTCGCTACATTGGAGGGTGGGGCCTACGTGTCCACAACAATGGGTACGACGCCGACAGCGGCGTGCTCTCCCTTGGCCACTCCGGCGGGATCTTTATGCCGAAGACGGTCAGCAGCACGGGCGTCCAGTTTGAGCTCGGCCTCACCATGCTCCAGCTAGGGCATGCGGATGCCACCGTTCACTCGAACGGCGAGGTGGTGGGCGCGATTTGTTCGGATAGCCACCCGAAAGCGCCGTTCTTCTCAAAGTGGGTGCAGTGCGCCAAGCGCGGTGTGGAGCCTCGTGTTCAAGACGCCGTCTCGGTGAGCGTGACGCAAGACTAGGGCATCGCGCTTGGGTCTGGCACTTCGCACTTCTCGAACAAGAGGTTGTCGAAGCGGTGGAAGTTGGTGGCATAGCCTGTGCTGCCGCTCACGCCGAGGTAGCCACCCTCGAACTGAAACCCGGGAATATCGCCACTAATGATCTCATTCCCGTTGGCCCAGACCGTCACAGTGCTACCCATCACCTCCACCCGAATGTCTCGCCACACCAAGTTCTCGAGGTTGGGGACGTTCGTCCAGAGGTGGTGGGTGGTGGGGTCCCCATTGGTCATGATGCCGATGTGATTCTGGGTGGTGGGGTCGGTGTTTGGATTGCCGTTGTTCCACCACGTATCGAACTCAATATGAAAGCTACCGATCGACGTATGTCCGCAGTCGCCGCTGACACCATAGCCCAAACAACCCCCGTTCCAGGCCGTATCTACGATGTTTTGTAGCTCCTTGATGTCGGCCACATTCCACACGTTGACCGAAAAGCCATCACCACCTGTGTTTATGCCATCGCCGGTCGCGATGGAGAAACTGAATGCGAAGTTGCCCGCGTTGATCCGCTCGTCGACCTTGTAGATGGAGCCATTTCTGCTGGAAGAGTTTCCCGTGATCTCAATCCAGCCGCCCGGGTCCCACCCTGCATCGCCGAATGTGACCCAGCCATCGAGGGTGTTGGTGTCGAAGGTCTCGACCTCTGGAAATTCACAGATGTAGACCGGCTCGGTGTCGCTCGCCCCTTGAACACCATCGGTGGCATCGAGTGTGATCATATGTTCGCCGGCGGACAGGGCATCGGTCTCGATGGAACAGGCGCCCTTGGTGTCGGGCTCGCAGGGGCCGAGTAGGCCATCGATAGAGGAGGTCCAAACGCTGGTGAGTGCAGGTGTGGAGCCCATGATCTGACCCGTCATCATGACCGGCTCACCCACCGGGATGTCATCGAACGGGATGTCGACGATCACGGCAGTCAGTGGGTCTTCGATACCGGGGTCGCTGTCCTTCACAGCGGCGTCGGTATCGGAATCCACCATCGGGTCGGTCTCGATTGTCTCTTCGGGCGGTTTTTCGGTGTCCCATGCAGGGGTGGCGCATCCGGCCATGGACAAGGAAATACCTAGGAAGAAAGGGTTCCGCATGTCACTCTCCATGCGACGAAGCCTATCACCTCGTTCATGGCGGCTGTGTCAGTGATGTGTGGATGTTCACTGATTTACGAAATTTGGGTAATTCAGATGTCAACGCCTGAACGCTCGGGTAACCACTGTGTGAGGGCTCGCTGCAGGGCGACACGCCGCAGGGGCTTGGAGAGATGGTCCTGCATGCCGGCGTCCAGGCAGCGCTGGCGATCTTCTGGCAGCGCATCTGCGGTGAGTGCAAGGATGGGGCCCGTGTATCCCTGTTGGCGAAGCGCGCGGGCCGTGTCGATGCCGTCCATCTCGGGCATCTGGAGATCCGTGAGCACCAAGCCCCAGTCCTGCTCCTGCGCGAGGTTTAGCGCCTCTCGACCACTGATGGCATGCGCCCATCCCAATCCAAAGCTGTCGAGCATAGCGCCCACCACGCGCGCGTTGATGGCATTGTCTTCCACGACAAGGACAGTTCCCGATGGCTGCGCGTGGGCTGCGGCATCGGGGGTGGCGAGGTGGGGATCCTCGGTGGCGGGGAGGGGAAGGGTCACGATGAAGGTGCTGCCTTCGCCCATCACCGACTCGACGGCAATGGTGCCCTGCATGGCGTCGACCAGCCCATGGACAATGGCGAGCCCGAGGCCTGCGCCGCCATGCTTTCGACGGTCGGAGTCATCGAGCTGCACAAAGGCCTCGAAGATGCGCTCGACCTGCGTGGGCGGAATGCCCGGGCCTTGGTCTGTCACGCGAAGCTCAATGCCATGCTCGGCGCGCTGAATCGCCAGCGTGACCGCACCAGCTTCCGTGAACTTGAGCGCGTTGCCGCCGAGATTGTAGAGAATTTGCTGCAGGCGATCACCATCCGCGATGACCCATTCGGGCACCGCAGCATCCACATGACCGCGCACGTCAGGCACCTGGTTTCGGCCCCGCGCTTTCGCGGCCGCGCTCAACAGCACGGTCGTCTCTCGAAGGATGTGCCGCAGGGACACGGCGCTCGGATGGAGATCAGCGCCCTCCGCCTCCATGGCCGTGAACGTGAGGGTGTCGTCGATGACACGATTGAGAAGGTCGCCAGAGTGATCAATGAGTGTGACCATCTCGCGTTGTTCATCGGTCAGGCAGGTCTGCGCAAGGAGGTCGGCCATGCCGATGACGCCGTTGAGGGGCGTTCGCAGCTCGTGGCTCACGGTGGCTAGAAAGCGTGACTTGACGCGTGAGGCGAGGGTGGCCTCCTGTTCCGCCGCGGTCCGTGCATCGACCTCTGCAGTCAGGTCATCGACGAGTGCCTGAAGCGCAAGCTCGGACCCACGCTGATGCTGAAGGAAGATGTAGGCGAGAAAGGCCATGGACAGGGACGCGCCCATGAGATCGACGAAGGTATCGATAGAGGTGCGCTCGACCACGGGCATGATGGGGGCATACCAAACGGTTGCCGCTATCGCCGCGGTGTAGAGTACGCCCGCCGGCACTGCGGCCCGCAGGGGTAGCAACAGACCGAGGAGCACAAACCCAACGGGGAGCCACGCAACCGCGGCAGACTCGGCACCGCCGGAATTCCACATCCCAACCAGAAGGACCGAGTTCGCAGCAAACGAAAATACGAGGGCGGGCGCGTTGCTTGTGGGCCGGCGGCCGGCATAGACAATGGCGCACAATAGCAGGGCCGCACACGTGGCGATGTAGGCCGTGTTGAGCGTGCGCCCCATCCAGAGCGAGTATGGACCGAAGAACACCGCCATGGTGAGGCCGACCCGGGAGAACAGCAGGGCCAAGCGCTGGCGACGCGCATCAATCGTAGCGAGATTCGAAGCGATGACGACTCCACAACAGAGCTGCGCCACGTCGGGGTGGACGGGGCCAACCTATCGTTGCGAAGGTCGTCCCGCTATGGGGCTGCCGAGGGCGCGTCTTCGAGCGCAGTGTAGATATCCATGGCAAAGACCGTCGACCCGCTTCGGTTCTTCCATGTGACCTTGCCCTCATGGTCAACGACAACATACGAGTGGTGGCTTGTTCCACCATTACCACCCCATGTGTCGACCCAAGACCCGTCGGGGTCGGCCACGGTCACCCAAGTCAGGCCGAGGTCTGATTCCCAGGTGGTGGCGACGTCGACATCAGCCGGCCCCCCCGTGTTGTCCAAGGCGACGACATTGATGACAACCATGTCTTCAGCGGCGTTCTCTGCGTACCAATCGTGGAGTCCCTGCACCAGGGACCGACAGCCGCTTCAAAACTCGGCCACGCCGACAACAGCGACGCGCTGACCGAGAAAATCGGAGAGCGCGACGTCGGCGCCGGTGGTGGCGGGTAGCGTAAAGTCTTCGGGGCAGTGACCCACCTTGAAGCCGGTGGCACAGGTTTCCTCGACCACCGCATCGTTCGAGTCGGTCACGACTGGCGCGACATCGTCGGGCGTGCTGCATGCAACCAGCAGTGTGCCGGCGATCAGGATTGGTTTGTGCATCACGGATCCTCCTCTGATGCGGGTTGTAGCACAAGGGTTATCTTCGTGGTCAAACGAAATGGCGAAGGGGCCCACTCATGTCCGTGGCCGAGATCCTAGACGACCTGAAGGCGCTTCATACGGCCGGTGTCGCACACCAAGGCATACGAAAGCATGATCCGACGCAGCAGATCGGCGTGAAGCTCGGGGATGTGCGAAAGGTGGCAAAAGCGCATCGTGGGGCGACGACGCTGATTCAGCCCCTGTGGGACACACAGATCTTGGAGGCTCGCCTCGTGGCCGTGCTGTGGATGAAGCCCAACCGGGTGTCGGTGGATCAGGTCGACACCTGGGTGCGCTCGCTCCGCAGCATCCAAGTGTGTGACTGGCTCCATGCGTATGTGGTGAAAAAGCACCCGATGGCGCAGGCCTTGCTTGAGCGCTGGAACGACACCGAACACGTCATGGCAGCACGCTCCTGGTGGGCGCTTGTGGCACATGGTGTAGAAAAGAACCCCGAGGGGTTCGATGTGGACGCGCTCCTTGCGCGCATCGACCACGAGCTGGCCGATGCCGAACCCATGGTTCAGTGGACCATGAACATGGCGTTGGCGATGATTGGCATTCATCACCCACGGGTGCGTGAGCGTGCGCTCGCTATCGGCGAGCGTGTGGGTGTATACCGCGACTATCCCACCTCAAAGGGCTGCACATCGCCGTTTGCACCTGCCTGGATTGCCGCAATGGTTGCGCGGCAGGACTGAACCCTTGGTGGTTTGACACGCTCTTGAAGATTCGGTGACGCGTAACGAGAATGTCGGGTTCTACTACCCGGTGGTGCCACGTGAATGGGGTGCCTATCGGAGTGTAGACATGGAACGCGTATCACGACACGACCTGCGAACCCGCGCGCACTGCAGCCATTGCGGAAACGAAGGGCGGCCCCTCTTACGGGTCTGGGGCATGCCGTGCGAGGGGGTAGATTGGGTCAAGCATGTTCGAGAAGGACGGTACACCCTCATGGGATGCAACATCCCCCTCGAACACGTCGCCGACTACGAGTGCCGCCATTGTGGGCAGGACATGCACTTCAGCCGGGTGCGGGATGCGTCCTAGTTGTCGCCCACACGCTTCTTCAGCTTGTCGCGGTCGCTGTCGAACGTGAGCTCGCCGTAGACCTTGTACCAGTCTTTACGGTCGAGATTCTTGTCATACAGCATGGCGGCCGCGTCGATCTTGCCGTCGGCGAAGGTCATGAGGTTCATCAGTGTAATGATCTGATTGATGTTGAACTTTCGACGTGCTGATGCGGAACGAAGAACATCGAGCTTGCCGTCATCAAAGCTCTCGCCTTCGACGGCACTGACGATCTCATTGAAGTCTGCGGCGGACGTTCCCCGTGGAGCTGCGGGCTTCGGCGCAGGTCGTGCAGGGGGGGGCGTCTTGTGAACCACAACCGTTCGGCTCGCAGCAGGGGCGGGAACACCCGCGTAGATGGCCTCCATGATCGACACGACCCGGTCATGATTGAAGCGGTTGTTTCCAGCAGCAATCTTGAAGACCTCGAGCCGGGTCTTTTTGTCCGGCATGTTGCGCAGGGTGCTCAACATGTTGTCGAATTCGTCGGCGGGCATGACCCTGTTGGGGGCCGCTTGCCGAGGTCGGTCATTGTTGGCCGAGGGTGCGACGATAGTGACGGGCGCAACAACCGGCGGTGGGCAGGCAATCTCGCCATCCATGACGCGCTCAAGCTCATTGCGAAGGTCGTCGAGCTCGTCTTCCATGAGTCTGCGGACCTGCGCGGTATTGGAGGCGGGGAGCAACTTGTCGAGTGTATCGAGGTGCTCCATCATGTCCTCAAGCGACTCTCCGGGGTCGGCATGTGCGGGTGCAAACGTCAACAACAGGGATATAAGCAGGGTCATTTTGTTCCTCTCAATGGATTCGTTGTAGGTGTCCTACCACTTCGCGGCGGGCTGCAGACCCTTGGCGCAGGACTTTATTCACGCGGATCTGAAAGTTTCCATGCGCGCAGCATGGTGTCGAAGATCTCTGTGTCTTGGATGTAGGCACCTCGTCGGGTATCGCGCTCGTCGGCCAGCTGCGTCAGGGCGTCCGATCCCGCGCCTCGTGCGTACACGGGGACGAGGTGGTTGCTGTGGTTGTCCCAGAGCCAGGTGTGCGTCGGAACCCGCCCAGCACCGTTGTCGGTGATGGGTGGGAAGGGGTCGGTGCGTGTGGGCACCCCTTGAAAAAGATGGCCGTGATCTGCGGTGACAATGAGCAGGTTTTTGTCCCAGCCGCCGTGCGACTCGATCCACCCGACCACGGTCTTGACGGTGCGGTCAAAGGCCAGCATCTCCTCGATCATGATGCCGGCTTGATTGGCATGTGCAGCCCAGTCTGCTGCGCCACCCTCGACCATGAGGAAGAAGCTGTCTTCGTCGCGTTGCTCAAGAAGGCGGAGTGCGCCGAGTGTCATGGTCTCGAGGGACGGAACCGAGTCAATGCGGGGCACCTTGCCGGGATGGGAGCGGGAGGCGCGTGCGCCCAGCCGGTTGGCTTGAAGCGTGGCGCTCACGGGCGCCAACCCGAGCACCCGCTCGGGGGTAGACCCATCGGGTAGCGTCCCGAGCGCCGCCAAGGATGTGAATGCGGGTGTGGTGTCGACCACCGTCCATGGACGTGCCTCATGAGGCCAAGGCGCCTGACCACTCACCTGAAGCCAGTTCGTGCCGTTCCCAAAATAGCGGTAGTGCGGCTTGCTCCGGACCGCGCCATTGTTGTCGAACTGGGGGTGCCCCGCGCCCATGACCACATCGCAGACGTCGGTCATCAGCATGTGCGCCGTCAAGGTCTCGGTGTCGCTCCGGTTGGCCGCATGTGCGCCAGCAGCCGCAGCCGGTGTGGCGTGGTTGTACGGCACCGAAGAGACAATCCCCACGGCATGGTCGGTGTGGACCAGCTCGGCAAAGGCGGGGACCGGGGTATTGTCTGGGCTCCAGTTGATGACCCCATTGACGGTCTTGGTGCCCGTCATCATCTGCGACATGGTGCCGGCGGAGTCGGGCTCGGTATCGGCATGCCAGGCTGTGCTGGAAAACTGATGCACATAGGCTTCGCCCTCATGACCTCCTCCAAGGAGGGTGCCCTCCGTGCGCTTTCGGGACCAGGCCTTCTTGGGGTCATAGCGTCGCCATTCGGGCTCAAGAGGGGCACCGAGCTTTCGGCCAAGGGTGCCGTTGGCTTTGGCCACTTCGATCCATCCGGGACCTGTGTAGGTCTGAGGTCGACCGGCCTCGGCATCATAGGTGCCTTCGAACATGGCCGCGGCGGCGAAGATGTCGTAGCTCCCGCCGTCTGCAATCATGACGATGATGTTGTCGGGTTGCGCGGAGGCCGTGGCGAGCAGCAAAGACGTCCAGAGCATGATGAGCCTCATTAGAGCAGTAGGAGTTCTGCGATGGGTGGCACCCCATAGCGTGGTACGTGCTACGACAGCGCTATTGTTACCCAATCGATGAAGGTGAGATGCCCACACAGAACCATCGGCGCTGGTACGTTGGGGTGGGTGCTGCGCTCGCGCTGCTGGTGTGGAATGTGCAACGGCACTGGTTCTTGTGCGACGACGCCGCCATTAGCTGGCGCTATGTGCGCAACCTCAAAGATGGCGTGGGGCCCGTCTGGAACGTGGGTGAAGCCGTCGAGGGCTACACCAACTTTGCGTGGATTGTCGAGCTCGCAGCGCTCTGGAAGCTGACGGGGCTTCCGCCGGAGGTCACGGCACCCGTGCTTTCGAGTATCCTCACGGTCGCGACGTTCGTGCTGACGGTGCGGTGGGCGCGTCAGACGGACCTCGGTGGCTGGGCAGGGCCGGGCATGATGCTCGCAGCCGTGCTCGTGGCCACCAACCGCACACTCGCCATCTGGGCCACCGGTGGCTTGGCGACCCGTCAGTTTACGGTGCTCTTGCTGCTGGGGGCATGGCTCCTGGTGCAGAGCCATCGCCGCGACCAGCATCGTCTCGCGCTCTGGGGCGCGGCCGTGCTGGGCCTCGCCGAGCTCACACGCCCTGAAGCGTTGATGATAGGCCCGCTGATGCTCGCGTGGTGGCTGGCGGAGGCCCTGCGCATGCGACGGTATAGATGGATGCAGCGGCTCGTCGTTGGGCTGCCATTCGGGGCCATCGTCCTTGCGCACCTTGCGTGGCGGTACGTCACTTACGGCGATTTGCTACCCAACACCTACTACGCCAAGAGCGTGGGCACGTGGTGGACCATGGGCGCCAACTACTGGCTGGTCGCATCGATTGAACATGGGCTCTGGCTGATGGTGCCGATGGCCCTATGGGGCACCTGGCGTCGGTGGCGGCGCGGCAACGACACGAGCCTCATGATCGGCTGGGTGTGGATGGTGCCCCAGGCTCTGCACTTGGCGCGCATGGGCGGCGACCACTTCGAGTGGCGCATGCTCGACCCGTTCTTTCCGTTCTTGATCGTCGCGGCGGTCGATGGTGTGGGCGATGTGGTCCGTGACGTCCGAACACGGCGTGGCGACCGGTTCGGGGCGATGGCCGGTGTGCTCGGTGCGGCGGCGTTGGTCTTCTACGGCGGCGTGGTAGGCGAGGCGCATGACCGTGAGGCGCTTCCCCGGACGACCCGAAAGAGCACCCACGGGCTCTGGGTCAAGATGACCCCCAAGGTCGCACCCTTGGCGACACGGGTGCCGCCTGTGGCGTGGATGATGCCGACCTACAATCACTGGGGGCGTGTGCTCACGGGTCATGCGAGCGCCACCCGTCACATGGAGCACGCGAACTTCTGGAAGATGATGCGGGCAGGGTTTGAGCCGTATGCGGCCCTGCAGGACAACCTTCCGGAGGGAATCGTCGACTCGCAGAGCTCGATCGGCGCCATTGGCTACTACATGTGGTCTGTGCCCATCATCGACACCAACGGTCTGACCGATGCCGTGGTCGCAAGAAACCCCGTGCCCGAGGGGGCACGTCGGAAGATGGCGCATGACCGTTCACCACCCGAGGGCTACCTCAAGGCGCGGGGTGTCAATGTGCACCTGCACTTTGCCGAGACGTCGCTCGAACGGGCGATGGACCGTGCGGCCTACGCCGTTCAGCTGTCGGACACGGTCTGGCTTCCGTTCGACATTCGAAACGACGCGGACCCCGATGCCTTGTTCCCCGAGCACACGGTCCACCACCGCGCCAAGCAGGTCAATGCGTCACCGGTTCCCGAACGCGTGGAGCATGAGGGCATCACCTATGAGGTGGTGCGCTGGGTGGGCCAGTTTGACGGTGAAGACGAGGGGTGGACCTTCAGCGGTGGGGCGTTCCGGTCGGGGCCCGTGACCGGTCAGGTGGGGCACCAGCGTCGCGTCCATGGGTTTGAAGGAACAGGCTTGCTCAACAGCTACACGGAAGACAAGCAGGACGGCAGCCGCGGGCTGGCCCGCTCACCCGTGTTTACGCTGGATTCACCGGAGGAGCGGGTGACCTTCTTGGTGGGGGGCGGGTCCACCGGCAAGGTGGGGGTACGCCTGATCTCCAACGTGAAGGACCCACCGCTGGGCGTCTGGAAGGGCAGCGACAGCGAGCGCCTTACGCGCATCGTCACCGAAGTACCCGTGGGGCAAGACGTGACGGTGGAGGTCTTCGACCGGTCGACGGGGCCATGGGCACATGTGCTTGCGGATGGTTTCGCCGTGGTGCGGCCCGTCGGTCAGGTGAACGGAGAGGGGAACGCAAGCTGGCAGGCCACCCAATAGCCGAGCAAACACAAGAGCCCGAGGCTTCCCCAAATCAACCATACGCGGAGCCGAAAATCCGCCTCTACCGATGTGAACCAGTCACGGTAGAAGACATCGATAGCGTCAACCGTGCGTATCGGCCTTTCGGCAGGCTGGATACACGACGCCAGGTCGACCACGCGAGTCAGGATACGGCCGGCGTTAGCCCATAGTGCGTCTTTAGGGGGGTCGAAGACGTTGTACAACACCACTCGGACCATGTCGGGGTGGATGAACAGGGCCGGGTCATATCGATCGAATTCCGCGACCAACGCATCCATGTGTTCAAGAGCTTCGGGTCCGATTGCGGACAAGCGGTCGAGACGGTCGTCGGGGGTGGCCGGGGAGCCCCATCTGGAGGGCGGTGTCTCATAGTGATTGCGCACGGGCAGGTTGTCTCGGTGCTGGTACCAGAGTCGATGTCCCGTGTGGATGGAGACCATCAATGTCCAGGTCTTTCCTTCGATGGCCAGGTCTATGGGGGTGCCGTTCACCGTGGTGGACCCGCCGTAGGCGGACCACTCCACGCGCGATTGTGCCTCGGGGGGGACATTAACGGTGGTTGTGGAGGCGTGTACCGAGTTCGACCACAAGAACATGCCGCCGGTGAACCGGGGCGCGAGGCGTTCCTCGAAGACGCGCACATGCCGTTTAAAGGCGAATCGCCCCATCAGCCACGAGCCCATGGTGACGACGAGGGTCTGCCCCAGCGCGAACCAGGCGGCACTGTCGCTGTATGCGTGGATACTCGGGTCGAACACCGCAGCGAGCGGCGGGCCCACGGCGTAGATGAGCACGGCCAGCATGGACGATCCGAAGAGGGCTAAGGCGTGTTCATCGCTGTTGTCTGAGGTTCGAGCCATACCCAACCGTAACCCTTGTGTGGCTGTCCGCTCGCCAGTGGGGAGGAGAACGCCTCAGTAGCCACATCAGGTGGACGGACCATGACACTGCGCCTTCGACGACCCCTACCTCTGGCACCCGACGCTGGTGACGTTCTTCCCGTCGATCAGCGGAACGAGGCTTCGCAGGCGAACCAATAGGGCATGAGCACAAACAACAGCGCGAAGCCCCCCAAACCCAGCCATGCGCGGAGCCGATGATCTGCCTGTATCGCGGTGAACCAGTCATGGTAGAAGACATCGACGGCGTCGACGGTGCGTATCGGCGGTTCGGCAGGTTGGACAGACAATGCGAGGTCGACCACGCGATTCAGGATTCGGCCGGCATCAGCCCATAGTGCATCGTCGGGGGGGTCGAAGACGCAGTACAACACCACTCGAACCATGTCGGGGTGGATGAACACGGCCGGATCATACCGATCGAATTCCGCGACCAACGCATCCATGTGTTCAAGGGCTTCGGGTCCGATTGCGGACATGCGGTCGAGACGGTCGTCGGGGGTGGCCGGAGAGCCCCATCTGGAGGGCGGTGACTCATAGTATTGGCGTACGTTCTGGTTGTCCCAGTGCTGGTACCAGAGTCGATGTCCCGTGTGGACGGAGACCATCAATGTCCAAGTCGTTCCTTCGATGGCGAGGTCTATGGGGGTGCCGTGCACCTCGGTGGACCCGGCGTAGGCGGACCACGACCCGATCACGATTGGACCCCCATCGGGACCCGATACAGTCGTTGTGCGGTTGTGGACCGAGTTTGACCACAGGAACATGCCGCCTGTGAACCACGGGGCGAGGAGTTCTTCGTAGCCGCGCACATGCCGCCCGAGAGCGGCTCGTCCAATCAGCCACGAGCCCATGGCGACGACAAGGGTCTGCCCCAGCGCGAACCGGTCGGCACTTGCGCTGTACGCTTTGATACTGATGCCGAACGCCGCGGCGAGCGGTGGTCCTGCGGCGTAAGTGAGCCCACCCAGCACGACCGCCCCGATAAGGGTCATGGTGAGTACATCGCTGATGTCCGAGGGTCGAGCCATGCCCGAACCATAGCCCGTACGTGGTGTGGGGGACTGTCCGCTCGCCAGTGGGGAGGAGAACGCCTAAGTAGCCACACCAGGTGGACGGACCATGACACTGCGCCTTCGACGACCCCTACCTCTGGCACCTGACGCCGGTGAAGTGCTGCCCCCCGGCATGGCCGATGAGGAAGTGGTGGCCTTTCTGAAGAAGGGACGGGTGTTTCGTGTCACCAGCACCTATGGGCGTGGGGCGCGGATCCTTCGTGCAGTGGAGCGTCAGATGGCGCCCTCGCAGAACGCCACCTTCAAGGAGAAGCGGCGCGCCACGCGGTCGCATCGGGCGGTCGCATCGCGGCTACTCGTGGGCGTAGACCATGGGCACCTGGTACTGGAGGAGCGTCGTCGGCTCGGCTTGGCCGAAGAGCTCTACAGCGACATGGCACGCTTCAGCCTGCCGTTGATCCGCACCCAAGAGCTACATGGTGCCGCCCAACGGTTTGAAGAGGGCACCCACCTGCCGGTGCTGGGGCGTCGGCTTCACCCCTTCTTTGGCGTCTACCTTCCCACGCGGATGATTCACCTCGAGCTGTTCGCCACGTGGCTGCAGGCCTACAGCGGTCCCTTGCACCGGGTCATCGATGTGGGCACGGGCAGCGGCGTTCTCGGGTTCATGGTCGAGAAGGCTGGGGCCCAAGAAATCCTTGCGACCGACACCAATCCCAATGCGCTCGAGAGTGTGCACCGCGAGTTCTCGCGGGTTCGTCCAAGCGCAACGTGGGCACTTCGGCAGGGTGATCTGCTGTGCGGGGCGACCGCCATGGCCGACCTCATTGTCTGCAATCCACCCTGGCTGCCGGGTGCGCCGCAGAGTGATGTGGATGAGGGCCTCACGGGGGATCCCGATCTGCTGGGCAGACTGCTTGAGGCCGCAGGTCCGCGCTTGAATCCGGGCGGTCGCGTGGCGGTGTTGTTTTCGACCATCGCAACGCTGGTGCGGCCCGACTTGCCACATCCGGTTGAAAAGGCTGTGGCGGACCACGGGTGGACGGTCGTGCAACGCATGCAGCGCCGGGTCAAGGGCAAGACCCGCGAGAAGGTCGAGGTCTGGGAGTTGTCGCCACCGGCGGCGTCCTGACCTAGGGTAGGGGTGCAGTTTACCTTGAGGATGGGCATGGCGCGAGGCGTGACACAGCTGGTGTTCGGCGGTGTGGTGGTGGTTCTGGCCCTCCTGGGACTGATGTGGACCCAGATGCCGGCCGGTACGCCGCTGCGGGCGGTTCCGTTCGCCGCAGTGCTCTACTCGTTTGGACTCTGGGATGCGTGGCAGCACTGGACGCCAGAGCGGCAGCGGCCCTACCGGCCGTATGGAGATGCCCGACATCAGACCGATGTGGTGTTTGGAGAGCCCCCACCCGACGCATGGATCATCACGATCGAAGACTGGGTCATCGAAGCGCTCGCGCCCATGGGCATCGAACGCCGGCCACCGATGACCTTTCGAGAGCATGCCGCCGAGCTTGGCCGTGACTGGCACTGGGCCGTCACCCTAGAGTTTGACGACCTCGGTCGGTTGTCGCGGGTGACGTTTCCTCCGCTGCCCGACAAGCTGGGGGACATCCCTCCCTCGTTGGCGTCGGCGCTCGAAGCTCTTGTCGGCCAGTCACCCCCCGATCCGGTGCCCTCGCTCGGCCTGCGGGTGTACCTGCCCGTTACCGTTCCGGAGGATGCGCGGTGAGCGCCCAGTGCAGCGGGAGGGTGTCGCCCTTGTGCTCCGATCGGTAGTCCTCCATGAAGGGCGACAGCACGCCGTGAAGCGCAGCAGTGGCCTGCAGCGCGGCGTCGATCGGCTCCCAGAAGGGCGGTGCGTGTGCGCGCTCGATGGCGCGCAGGGTCAACGCGCGCACTTCGGCCTCCCAGGGCGAGTCATCGAGGGGCTGGGTGGGGTCGTGCGGGATTCGCTCGGCGTACTGGCGGTAGCCACCGGTTGGATACATCCAGGCACGCAAGCCGTGGCGCCCGGACCACCATGCTTGCAGCCGCAGGGTCGCGTGCTCAAGCGGAAGGGTCACGTCGTCGGTGGGAAAGCCCCAGTCGCGCTTCGCGAAGCTATCGACGCCGCTCGTGACCCAGTGGCAGAGCTCATGGAACAGCATCTGGCCCAAGTTGTCGTCTTCATCGAGGTGCTCTTTGGTGGAAAACCACAGCATGCCCGTACCGTCGGTCATGCTGAAGACGTTGGGGTCTCGGCGGATGGTGAGCCCAAGCCGGGTCGCCGTAGCCAGCCAGATCACCTCGAGGGGGTCCACGTACCGCGTGTCGACGGGACGAACATAGTCGGGGTCGTGAAGCTGACGTGGAGGCTTGGGGTAGGGACTTGGAGAGAAGGTCATGCCGTGGCCTATCACGTCGCTTCAGGCGTCACGAAGGCGACGGTTGAGATGACCGAGAGTAGGCTCGCGAACATCGTGATGACCAACGTGAGACCAAGGTTTCGCAGCGTGGGTATGGGGCTCGTCGCGAGCGTGGCCAAACCAGCGAGGAGCAGGCCAGTGGTCCAGACCACAGCCCGCTCGGTCACCCGTTGTTGGGTGACCGTACCTGGCTTCGACCCAAGAAGATGAATCAGTGCATCAATGCCGACGCCCATTCCAGCGCTGACCACGAAGACGTTGGTAGGAGCGAGTGCGACGTGGGTCCATCCCAAGGTTCCGAGTGCGCATAGGGCGGTCAGCGAGATGGGAATGACGGCGACAAGGCCACGGGCGATGCCCCCAAGCAGCCACCCGGTGCCGCAGAGGGTCGCGATGAGGGTGGCGAGCATGATGCGCGACAGGTCGGGGAACAGGGCCTTGTGCGCTGCAACCATGAGTGCGGGCCAACCGGAAAACGACACGGATGCGACACCATCCGCCTTCGCGGAGAGCGAATCCAAGAGGTCGGCCCATCTTGCGGATCCGGTCTGATAGAGGCGTGCATGAACTCGGCCTCCTTCAGGGGTGAACACGGTCAGCTCACCGAGCTCTTGTTGAAGCGAGTGCCGCAGCTGTCGCCAAGCCCGTTGAGCGATGGGCGTCTGGCCTCGCAGAAGTTGCTCGCCTGTGCGCCCTTCGCGGCGTGCGGCGATCTCCAACACCTCGCCCGGTCCGATATGGACCCCCACATCTTCTGAATTGAGGCGCCGGGACCAGCGCGTCCAGACGGCGGCCGCCTCCGCCGACATCGGAGAGCGCTGCACGATGTCGATGGTGAGTGGTGCGAGGCCGCCTAGCTTTCGGTCCAACCACGCCATGTCCTCATGCAGGGGGTCCGTGGGGAGCAGCTCGCCTCCGGGCTGGATGTTCACATGAAGCTGTGCCACGCCCATGCATGCCAACGCCGTGATGCCTACGAGGACAGCTGCGGCATGTCGTCGTGTGGGGATGAGGCCTCGCTTCATCGTTGACGTGGCCCTTGGGGTGAGCAACGGCCACTGCATCATCACCCATGTCGGGAACCCCAACCCATAGAACCATGCCAGCGCCATTCCGCCCGCAGCATAGAGCCCAAAGGTCTGAAGGGCCGCCGAGGATGTGGCACCCAGCGCGAGGAAGCCCATAGCCGTGGTGACACTTGTCCAGAGGCAGGGGCGCGCCACGTAGGTCACGGCCTGAATCGGGGCGTCGCCGGTGGAACCATTCAAGGACAGGTGTTGCGCCTGCATGACGAGATGGACGCTGTCGGCAAGGCCAAACACGAGGACAAGAGGGAGTAAGAGCTGCTGAGGGCCGCCGAGAGACAGGCCAGCCCACCCGAGCGCCCCCGCGAGTGTGAGGCAGGCCATGACTGCAGAACTCAGGCACACCACTGCGAGGCGAAAGGAGCCCAGTCCCACAGTCAAGAGCATGCACATGACGCTTGCGACCAATGGAAGTCGCAGACGGAGCTCATCGCGCGCCGTGCGGGCATGGGCGACATCGAGCGCCGGCAGACCGCCAATCACCCGTCGTGTGCCCGTAGGCAACGGAACGGCCCGTATCGCTTCAAGGAGCCGCGCGTCAGCGGTCTCCACCCGCGCTCGTATGCCAAGGGTTTGGACATTCGCAGCATGGGGGCGGAGTCCAACCCGTCGGGCTTCAGCGGGGGCGAGCCAGCGCGGTGCGGCGGCCACATCGGGAATGACCTCCTCGACGCCTGGCACTTCGAGCGCTGCTGCGCTCATGGCGAGGACGGTGGCGGTATCGGGGGGCTGGAGGGCGACGAGGAGTAGCTCGTCAGGAATGTCGGTGAGGCTGGCATGGGCTGCCTGCACCTCGACAAGATTGAAGTGGGTGTCGAGGTGCGACATGCCCGGCAGTGCGAACGCAAGGGGAAGCCACAAGGCCAGCGTCCACCACCACGGTATCTGGCCGGAGACGCTGGTCACTCGTCTCCAAGTCCCAAGAACCACATGGCTTCCAACGTTTCGTAGCGAAGCCAGCTGAATTCCTCGGCCTTGTCGTCGAACGTAGCCTCGAGTTCCTCAAGGCTAGAGAGGAAGGGAACATCGTCTTCGACCCATTCATGATCGGTGGGGTCACCGCTGAACTCGACGCCACCTGCGCCATCCAACGCGAAGTCGATAATGCCCGTATCGACCGTCAGGAAGTCGTTCTCGCAGCTTGCAAGATCGACGTCGATGGACGCGATGACGGGATTGCCGTTGGTGTAGCTCTTGAGAATGGCATCCCGTGTGGGCGGGGTGGTGAAGAAGTCATTCAGCGTGGCGTTGATGAATCCACTGGTGGATGGGATGGCCGTGGCACCCGGCGTCGCGAGAGAGGTGCGCAACGCTGTTAAGTCGCCGGCGTAGGCTTCGCGCACATCGCGGTTGGCACCGCCTTGTGGACGAAGGACGCCATGGGTGGGGGACGCGGCCAGCATTTCGATAAGATCGGTGAATACATGGTCGAGGCTGGCTTGCGCTTCGGACAAGCTGAAGCCGGTTCGAGGGGAGGCTGCATAGGCTCCAAGATCGTCGTGGAGCGCACGACGATCGTCAATGACGCCCGGCACCACTTCACAGCTGTTGCCGTCCCACCGGTACCAGTCGTTCGATGTCGTGTAGTCATCGAAGGCCTTGTCGCTGTCGAGGATGTCGTATTGATCCATAAATTCGAACACAAAGGCGGCGGCTTCGATCGAGGCGGCGAGTGCCAGAGCGTCCGCCTCTCCAAACAGGACATCGGCATCGGTGAGGTAGAGCGACTCCGTCGGTAGGACATAGGCGAGAGAGCCCTCGCCAGCTGCGCGGAAGTGGCTCGCGACGGCTCGTAGCCGCGACGCCATCTGCGCGCCCATCACATGGACCGCATCCAGGCTAGGAATGTCCTCGCAATATTCATCAATGCCCACCATCAGGAGCGGCCCAGAAGTTGCGCAGTTGACGAGGTCGCACAGGGCCTCCTTGTCCTTGAGCGGGAAGTCCACGTCCTCGATTCGTGTGGAGATTGTGTCGGACAAGGTTCCACTGATACTGATGGACACCGAACCATCCTGACGCGCACCACCCGTGTCCCACCCGTTCGATTCCCCGTTGAAGGTGAGGTCGTAGCTCACGTCCACGAGGTCGCCGGGCTCTTGGCCGATACTGTGAACCGTCACGGAACCCGAAGTCGGGACATA
>JBMHDG010000030.1:0-3161 GCA_049889515.1 Myxococcota bacterium
GTCTTTGCCACCATCAACGACCCGTCCCAAGACAACGCCGACTTCTGCGCCGCCGAGATGGCTGCCCAGCTCCTCGGCGAAGACATCTGCGAAGAGTAGTCAGCCCGCGCTCACCCACTCGGTGACCGCCACCCTGGTCTCTCCCGTGCGTGTGTCGACGACGCCAAACACGAGATCGCCCTCGCGCACGTCGGTCAGATCGACAAAGCGGTCATCGAGCATCACACCGCCAGCCAGGCGCCACTCGCCGGTCGGGAGGCGTTCTTCGAGGCCCTCGACCGTCACGCGCACATAGGCGCCATGGGGGAGCCCCTCGGTCACTAGCGTGCGCTTGGCCGTGCCTTGGGACTGCTCCACGCGTCGAAGCTGCGCCGTCTGGGCATCGTCGAGGAGCAGCTCAAGCACGACGCGCTCACCCATAAACCCCGCCCGCTCTGTCCCGAAGGTCTGTAGCCATACACCGGCAGGACCGTCCTGAATCGCCTGCGCACCATCGGGTGCCCGCGGTGAGGTGACGGTGGCTTCGACCCGCACCAGCTCACCCGAGCGGTGCAGTCCCGCGACCACCGCATCGAGGGTGGTGGGTGTCGCAGCCACGGGACGAACCTCGCCCCGAACATCCTCAGCGCTTCGCGGTGCAAGCACGCCGGGCTCTACCACAATGCCCCAGAGATCGACCGTTCCCGGCCCGGGCAGTGTCACACCTAGACCATCGCTGACCTGGCGCCCGCTGTACAGGCGGTTGTAGCCCCATGCGTCGGGAGGCCCGAGCACGTCCTCCTCCGGCCACGCCTGAAGCTGCCCCACCCCATCGGGATCCCGTGCGCCCACCAACGGCGTCCGGAAGTCCACGCTCCGCCAGTCCGACTGCGACAGCACCCAGAGCGCATTGAGGTTCCACCGCCCCGCGAGCTCCACCACCGTCCCGGCGGGAGGAGGCCAGTCGGTCAAGTGGCCGCCACGCCGCACCAGCACCCATGCATCGACCGAAGCGCCCTGCAGCCACACTCGGCCATCGAGGGTCGCCGAGGGTGAGACCACCACGGCGTCGGTGAGCAGCACAGTCGACCCCTCGCTCGGCGGTGCGGCGCGCAGGTCTTCGATGGTCCATGCCACGGCGGGTGACCCGGTCTCAGCACGCGGCCCCGCCAGCTCGGGTGACCCGCAGGCCGCCAGCACAAGGGCGATTCCGATGCTGAACCTCGTCATCGACGCTCCACGGGTCAGGGACTGTCCGCCGGACATTCGGTAGCTTGCCACCCTGCGTGCCGTACGGCTAGCCCGCGGCACATGGAACTGCGTACCCTCCTGCAACAACGCTTCGGCTTCACGGACTTTCGTCCCGGACAGGCCGAGATTGTGCACCATGCAGCCGATGGCAAAGATGGCCTCGTCGTCATGCCCACAGGTGCAGGAAAGTCCTTGTGTTTCCAAGCGCCGGCGCTCGCTCGATCTGGAACGACCGTCGTCGTGAGTCCCCTCATCGCCTTGATGAAAGACCAGGTCGATGGCCTTGTCGAAAAAGGTATCGAGGCCACCTGCCTCAACAGCGCGATCCCACAAGAAGACTACCGCGACCGCGTCGAAGCCCTCCGCCAGGGCCGCATCGAGCTGCTCTACGTCGCACCCGAGCGCTTTACACCAGCGTTTCTGCGCATGTTGAACGACATCGAGCTTGGCATGTTCGTGGTCGATGAGGCGCACTGCCTCTCGCAGTGGGGGCACGACTTCCGTCCCGACTACCTGCGCCTTGGACGGGTGCGGGACGCACTCGGCTGCCCCCCCACCCTCGCCTTGACCGCCACGGCCACGCCCGAGGTCCAGAACGACATCCTCGAGACCCTCGGCATCCCCGATGCCACCCGGTTTGTCCGAGGCTTTGACCGCACCAACCTCTTGCTCGAAGTGCAAGAGACCTCTGGCAAGAAAGAAAAGGATGAGCTGCTGCCCGAGCTCGTCGCAACGTCGCCAGCGCTCGTCTATGCCGCCACCCGCAAGAGCGTACAGCGCGCCACCGAGGCCCTCCGTCGGGCCGGCGTACGCGCGGGCATGTACCACGCCGGCATGACCCCGCAGGACCGTACCCGCGTGCAAGAAGACTTCATGGCTGGCAAGGTGCCCGTGGTGGTCGCCACCAACGCCTTCGGCATGGGCGTCGACAAGTCCGACATTCGCACCATTGTGCACTACGAGATGCCCGGTACGGTCGAGGCCTACTACCAAGAGATCGGACGCGCGGGCCGTGACGGCCGCCCCAGCCGAGCGGTGCTGCTCTACCATGGCAGCGACCGTCGGATTCAGCAGTTCTTTATCGATACCAGCCACCCGCCTGTGGAGTGGATCGAGGCTCTGTATGAGGGGCTCCGCAGCGAAGACCAGAACCCAGTCTTCGCCACCCTCGAAGACCTTGCCGAGCACCTGCCGCCCGAGGCCAACCCCCGTGCCGTCTCCAGCTGCCTCACCATCTTGCGGCGCGAAGGCTTGGTGCGGCGCATCAGCCCTCACGAACAGCTGGGTTCTGTGGTTCGCGAGGCCTTGGCCCCCACCAGTGCGCCCAAGGGCGACCGCGGCCGGGTCTGGCAAGCCGTGTGCGAGATGGCGCCCAAGCCGCGCTTTCCCTACAGCCTCTCGCCCGAAGAGCTCTGCCGCACACTGCGGCTCGAGCGCGACCAGGTCAACGCGGCCCTGCGTGGGCTCGAGGAGCGTGGCTACCTGCGCTACACCGCACCCGACCGCAACGGCGGTGTCGAGCTCCTCACCCCACACCAGCCGCTCACGCTCGACGCCGAGGGGCTGCGCGAGCGCCGTTCTCGCGAGTTCGCCAAGCTTGACCGCATGGTGGCCTACACCACGGCGCCCTGTCGCCGCCGCTACATCATCGAGCACTTTGGCGAGGCCAGCCCGTTTAGCCAGTGTGGCACCTGCGACGGCTGTCGTGCGGGGGCGGTCGCCAAGCCCGAGAAGCGGGCGCTCACACCCGACGAGCAAAAGACCATCCTCAAGCTGCTCTCGTGCATGGCCCGCATGCAGCGCAAGACCGACCAAGCCGCGTGGTCCCGCGACCTCATCTGCAAGACCGTCCTCGGCTCGACCGAGGCGCGCGTGCGGCAGTGGGGCTTCGACCTCATCTCGACCTGGGGACTTCTCGGCACCCGCGCCGA
>JBMHDG010000031.1:0-46474 GCA_049889515.1 Myxococcota bacterium
CACGCCGTCGCAGTCCGTGTCGCCCCAGAGGGGCTGAAACGTGGGGAGCCAGCTGGTGGCGCCATAAGTGAAGTTATACGGCTCGGACGCGATATTGGGGACGCACCAGCCAGTCAAGTCGGTGTCGAAGTCACCGTTTAGGTGGAACATGAAGTCCATGTTGGTCACGTTGCTTACGTCCCACGCGCTGATGTCGCCCGTGTAGCTGCTGCTGTCGAACATGGATGACATGTTGGTGACGTTGCTGACGTCCCATCCGCCGATGGTTCCGTAGAATCCGGTGTTCGACGCGAACATCGCAGACATGTCGGTCACGCTACTGACGTCCCACGCGCTGATGTCCTGACTAAATGCCGTTCCGTAAAACATGAAGGACATATTGGTCACGTTACTGACATCCCATGCGCCGATGTCTTGGTTGAACGGGCTGGTTCCGAACATATTGGTCATGTTGGTCACGTTACTGACGTCCCACGCGCCGACATCTTGATTGAAACTGCTGTAATAGAACATGGAGCCCATGTTGGTGACGCTGCTGACATCCCAGCTTCCGATGTCGGCGTTGAAGCCGAGATACGCCGCGAACATGGAGCTCATGTCCGTGATGCCTGACGTGCATGCGGTCTCGTACTCACCGGCCACGGCCGTATTCATCAAGTAGTCGCGGTCGCGCTTGGTGTACGTCACGCCATCGACCACACCCATGTCGCCCATGGCAGCGTCTGGGCAGACGACCGTGATGCCGTTGTCGGCGAGGTAGAAGCCGTCGCCCTCGGGGTCTGGGTTCGGCCCAACAAAGCCGTCGCAGTCCGTGTCGCCCCAGAGTGGCTGCGGGAGGGTCCAGGAGGAGGCGCCGGTGGCGAAGTCCTCGGGCTCACTCGTGAAGTTGGGCAGACACCAGCCGCTGAGGTCTTGGTTGAAGGCGGTGGCGCCGTCGAACATGGCGAGCATGTCGGTCACGTTGCTGACGTCCCAACTGCCGATGTCATAATTGAAGGAGCTGCCTTCGAACATGGCATGCATGGTGGTGACGTTTCCGACCTGCCAGCCGCTGATGTCTTGGTTGAAGCCACTGAAGGCGAACATTGCGGTCATGTCGGTGGCGTTGCTGACGTCCCACGAGCTGAGGTCTTGGTTGTAGCTTGTGGCACCCTCGAACATGCCGTCCATACTGGTGACGCTGCTGACGTCCCACGACCCAATATCGCCGTTGAATGCTGTGGCTGCGTAGAACATACCGTTCATGATGGTGACGCTGCTCACATCCCAGTCGGTAAGGTCCTGGTTGAACGCGTAGGCATCGTTGAACATGTAGTACATGGTGGTGACGTTGCTGACGTCCCAGCCAGAGATGTCGGCATTGAAGGCTTCGCTATACGAGAACATGAAGCTCATGTCGGTGACACTGCTGGTGTCCCAGGCACTGATGTCTTGGTTGAACGCGTATGCCGCACCGAAGGTGAAGCTCATGTTGGTGACGTCGCTGACGTCCCAGCTGCTGATGTCCTCGTTGAAGGACGAGTCCGAGATGAACATGGTGCTCAAGTCGGTGAGGCCAGTGGTGCATGCCGTCTCGAAGTCTCCCGCAGCAGCGTTGTTCTTCAAGAAATCACGGTCGCGCTTGGTGTAGGTGACGCCGTTGACGACGCCCGTGTCGCCCACGGCGGCGTCTGGGCAGACGACCGTGATGCCGTTGTCGGCGAGGTAGAAGCCGTCGCCCTCGGGGTCTGCGGCCGAGGCGTCAGCGCCGTCGCAGTCGCTATCCACGTAGTCACCAACCACATCTGACGCACCCGGGTGGATTGCGTTGTCGTTGTCGTTGCAGTCCCCGTCTGCATGCGAGAAGGTGTCACCATCACGGTCGAGTGTGGCGTCAGTGGAGGTGCCCACCGGGAAGATGTAGCCCGTGACGACGTTGCTGAGCTCTGCGGTGCTCGGTGAGACCGCTTGGAAGGCAATGTCGGTCGGTAAGATGTTCGGCAAGGTGAGCGTGTGTGTGGCCTCGCCCGCTGTGTTGGTGGAAAACGCTCCCGGGACGAGTCGGACCGCGCTTCGGATGCCCGCACACGCGCCATTTAAGACGGTTGGGCAGGGTCCGTTACCGACGCCATCAAAGGAGTAACCCACGTGAAGGGAGGTGTTCGGCGGCCCGTTTGTCACGGTGAACGTGATGGGCTGACCTGGCGCAAGCACATTGATGCTGAGGTCAAAGTCGCCCGGTGGTGGGAGCTGTCCTGCGGGCAGCGTGGGGGCGTCTTCCCACACCAGCTCTGCGCCGGGCCAGACGGGTGTCCCTGCGGTGTCGGACGCCGTATCGGACGGCGTCGTGGTGCACGCGGCAAGCACGAGGAACAGCAAGGTGGTCATGGTCGCTCCCAGACGAAGGTCGAAAGGTCGCGACAATACCTGACAGGGTGGGGGAGGAGAAGGGTGAGGCGGACAGTACCGTGAGGGTCACGGTGGCAGGTGCACTATCGGTTTGTGTGGTTCGGCGTGTGTTGAGGTCTGCGTGCCTACCATCTGCGCAGGTGGGTGCTGTCGAAAGCCCAGAACCCAAGGTCCAGCCCAGCATCCCATCTCCACCAGCCGCTCTGCGGTCCAATGACAAGATGTGCACGCTGGGCGGGCATAAAGCCTTGGGCAATCAATAGGAGTGTGTGGCCGTAGGTATCTGTGGCCACATCAACGATCTGAACGGCGTGCCCCGGGCTGCCGCCCTGGACCAACAGGTCGCCGGGCTCTGGATGCGTCGTGGGCGTGGTCTCATAGGCCTGGAGGCTGAGGGTGCCCGCCCACCGGAACACGTAAGCGAGGTAGCTCTCCCATGCGCCGTCGCTGCCCTGCTTCCACGCGATTCTTCGGTCGTTGACGTAGGGGCGTTCCCCGGCGCTGTACCGTGACCACGGGATGGGGTCGCCACTTGTGGCGAAAAAGCTGATGTTCTCCCCCCGCTGGCGTAAAAAAGACGCCCGAAAACGAATGAGGGTATCGGCGCACTGTTGCAGGTCCCCAGGGACCATGGGCACGTCGATGACCCGTGCGGGCCGGTGGACCACGTCGCCTGCGTGGGTCAGGATGGGTTCGGACGCCGCCATGACCGGAAGGTCCCCGAGGTATGCTGCGAAGGCCTCGCGTTTCGGCTCACTCGCGGGCTGGCGCGTGAACCCATCGGGCACGGGAAAGGCCGTTCGGATCGTCTCCGCCGCTGGGTCCGCTATGGGGGCAGTGGCGATCGGTCCCGCAGGCGCCGGGCGCCCACAACAAATGAGACAGAGGAGTACGCAGCTTCGAATGATCATGACGGGAGCCTCCAGCTCCCGCAACGCCACCGTCTGGTGGACCTTACAGCGCGTCGGGCGCGACGAAGGGCCGCCAGTCGAAGGTCCACCGGTCGTCGTCGGGGTCCCACTCATCCCACGTGGGGATGTCTTGCAGCTGGGCTTGTCGGTCTGGCGGCACAATGCCGGGCACCACAAAGGCCTTTTGGCGGTGTAGGGGGTACGGATTGCGAAGCTCAATGCCCAGCACGCCCAAGATCGAGCGCGCCACGTACCAGGTGGCCTGGGCGTTCCAACCGTGGGCGATCTTGATCACAATGCCCAGTCCGTCGGGGTAGTCGTCGTGCTCGACGGCGAGCCCCAACAGGCCATCGGCCCCTTCTTTGGCGAGGACCCGTCCACCGCCGGCCTTGATGATGGTGGAATCCAGGCGATTGAAGCCTCCGACGAGGTCGGGGTGCTGCATCATCGCATCCCAGATCCAGTCGTCGTGTCGGGTGGCCACAAGATCGGCGTAGAGGTGTGCGAGCTCATCGACGGTGTTGCTCGTGGTGGCCAGGCCGCATCCGTCTTTCGCCACACGTGCAGGCATCCAGTCGGGACCGAGTACACGTCGAAGTTGCTGCACATACGCCTTGAAGAGGGGGTGCTGCGGCAGCGTGTATCCCGCGCGGTCCCAGCCCTTTCGCTGGCAGCCCTTTAGGATGGCCGCATGCTCTCCACTACAGCAGTGGTACCACCGCCGCTTACGCCGGACTTGGCGCCCAAACTGCACGAGGGGCACATCGAGCGGGGTCTGCATGAGGCCCCACTCGCTCTGGCTGAGGATCGACTGGGCCGCCTTGACGTGCTCGGTGTCGCCATTGTGGCTGGCACAGGAGATGGCCTTTTGCTCGGTGCTGAGGTCGGCGAGCTCGTCGACGAAGATCTTCATCGTGATGGGCTTCATCATCGAGCGGCCGTAGCAGAGTACGTTTCCCCCGAACGAGTGGACAATCTTGCCGCCACTCGCCCACGCCACGGCCCCGTGGATAGTGGTCTCCGAGACTCCGAACCGTCGGTAGTCGACGAGGGGCTCCCACGGCACGCTCCGGCCCGTTGGGACGTCTGTGGTGCTCTCTCCGAGCGGGTCGGACGGGTAGTGCTCGCTGCCGGGCCGTCCATCACGAACGGCGCTTGGAAAGACGTGGCTCATGAGCCCTCCACACGAGGAATGACTTCGCGGGTGAACCACTCCATGGACCGCATCACGGCCGCGTTGTCGTGGTTGAAGAAATCGAACCAGAGCATCAACCGGTCGTCCGGGTGGAAGCGCTGCCGGATCTGCTCGGCGACCTCGTCCACATTGCCGATGAGGGCGTTGGTGGCCGCCGCTTCGACCTTCGCCGGGTCGAGCGTGCCCTCGAGGGCTGTCCAGTAGGCGCCGAGCGCCTTCCGTGCGCTCTCATGCGCCCGTTGGCTGCGTTGTTCAGGTGTCGCATGAGGGTCATGATTTAAGAACACAAAGGTGGTTCTTGGCATGTACTGCCGCTGCCAATCGCCGCCAGACGCGTGGTAGTGCTCCCGCATGCGGTTGTGGGTCGCTTCGATGACCTCTGGCCGTGTGATCGACAGGTTGAAGACCTGTACGGGCAGGTGCCGATTGGCGAGGATCTGCGTGGCAGGGTCGTGGGAGCCGATGACGAGCTGCAGCAGCTCACGGCGCCAGTCCGCCGGTACGATCTTGAGGGGAAGAAAGTCCCAGCGGCGGTCGAACGTGATGGCATCGGTCTTGGACCCATGTGCAGCGAGGATGCGGTCCCAGAGTGGCTCCGTGACCCTTGGGTGTTGGGCCCCGCAGGCCCGGCAGCGGAGGTGGGGGCGCGCCACATGTGGTGCTTGCCATGTCGCGCCACACGAGGTGCATTCAGCGTTGAGCCATACATCCTCACGAACCAAGGTGGGAGGCTGAATATCATCACTACTTAAGGTATTACCTTTAAGAAGTTGCGTGAAGATTTCAGTCGCCTCTTGAAAGATGCGATTGCGGAGCGCGGGCCACGCTGCGCGCTCGAGCGCGTTGCGGGGAACAATGCCGCCAGCCTCGTTCATAAAGGCGAATCGACCCGCAGAAAACCCAATGTGAAGGCGGCGCTTCTCATCTTCGTTGCACCCGTGAAGGGCGAGCATACTCGCGATCTTCTCGGCCGCAGCCACAGGTCCGCCCATGCACACGATGTTCATGACCGCCGAGCCGACTTCAATGCGCTTGGTCTGATGAAAAACGTAACTGGCGAGAAGGGGAAGGTTGGTGTTGAGCCCGATTTCACCCTGCCAGTGCGGAACCACGGCCCGAGGGTGTGATTTCTGCACCTCGGTCGACAGGTGGGACTCGGCGACCCACGCGGTGTCGAAGCCTAAGGTGTCGGCGTGCTTCACCTGGTCGAAGAAGTTCTGGAACATCACGGCTTCGGACGGCGTGTGGCCATCGACCGGTGTCTGGCTGATGCTGAAGAAGATGTCGTACTTCATGGAGACGTTCCTTCGAGGGTTCAGATAGACCGTAGCCTGCCGCCGTCAACGGCGATGGACTGGCCTCGGATGTAGCTGCCGGCCGGAGAGGCCAAGAATGCGAGGAGCGCTGCCGGCTCTTCGGCGCGTGCGAGCCGCCCCTCGGGGATCTGGTTCAGCCACGCTCGGTGGACGGCATCCCCGCCGACGCCCTCACGCTTGGCGCGCGCCGTCTTGAGCTGGTCGAGGCGCTCGGTGTCGGTGAAGCCGGGCAGCAAGTTGTTGATGGTGAGGCCTGGTGGGAGCTCTCGCGACACGGTCTTGGCCCATGAGGCCATGGCGGCGCGCGTGAGGTTGGAGACCCCGAGGTTGGGAATGGGTTCGCGGACAGAGGTCGACAAGACCGTCAAGAACCGGCCGTAGCCTGCATCAGTCATGAAGGGCAGGTGGGCTTGGAGCAGCTGGTGTGCGGTCATCACGTGGCGATGAAAGGCAGCCTGAAGCTCGGACGGATCGGCCTTGAGAAGTGGGCCACCCTTGGGGCCACCGGTGTTGTGGAGCACGATGTGGCAGGGTCGCTCTGCAAGGCCCCGAAGGGTCGTGTGGTCATCGAAGTCAGAGGCCACCACGTGCACATCTGCAGCGCCCTGGTCTCGCAGCGGCGCCACCATGTCTGCAAGGCGTTCGGTCCGGCGCGCGGTGATCACAAGCTCGGCGCCAAGCGCAGCGAACGCAAAGGCAGATGCGCGTCCGATGCCTGAGGATGCGCCGCAGATCAGTGCGCGACGTCCAGAAAGACTCAAGTGACCCGGCAACAGGGGCGTGGCATCCATGGGTTCCTCCACAACTGGGGTGTGTAATGCGTGCAGTCAGCCTGCTGCCGGGGCAAGATGCACCACGGGAGGCAGGATGAGCATCACGATCTATGGGATTCCTACATGTGGCACGGTCAAGAAAGCGCGCAAGTGGCTGGAGGAGCGCGATGAAGCCGCAGTGTTTGTAGATTTTCGCAAGACGCCGCCCACACGCGATCAGGTGGCGACGTGGGTGTCGGTGTTTGGCGCGAAAAAGATGCGCAACACGAGCGGTGGTGCATATCGCAGCCTTCCCGAAGAGAAGAAGACCTGGGACGATGCCACGTGGCTCGAGAAGTTCGTGGCCGACCCCATGTTGATCAAGCGGCCCATCGTCGAGCGTGATGGACAAGCGGTACAGGTCGGCTTTCGAGGCACCGATGCCGAGCATGAAGCGCGACTGCTCGGTCGGGAGGGCTGACGTGGAGCTCTACGAGGCCATTCGGACGCGTCGGACGGCACACAAGTGGAGGCCCGAGCCGCTCGCTGACGACGTGCTGAACCGGCTGCTTGAGGCAGCCCATTGGGCGCCATGCCACAAGTTGACCTGGCCATGGCGGTTTACCGTCGTGGGTCCCGAGACACGCGCGGGCCTGGCTGACATCGCCGTAGCGCTCAAGGCCGCCAAGTCGGGCCCCCTGACAAACGACGCTGCGACCAGAACGCGTGCAAAGCTCCTCAACCCTGGGGCACTCGTGGTGGTGCGGCAGAAGCTTCTCGAGGACCCCTTTCGCCGCAAAGAGGACTATGCGGCTACCTCGTGCGCTATTCAAAACATGTGTCTCGCGGCAGCTGCCGAGGGGCTGTGCGCCAAGTGGTCGACGGGTGGCGTTACGCGGGCCGAGGCGACCTATGCGCTGCTCGGACACGACCCGGCCATCGAAGAGATTGTAGGCTTTGTGGCCATCGGCGTGCCGGAGCGCGTGCTAGAGGGGCGTCGGCCGCCTCTTGAGCCTGCATTTGTCGAGCGGCTTCCGTAACGACGCAGTAGGATGCCGCACCTTGGAGGGGGCATGACGTGGCGAAGCACGTGTGGCGTGACATGGCTGATGCTAATGGGCTGCACAGGGACAAGCGAGACCAAGGCGCCCGAGCCGGTCGAGGACTCCGATACGACGGATGCAGGGGTAGACAATCCCAGCGGACTCCCCGCAGATGACTGCGCCGCGGCGGCCGACATCGGCGAAGCGGGCGGCTTTGGGCTCGATAGCTTTACCGTGCCCTTTGTCTACGATGCGGGCCTCGATCTCTCGGTCTCGCCTGTGTTTGCTGTGTCTGTGCCCGACGATGTCTTGGGCTTGTCGGTCACGGTGGATGCTGGCGCGATGAAGGGTGGGGTCGATCTCGTCGAGATCGACGGGCGTGTGGCCATCGATCGCACTGGCGCCGCCTACGAAGGGCCTCGCCGTCGGGCGCTCACGCGTGCCGGCGTCGATACGTCCTTCGACACCTCGTGGGACTCTGCGACCGACACCTCCGACACGGCATGGTCGGGTAAGGGCCGCGATGGCTGGGGCGTCTCGCCGTTCTACCACTACCCCGAGCTCGGCGGAACTATCGTGATGCCCATGAGCGTGGAGACGCCACCATGGGCCGGGTGCATGCGTGTTCGTGCAGCGGTGGAGGGTGATGCGAGCGCCATCGAGGGCACAGTCCACCTTGCGACCAAGCGCAGCGCTGCTTCGGCACACACGATGGACGTCAACCTCATTGTGGTCGAGGGCGCAGGAATCTCTGCCGAAGAGCTGCGTACAGCGGTCGACATCATGGCCGAGGTCTATGCAGGTGCGGACGGCCCAGTGCTCGGTGCCGTCAATCAGTTCGAGGTGACGCTCAAGGATGGTCCGTTTGTGAGCTTCAACGGCGACGACATTCGGGCCTTGCGTGCGACGGAGACACCCGGTGCTCCCGCGCATGCCTTGAACCTGTTCTTCATCAAAGACTTCATCAATGGTGCAGGCACCTTGGGCATCGCATCGGGCATTCCAGGCCCGATGGCTGTGCAGGGTACGGCCGCTTCGGGCGTCATCATGAGCATTGAGGGCCACCGAAATGCGGACATGTCGCTCGATGTGTCCGCCATGGGCGAGACCATGGCGCACGAGGCCGGGCACCAGATGGGCCTGTTTCATACCAGCGAGTCCGACGGGCTCTCCCACGATGTGATCGCAGATACGCCCGAGTGTGATGCTGCCACGTACGACACCAATCAAGACAATGAGGTCGATGCCGCAGAGTGTGAAGCGGCCGACGGCGCCAACTTCATGTTCTGGTCGGCGGGAGACTACCCGCAGCGAGACATGTCCGCCGATCAGGCCTTCGTCCTCAACCACAGCCCCATCTGCAACTGAGAGCGTCCTATGCCTAGCCCTTCTTTGATGTTTGTCACCGTGTGGCTCGTGGCCTGTGGTGCCTCTGATTCCGTGACGGATACGGCCGCACCCGCGGCCGTCCCGGCTCCAGCATCCGACCCGGCTCCAGCACCCGAGACACCTCCCGTCACGCCCGCCCCCGAAGCGGGTGAGGCGTCCACGACGCCCACGCCAGCCGTGTCGACACCAGCCGTGCCCACGCCACCCAAGGCGCCCAGTGACCAGGTGAGTGGTACGCCAGCGGGGACCGAGGCCATCCGGAGCCTGTTGCTCGCGCGCCATACGGCCGATCTTCCCGACTCAGCTCGACTGACTGCGATCACAGCCGAACCGGCCTTTGCCCTTCGCCATCTCGCGCTCCATGATGACAAGCTCATGGTGCGGGCACGCGCGCTCGACCTTCTCGGCGCATTCCCCACGGACCAGACACGGGCCTTTCTCGTCACCCTGCTGATGGATTCCCGTCAGTCGACGACCCTTCATGCAGCTGCGCTGCAGGGCATTCGGCGCATGCCTCCAGAAGCCCGCGAGCCCCACCGCTCGCTCCTCGAGAGCCTCCTCCGGCATGAAGACCCGCGCATCGCCGTGGCCGCCGTAGGGGCACTCCTCGACCTGCCTGCAGCGGCGCCTGCACTCGAGGCGCTCAAGGGCGAGGCCGAGGTGCCCGGCAGCGTGCGAGACGCGCTGAACCGCTGATGTCTGTTGCACCGCTCTACGCCCGGTGGCTCGAAGAAGCCCTTGGCCACGCACTCCCCGAGGAGCGGCGTGCCACCTGTGATGCGTGTGTACTCTGTCCCGAGAGCACCCAGGTGCTCCCCAAGCACCTTGCGACCTTTGACGCCCGAACCAAGTGCTGTACCTACCTGCCAGCGCTGGCAAATTACCAGGTGGGGGCCATCATGCGGTCCGCCGACGTGCATGACCACGGCCGATCCTCTGTCCTGGATCGTGTGGCGGCGCATGTGGCGGTGACGCCTCATGGCTTGGGCTGGCCCGCGGCCTTTGAGGCGATGTACGACGAAGACAACGACGCCCACTTTGGACGTCGACTCGAGATGCGATGCCCGCACTATGTGGATGAGGCGGGCGGGCTCTGCGGCATCTGGAAGCACCGAAATGGCATCTGCAGCACGTGGTTCTGTCGCCTTGAGCGTGGCAAGGTCGGCAAGGCGTTCTGGGGCGACGTCCAAGACCTTCTCGAGGAGATCGAGAGTGTACTGGGCTGGTGGTGCGTGGAGCAGCTCGACGTGGGCACCGAGGCGTGGGACCTTCTCCAGCAGGTCGACGATCCCCGGGGCAGCCTAGACGGTTCGATTCCCATCACCGAGGACATGCGGCGAGCGGTCTGGGGGCCCTGGTTTGGCCGGGAGCTTGCGTTTTATGAAGAGAGCGCACGTCTGGTGGCCGACATGTCGTGGTGCGACGTGGTGGATGCGTGCGGCGGCGCCGTTCGCTCCAAGGCAAGAACGCTAGCCCACAGCGATGAAGACCACCAGAACGTTAAGATCCCTCCGTGGGTGCGTCTTGAGCGTCCGGCCATTCTCGAAGACCTTGGCGCGTCGGTCTGGGTCTCGGCGTACAACAGCTACGAAGCCATCGAGGTTCCGCGCGCGCTTCTTGACGCGCTCGAGGACCATGGCGTGCTCGAGGTGGACGAGGTCTGTGGCCTGCTGACCGAACACCTCGCGCGGCCCGTGTCACGGACAGACATTCGGCGCTGGATGGACCTTGGCCTCTTGGTTCAGGACTGGCCCTGGTAGCGCCGCGTTAGGGCTGTACGAGGCTTGAGGTGTCCGTGTCGGCGCCCGGTGCACCGGAGTCCACGCTGGGCGGTGAAGCGTCGGAGTCGTCGGTCGTGTCGGCGCCCGTGTCTGGCGTGGCGTCGGTATCCGAGGGGCTGTCGGATTCTGCTGGGGTGCCCGTGTCTGGGGTGGCGTCGGTATCGGGGGCGACATCGGTGTCCGCGGGACTGTCGGTGTCTGGTGGGGTCGCCGAGTCAGGGAAGGAATCGCCCGCGGAGTCGGGGATGCCTGCGGTGTCGACCGGGTTGAGGTCAACGTCGCACCCGATGAAGGCATTTGGCGTACCGGTGTTTCCACCGCCGATCTCATTGATCGACACGCACCAGTTGTTCGGGTCATCGTTGGACACGTGGTCTTGGGACAGACCAGGGTCAAGGTTGAGGCTTGCTTCGGTGGGTAAGAGCCACCCGGGCGTGTCGAAGTTGACGGCGTCGAGCAGTGTTCCGGATGGGGCTGGGGCAGAGATGAGGATCTCATCCCCTGCATTGCCGAAGGCGAGGAGGCTGTCGTAGGGCGCAGCGTCCGGCGACAGCAGTGGATTGTCAAAGCCGAAGCATTGGACATCACCCGGCGCGGGCTGCTTGTAGAAGACCATACTCGCGCCGGGAAGAAGCACGGCTGATCCGACGTAGACGTGGCTGATCGCGTTGTCCTGGAACTGCATGCCATCCATGGCGAAGGCTACGGGCGTCGAGGTGCTTCCAGTCATGTTGGT
The DNA here is from genome assembly GCA_049889515.1 of Myxococcota bacterium. Taxonomy (GTDB): domain Bacteria; phylum Myxococcota_A; class UBA796; order UBA796; genus JBMHDG01. The sequence goes on from JBMHDG010000031.1 coordinate 11,512, forward strand.
GACCTCGAAATACTCCCCATCTTGGTCATTGCAGAACACGCTCGGGCCCGGATTGATCATGATCTCGGTGATGATCACATCGCCCGGCACGGCTTGGTCGAGCGACACCGTCACCACACCGGCATCGGTGTCGGAGTCGACGGTAGAATCGGAGTCGACGTCGGAATCCACCACACCCGTGTCCACAAGCGGCGGATCAGAGTCCTCGGAGTCGTCGGTATCTGGTGTGCCCGTCTCTGGTGCGCCGGTGTCGCCCGGCGGTGTGGTGTCAGAATCGGTGTCAACGGGCGGCGTACTGGTGTCTGGCAGGGGATCGACGCCGGCACACTCCGCGTTGGCGAACAGGGGTGTGCCAAAGTCGCCGACGCCACCCACCACAATGGTGGGAGCAAGGCACCATGAGGCGTTGTCGTCGTTCTGCACGTCGTTGTAGCGGTCAGGATCGAGCTGCCACGCAGACCCGGTGGTCACACCCCAGCCGCTGTAGTTCACCGCGTCAATGAGGCCGAGAGGGCTCGAGAGCTCGAGCTGCGAGCCGATGCCCGAGAGCTGGAGGCTTGGATGGTAGGCGATGCCGTCTGTGCCTGGGGTGAATCCATAGCACTGCGTGGTCGCAGGCTCTGGCCAGAGCGCCATCTCTGCGCCCGGCTGAAGGCGTGCCGTGCCGCTGTAGGTGAAGGTGGTGCCATCGATCGTGACCAAGAGCCCATTGAGGGCGACGCGGTCACCCGTGGTGTTGATGACCGTAAAGTACTCCGCATCGGCGTCTGCACAGTCTGTCGGGCTGGGGAGCACCTCATTGATGATGAGATCGCCAGGTTGAAGCTCGTGGACTTGGGTGAGAAACTGCCCGGTCTCGTCGACGAAGTCGCTGGTGTCGAAGGTGTCGAGGCCCGAGTCGATGCTGACGTAGCTGTCGAACCCAAGTCCGGACTCGGAGGTGTCAACCTGAAGACACACGGGGTTGAGAGCGCCTCCTGTACCAAAGTCGCCGGAGAACCCGACGAGGGGCAGGGCACCAAAGCACCAGTTGTCGGGGTCATCGTTGAGCGAGGCATCGAGGGCATCCGCAGACAAGGACAGGGACACGCCGTTGGAGAGCGGCCAGGTGCTGCTCGAGTAGGTGACCGTGTCGATCAGGGTACCGGCGGCATTCTCGATCGTGAGTATGTCGTTGCTGTTGGAGAACTGCAGCACGCTGCCGTATGACACCCCATCGACGCCGTCGACATAGCCGTAGCACTGGGTGCCACTTGGTGTGCTGCGGAAGAACAACATCGGCTCGCCGGGCTGGACAATGACGCCTTGCGGGACGGTCCATGTGGCAAAGTTGTCGGCGATGGTCATGTTGCCCATGTGAATGGGGGCCGAGGTGACGTTGACGACCTCAAAATACTCGGCGTCATCATCGACGCAGTCGGACGGATTCGGCATGATCTCGGTGATGACGAGGTCGCCCAGGCCAGCTTCAAACGGGCCGGTTGTGCCGGGTCCGGTATCAAACGTGTCCGTCAAGCCCGCGGCGCCAGAGTCGATGCCGGTGTCGTCGCCTCCGCACGCCGTGTTGGGCGCGCCGGGGGTGCCGTAATTGGTCGCACTCGGGGCGATGAGGTCAAGCCCGAGACACCAGTCATCGGGGTTGTCGTTGTTCCCGGAGATGAGGGCGGTGCCACGCAACTCCCATGCTCGTCCACTGTTGGCGGCAAGGTCGAGACCGGCGCTGGTGTAGTCGATGCGGTCAAACACGGTGCCTGACGCGGTGGTGAGCGAGATCACATCCCCACCGTTGTTCATCGAGATGGCTGGCCAGATGGCGTCTGGCTCGGCATCAAAGCATGGCTGAGTGCTCTGTCGTGCGATCAAGAACCGCTGTCCGGGTTGGGCCACGAGGTCGCCTGTGAGGAGCTGTGCGCTGTCGGTGTCGGACAGCTGAAGTCCCGTGAGGTCGACCGGGACATCGCCACGGTACAAAAACTCGACGTACTCGCCATTCTCGTCGCTGCACGTGTCGGGGTTGGGCATGAACTCGGTGATGATGAGGTCTCCCTCCGCGAGCGTCTCCACGCCGGGCAGTGGCGCAGCGTCGCTGTCGGAGTCCGAGTCGGTGTCCGTATCTGGTGGGGTGTCGGTATCGGGGACCGAGTCGGTGTCGGGCAGGGAGTCGGTCTCGACCAGTGTGTCGGACCCTGTGCCGTCTTTGTCGTCGTCGGTGGTGTCACACGCGGCAAGGAGCGTGCAGAAGGCCAGCGTGAACAGGTGAGGGGTGCGGGAGAAGTCTCGGAGCATGGGCGTCCTCATTCCAAGCGCGGGGGCATGACAGAACCTGACGCAACCATAACAGCACAATGCACCACCCTGCCCGATCATCAGGTCATTCTGGAGAGGTCCGATGTCAAAGCAGCACACGTCCGGAGCCACGAACCACGGCGATCCACCGTTCGTGCCGCTTGTGTTTGATGATGTAGGTGTTTCTGATGGTATGAACCGTGGACATGCGCTGTTCGAGGAGCTCGATGCGCGGCGCAGCGTCCGGCAGTTTTCAGACCGTCCCGTGCCACGGGAGATGATCGCGTGTGCGATACGGGCCGCGAGTACGGCCCCCTCGGGCGCGCACCTGCAGCCTTGGCGCTTTGTGGCCGTGTCTGATCCGGCGATCAAACACAAGATCCGCGTGGCTGCCGAGGTGGAAGAGCGACGCAACTACGAGACGCGCATGCCAGAGGCCTGGAAGGAGGCCGTGGCGCCGATGGGGACCACGGCAGACAAGGGCTACCTCGAGGTGGTGCCATGGATCGTCGTGGTGTTTGCGGAAAACTACCGTCTCACCGAATCCGGAGAACGGAAGAAGAACTACTACGTGCGGGAGTCGGTCGGGCTCGCTGCGGGCCTGTTCATTGCAGCGCTCCATCGCATGGGCCTCGCGACCTTGACGCATACGCCCTCTCCGATGCGCTTTCTCTCCGAGATCCTCGGCCGGCCCGGCAACGAGCAGCCCTTCATTTTGTTTCCGATTGGCTATCCGGCAGAGGGCTGCATGGTCCCAGACCTTGAACGCAAGTCCCTCGACGAGGTCAGCATCTGGTTTGAGTCACCGGACGACCACAGTTGAGGCGTCACACGTGTGCGGCGACCAGCGGGCCCGGAGGGCGGGTGGGGTGAGCGGCAAGCGTCCTGCGGCGCGAGGCAGAGGCCCCTCCTGGTCGAGGATCTCGGTCAGGACTGCACCCGTGCCTTGGGCAACAGACGCGAGCATCTCGAGATCGACGTTCTCGAGCGCGTCGCATGCTTGATGGTAGCAGGCGTCGTAGGCCAGCCCCGCGGTTCCCGCGAATGTGAGCGCCTCGTCTTCGGTCATGCGCTTCTCGGCGCCGGTGAAGATCCCTGCCACGGGGATGCCCACCTGGGCAAAGCCCACATAGTCGGTACGGCCTTCGAAACGTACAGGCGCGGTCGGCTCATCGCGGCGGACAAAGTGGTCGAGCAGCGTCGACTCGAGCCACGCGGAACCCTCCGGAAGATTCAGCGATGGCGGTGCTGCGTAGTCGGACTCATCGCCGTCAAAGACGAAACGCACCGGGTTCGGGGACCCGCCCATGTCGATGTTGATGTGCGCGATGGTGCGGAGAATGTCGTCGTCGGACATCTGGCTGGCATGATGGAGCGAGCCCACGAGTCCCACCTCTTCGGCACCCCAGAAGCCTAGGGTGACCTCCATGGCGCGCTCGGGCTGGTTCGCCAGCATGGTCATCACCTGGAGCATGACCGCTACGCCTGTCCCGTTGTCGTTCAGGCCAGGCCCCGCGGGCACCGAGTCGAGGTGTGCGCCGAGCAGCACCCGGTCGGACCGTTGCCCATCGAGGGTCACGAGCACGTTCTGGGTGGTGATATCGAGCTGCTCTGCCGCATGGTCGAGGGTGACGGGGGTCAACGTCTCGGTGAGGTCTGCTCCCAGGTCGTAGGACAGACCGAGGACAGGGATCGAGAGGTTAGACTCCGGATCCATCGTACCCGCCACCACATCAGTGCGGCCCGGCTGTCCCTCATTAAAGATCAAGACACCGATGGCACCTGCAGCCTCGGCGAGCTGCGCTTTTTGGGTAAAGGTGCAGGTTCCACGCTGAATGAGCGCGATGCTTCCCTTCGGGAAGGCGCTGAAGTCTTCGGACTCACATCCGCTGGTACTGCTGTTGGCGGTGGAAGAAGGGGGGATGGTCACGTCCACGGGCGTGACGACGCCCACGGCGCTGCCCCCGGGTGCGTTGACAAATGCAGCGAGCTCGCCGGCATCGGAGGACCAGACCTCGGTGTCGGTCGTGAGGGTGGAGGGACCCGTGGCTCGCCAAGATCGGTACGGAACGTCTTCACGGGTGGGGGTGAGCCCAAGGCCTTCTGCGACGCTGACCACGTAGTCGACACTGGCGGCGTAGCCCGGGCTCCCGACGGACCGATGTCCATCGTTCGCTTCGGCTATGGCCTGTAGGGCCTCGAGATGTGGACGAAGGGCCTCGGCCGAGAGCTGGGGGTCCGAGAAGGCCTCGATAAGGGGTGGTTCAGGCTCGACGCTGGCGGTATCGGTGCCCGGCGGTGTCATGGCTTCTGGCGCGCAGGCCGTCAGTGCAAGAAGTCCCCATGTGCGCTGCATGACTGTCCCCCGATGGCCCTCCAGCATAGGCAGACGGCGGCATCGATGCTGTCGAGCGCTGGTCAGTTTGTGTTCACCCAGCGCTCCAGCAGCGTGTGGAGCTTGGGTTGGGAGGCGTCTCGTGCGCCTGCCTGGTCGAGGGTCAGCACACACAGACGCTCACCCCAGAGCTGCCGCATCCGGGGCAGCAGTACCTCCGCGGCGATGCGTGGGGACTGTTCCACGAGCAGCACGCGATGGCGGCCGCCTGACGCAGCAACTGCGGCTGCAGTGGTCCCCGATCCCGCGAAGCCATCAAAGATGAGGTCATCGGGCGAGATGCGCGCCGCAGCGAGAATGCGCTGTACCAGTGAAACCGGCTTGGCAAAGGCGAAGGCTCGCCCGGTCTGTGCCTGGCGATGGTCGTCTGAGGCGGCGCTACGCCAGACACTGGGCACGGGTCCCATGAGCGACTGGGCCAGAAACCGACGTCGGGTAGGCTGGGTGGTGTGGTCGACACCGAACAGGATGTCACCTTGGTCACGCCAGAGGGCCATGGTCTCGGGTGGGGCGCGCCACCCGCGACGCGGTACGGGGCAGGCTTGTCCGGTACGAGGGTGGACCAGCGGTGTGAAATAGGAGGGTGGCGCAGGGTTCTTCGAAGGCCAGGCCATGCTCGTGTGACGGTAGACTCGGCCATCGTCCGTCAGATAGCGGTAGGCTCGCTCGCCGCCCGTGAGGTCTGGCTCCCGCTTTACCCGGTCTAGAAAGGCCTGCCTCACGGCATCATTGACGGTGCCGCCATGGGCCGCCAGAACGGTCTCGGCCAAGGCTTGAACACGGGCCATGCCGGGCTTGGGTTCTCGCAACGGGCCTCGCGCCTTGAGTGCGGCCCGAGATGCCCATGCCCAGACGATGTACTCGTGCTGTGCGGCGACGCCATGCGCATCGCCTTTGGGATTGCACTTGTCCCAGACGACCCGCTGGGCGTAGAGCGCACGCTCCCGCAACAGTCCATCGAGCTGCCCAAGTACATGCTCATCATGATGGAGCACGAGGGTGCCGTGGGGCGTCATGCACCGCGAGACGCCCTCGAGGTGAGTACGCATCATGCTCGCCCATGCGCCTGGCGGAAAGGCGTCGAGATACGGCAGCGCGTTGGACGAGGAGGCATAGGGTGGGTCTTCGAGGACACAGTCGAGGCTGTCGGCGGGAAGCGCACGCAAAACCTCGGCATTGGTTCCCAGTACGACGACAGCTTTGGCCTCATCGAGTGAGCCCTCGCGCTGCACCACATGCGCGGGTGCCGTCATCAGCTGGTGCGTTCGGACGCGCTGCTGCTCAAGAAGCTCGTCGAGCGCATCGAGCGTGGCCAAGGTCTCTTGGAGGGGGTGATCGGTGTTGACCAAGTCCATCAGTGCCGTGGCGAGCTGCAGCCGTAGCGGCTCTCGTGGTGCTATTGGCCACCACACACCCAGGTGGGGCGCCCACGCGTACTGACCCTGTTCGGTGGCCCACTGCTCGTGTGCGGTGAAGGCTGCGTGCAACGACGAGGGCAGACGCGCCCAATGTGCGTCGAGGGCGGCTTGGACCGCCGGGTCTACAGCCAGTTCAGGGGTGTCCATGACGGCTCATTAGCGGCGGAGCGCGATGCCGGCACCATCCCGCTCAAAGCCGGCGTGGAGCAGGGCCTTGAGGCGAGGATGTTGACCCGCAGGTTGCCCATCGATCTTGTCGATGCGGAGGGAGCGGTAGCCGATGCGTGTACGCAAGGCGCTCACTGCCGCCGTGAGCATCACCCCGGCGTCTAGTGCGCGGCGGAACGTGAGCAGGGTGGACCCGGAGGACGAGAGCCAAAACACCGGGTGCCCGTCGTAGGTGACCACGCGTGAGCCGGTCACCCGCCGCGGCCGATGCTCGGGATCGAAGGTCTCGGGCCATGCGAGGATGCCGCCCCACGCGAGTGCCGGGTCGAGCGTGGCAAGGACACGCACCACGGGCTCGTCAGGGTCTCGAAAGCCTCGGAGCCGATCGACAGCACCACCGAGGGCAAACTGCGCACCGCCCATCTCCTCAATAAAGTAGCCGCGGCGCGCTTGGCCGCCTTCTTCCATGGTGCGGAGGACAGGGTAGATCGCCGAGAACCCGCCCGGCACACCCTCGGTCTGTGCCGCCTCACGACTGACGATGCCGTAGCGTTCGAGCAGCACGTCGACCCGTGCGAGCTGCTCTTCGGTGGGGGTCGCGACATTCAACCGCTGGAGGAGGCTCCAGCGGCCTCCGGTAGCGAGTCGGCCACGCCCCTTGGCGCCAAAGGCCCGACGTCGGTGTGTGGTGCGGCGCTTCTGGGGTGCAGAAAGGGCGCGTAAGGGGGCAAAGGTGTCGTTGGACACGAGGCCCATCCACACGAGGTCCCACAAGGCTTCTTGAAGCGCTGCGGTCTTGATGGGTGCACCATCGTCGAGCGTCACGCCATGGAGCTCTGCGAGGAAGCACGCGCCGCCCGTCTCGAGGCGATGGCGGAGGGCCTCCTGAAGCGGGGAGAGTTCGGGGGCTTCGGCCGATGGTGGCGAAAGAAACAGATCGATGCGATCTCGGAACACGAGGCTGACCCGACCATCGCGCGCGCCCAACGGTGCCCGTCCCACCCACGCGACCTCACCCATGGCGCCCAGTGTGTCGAGCAAGTCGGGATGGTAGCCCTGCACCCGTGCGGGGAGGATCTCCGTCTCGAGCGCGCTCCATGGGAGGGCCAAGCCCTCGAGCTGCTCGATCGCCTGCCGCAGCGCGTTGAGGCCCGTTCCAGGTGTGTCGAGGCCGTGCCATGCAGGGAGAAACCTCGCATAGACGACGGGCTCGACGGGCTCCACCTGTTGGCGCAATACCGCCAACGAACGACGCCGCAACCGTCGGAGCACATCGGCATCACACCACTCTCGGCGCGTTCCGCCGGGCCGCATCTCGCCCTGAACGACGCGGCCTTCACGCTCGGCATGGCGGAGCACAAGCTCGACCACACTCGTGGGCAGGCCGTACCGGTCCGCGAGTTGTTCGGTGTGAAACGGGCCATGCGACGCCACCCAGCGCAGGAGGAGCGAGGGGAGCGCGTTGTCGACCGGCTCGAGCAAGGCACGGGGGATCCCGGAGGGCAGGCTCGTGCCGAGTGCGTCGCGAACCCGTGCCGCATCTTCGATGGCGATCCAGCGTGGGGTGCCGTGAATGGTCACACGAAGCACCCGGCGGTCTTGCTCCAGCGTAGCGAGCCAAGCTGCCGCGTCGCCGTCACAGCGCGCGGCCACCTCATCATCGGTCAGGTCGCCGAGCCGCCGCAGGAGATCGTGAAGCGCGTCGACATGGCGTACCGCACGCTCTGGCGTGAGCCGCTGGAGTTCAAGCTCGACGGCATCGACCGCTCCCGCATCCAAGAGCTCCCGAAGCTCTTCTTGGCCCAGCAGCTCCCGCAGAAGCTCGCGGTCGAGCGACAGGGCCTGTGCCTTGCGCTCGGCGAGTGGCGCATCGCCATCGTAGAGGTAGGCCGCGATGTACTGAAACACGAGGCTGCGCGCGAAGGGGCTGGCGTTGTGGGTCTCGACCTCGTGGAGGGTCACACTCCGGTCGCGCAAGCCGTTCAGCAGTGTCTTGAGGGCAGGCACATCGAAGACGTCTTGAAGACACTCGCGGTAGGTCTCAAGAATGATGGGAAACCGCTCAAAGCGCTGTGCCGCCGCTTGGAGGTCTTGGGACTTCTTGCGCTGGAGCCAGAGCGGCGTGCGGCCTTGAGGGCGCCGCTTTGGCAGCAGGAGTGCCCGACCGGCGTTTTCCCGAAACCGGGTCGCAAACAGTGCGGAGTGACGCAGCTGGTCGATCAACAGCGGCTCGAGCTCCTCGGCATCAATGAGCAGCGCGTCGAGCACGGGCAGGCTGTCGGCATCGGGGAACCGAATGGCGATGCCATCGTCGCTGTAGAAGGCGGTGATGGTCTCGCCGAGTGCGGCGCTCAGGCGCGCCTCAAGCGCAAGGGCCCATGGGGCATGCACCCGTGAGCCAAACGGCGTGAGAAGACACACACGCCAGTCGCCCAGCTCATCACGGAACTTCTCGACGACGATATGGGTGTCGGTCGGGAGCAGTCCTGTCTGCTCCCGCTGCTCCATGAGGTAGTCGACAAGGTTGTTAGCTGCGAGCTCATCGAGTGGCGTTTCCGTGAGGATGGCCTCACGGCAGGCCTCGGTATCCAGATCTTGAAGGCGCCGTAGAAAGGCCCCGAGCGCGCGTCCGAGCTCAATCGGCCGTCCCGGGCGTTCTCCACGCCAGAACGGTAGTCGGCCGGGCTGGCCGGGTGCCGGACTGACATTCACGCGGTCCCGGGTGATCTCATCGATGCGCCATGTGCTCGCGCCGAGGATGATGCAGTCGCCCTCGCGGCACTCATAGACCATCTCTTCATCGAGCTCGCCGAGTCGAGGACCTTTCTCACCAAGGTGTACTCGGTAGAGCCCGCGATCGGGGATCGTCCCGCCATTGAGAATGGCCAGCTTCTGCGCACCCCTCCGGGCGGACAATGTGTTTGTGGCGCGGTCCCAGACCACGGCCGGCGACAGGCTGGAGAAGGCATCATCCGGATATCGTCCAGACAGCATGTCCAAGACGCTGGTGAGCACCTCACGGCCGAGCTGTGCATAGGGGTAAGCCCGCTGCACGAGCGCCTCAAGCTCCTCGACGGTCCAGTCTCGCTCGACCACCATCGCCACGATCTGTTGGGCGAGCACATCGAGGCAGTTTCTCGGCACGCGCGTGGCCTCGATGGTGCCGCGGGCCATGTGCTGGGCCACTACGGCGCTCTCGAGGAGGTCACCCTTGAACTTTGGAAAGATACGGCCATGGCTGACCGCGCCGACGGAGTGTCCCGCACGGCCGATACGCTGAAGACCGCGTGCCGCAGAACCGGGAGACTCCACGAGAATGACGAGGTCGACCGCACCCATGTCGACACCGAGCTCGAGGCTGGAGGTGGCCACAAGTGCCGGCACCTGGCCGCCCTTGAGGGCCTCTTCGATGTCGGCGCGCTTGTCGTGACTGAGCGAGCCATGATGGGCACGAACGAGCTCCTCTCCAGCGAGCTCATTGAGTGCGGCGGCCAGTCGCTCACACAGAACACGGCTGTTCACGAAGACAATGGTGGACCTGTGGGAACGGATCAGCTCGAGCAACCGCGGATGAATGGTGGGCCAGATGCCAGACTGCTGGACGCCGGTGCCCGGTGTCTGCCTGAAGGCCCCTGCTTCATCATCCCAGCCTGCGGCTTCGAGGTCGAGGTCGAAGGGGTCGATGTCGTCGTCAGGCTCCGTGAGGTCGGCCGAGGGGACACCCAGCTCCGCTGCAGACAGGTCGGGGTTCTCCATGTCGGCCACGGGCACCACGATCTGCAGCTCGAGGCGGGGTGGGGCCGTGGTGTCGACAATGGCGACTTCGCGGTCACCGCCGAGAAACCGGGCGGCCTCCTCGAGGGGATGCTGCGTGGCTGAGAGGCCCACGCGCTGGGGCTCATGCTCACAGAGCTCTGCCAGGCGCTCCAGCGAGAGGGCGAGGTGGACCCCACGCTTGGTTCCGGCCATGACATGAATCTCATCGAGGATCACGGCCTGAACGTGGCGGAGATTCTCTCGCGCTTGGCTGGTCAGCAGCAGGTAGAGCGACTCGGGTGTGGTGACCAGAATGTCATTGGGCTTTCGCTTCTGGCGTGCGCGCTCACGCTGCGGCGTGTCGCCAGTACGAAGGTCGACCGCCATGGGACGCAGGGCGTGGCCGAGTCCAGCGGCGGCGCGCTGGATACCGATGAGCGGCGCCCTGAGGTTTCGCTCGATGTCGTAGGCCAACGCCTTGAGGGGACTGATGTAGAGCACCCGAACGCCGGGCTCGGCATCGGTTGGAACTTGGGAGAGTCGGTCGAGGCAGGCCAGAAAGGCCGCCAGCGTCTTTCCTGATCCTGTCGGGGCGAGGAGCAGCGTGTGGTCCCCGCGTGCGATGTGCGGCCAGGCACCCAGCTGCACCGCAGTGGGCCCCTTGAAGTTGCTCTGAAACCACCGTCGCGTGGGTTCACTGAAGAACGGTAGTGGGGTCTCTGCGCTCACGACGCGTCCTGGTCACCCTGACGTGCGGCCAGCGCGCGCTGCTTCAGCACGTCCAGCACACCCATGGTGCGCAGTACGGGCTGGTCCAGACCAGGAAACAGGGCGCTCAAGGCCAACAGCAGGCGTACCGGGCCTGGGCTTGCCAGCACCTCACCTTTGCCATTGAGCACGTCGCGCACGCCAGAGAGCACGCGGTCCATGGGAACCTCCCGCAGCATCGGGGGAGCCTGTAGACCGAAGCTGTGCCACATGCCTGCTTCTGCGACAAAACTGGGACACACGGTGCCGATGGTGACGCCCGAGCCGGCCAGCTCGATGCGTACCGAAGCGGCAAACCCGACGAGCCCGTGCTTTGTGGCCGTGTAGACCGCGTTCCACGGCGTCGGTGCCTTTCCCGACATGGACGAGATTAGGCAGATGGCACCATAGCCTTGCTGCCGCAGCATCGGCACGAGTCGCCGTGTGAGCTGCAGGGGGGCCAAGAGGTTGACCTCGACTTGTTGTCGCACCTGTGCTGCGGTCTGGTCTTCAATCGCGCAGGTATGCTCAATGCCGGCGTTCAGAACGACGCCAGCCACCGAGGAGGCCTTCTCAAGGCGCGAGAGGATCGCGTCTTCGTGCGCGTGGTCAGTCACATCACCCACGAGGACCTCTGCCGTGCCACCTCGTGCCTCGACGCCCGCCACCGTTGTGGCGAGCCCGTCGGGGTCACGTGCCGTGAGGATCAAGTGATGGCGGGGTGAAGCGAGGTCCCATGCAATGCGTTGGCCAATGCCACGGGATGCCCCCGTGATCAGAAGATCGCCCTCACGCAGCGCAGGCATCGTCTAGGCCGTCCGTGTATGGGCTTCGAGAATGCGTTGTGCAAGCGCTGCGGCACCTTCGAGACCGAGGGTCGGCACGGGATAGGTGTAGTGGTGGTTGTCGGAAGGGAAGCCCATCTCGAGTGTAAAGTAGCGGGGTACGCCGGACTTCTGCATGTGAAGAGAGCGGCGGGTGAACAGGTTGCACTCGTGCGAGCTGCCGATGAGGCCATCGAGCTCACCTCGAGTGATGGCGCCGGCGACCGTGTCGCGGGTCCAGCGTAGGGAAGGCCTGTCGATGATTTGGGTCCCCGGAAAGGGTGTCAGCCCGTTGCGTTCAAGGACTTCATAGACGTATCGACTGCCACCCGTGTACTTGTCGCGTAGCCCCACGATTGGCGTGTGGACGCCAAGTTCGATGCAGAGGCTGAGGAGTCCTGCGGCAAGTGGGGTGTCGGCGAAGATCGCGATGCGCAGGTTGCGGCTGTGATCGCGCAGCACGTTCAGTTGGGCCTCTACCTTGGGCACGTGCTCCGAGACCCAGGCTTCGACGGCCTCTTGGTCGCCACCCACGGCTTCAGCGACGTTGCGGACAAAGCGGACTGTGCCCGCTACACCGATGGGAAGGTCGGCTTGAATCGGAGTGCGCTTGGTGGTGCGCTTGACCTTGCGCTCCAGCCTTCCCATGTAAGGGAAGCACACCAAGTGTGCGCACGAGGACGCCGTCAGCAGCTCGGCATAGGGGCGCCCGCTAAAGAGCACGGGGCCGGGGTCCCCACCCGCGACCTTAACGAGTGCGTCGAGTGCCTCGAGGTTGGCCTGTTGGTCAGGTTCATACCGGTCAAAGAGGTAGCCGCAGAAGGCGACGCCCTTCGGGCGGGTCACCTCGGTATTTTTGAAGTCGGCCTTCTTGAGGACATCGAGGATGACGGATGCGTACCCTTCGTAAAACCCACCATTAGGCGCTGCAGTGGTGATCATCGCCATGTCGCACGGCACGGACTTCGCTGCCGCATCGACGACGTCTCGACAGTCCTCTCCGGTGAGCTCAATAAAATAGGCGCTCACACACACCATGTAGTTGGGGCGACGACGCTCCCACCACGCGCGGGCAAAGGGTGCGATCCGCGCAGCGCTGCCCTTGATGAGCTGCACTTCGCCGACCTGGGTCCATGCTTCTCTTCGGTTGGGGTGTGAGCCCCAGTCATGTGGGCCCACCTGCGCAGCCGTCTTGTACTTGCAGCCCACGCCAGTGTGCATGAGCAAGAAGCTGTCAGGAATCGCGTGGGTAGCCACACTGATGCCCGTCATCTTGCCGAGGTGGAGGCCCTTCAACGCAAAACGTTCCAGATCGGCTGACCTGTCGACGCGGGGTGTCTCGGTCACGGCATCCCTCCCATGGGGCAAGCCTACCACTGGTGTGCAGTGAGGGCGATAGGACGTCGGAGGTTCATCGCGTGGTGTGCTGTGGGCCTGCTCGATTGACCACGATGTCGTTGGGAAGTGGTGGGATATTGGCGTCACGGCGTACGTAGATGTCGTAGAATCGGTGATAGTGCTGTTCTACACGACCAAGGTAGACGTAGGGTACCTTCATGCGGCGCCAGATCAGCTTGTCGTTTCCGTAGGCGATCTTGTCGGCATTCTTGCGCTGCACGGTCGAGATGAAGAACGTCGGGTTCTCGGGTGTCAGCTTGAGAACGGCCGTAGCTGCGCCATCTGGATGGGGTTGGGTGAGCGCGCGCTGATGCAGCTCCGCCACCTTGACGTCCGGCCCGACGTAGTAGGCGAGCACCCCGGCATCGCGGGTCGCAAGCCACGCGCCCTCGGGGGCATGCGCTGCAAGGTGCTCGGCGGCGCGCTGAGCGCCGTTGGCAGGTAGGACGGAGTGCCGGCCGTCATACCCTTGGATGCGCTTGCTTTCTTGATGATGAAGGCCAAGCATTCCCAGGACGAGTACTGTGACCGAGGTGCGTGCCACCCAGACAGGCAACCACGCGACGGCGCTTGCCACGAGGGCGATCGTTAGCGCAATGCTCGGCAGAAAGAGCCGGAACCCTGGCATCCAGAGGTAGACGGTCATCGGGATTGCGGTGAGGCCGAGGGCGAGGACAGCTACAATGACCCGTTCCCACCTGCGTGGTTGCAGCACCAGTCCAAGGAGCCATGCGGGGACCATGACGGCTGCGGTGAGCCACTCCGGCTTGAGGTATTGGTCATTGACGGTCCAGCTCTCGGAGAGCGGAAACGCAACTTTGGCGTAGTAGGTGTTTGGAAGCCAGAGTCCGTAGGTCCAAAGCCTCCAAGAGAACAGCACCATGAGGCTCGCCACACCGGGCGCCACGAGCGAGAGCATCTGGCGGGGAAGGTCTCTCAGAGCCGTACCGTCCCACCAGTATCGAAGGGCCTGAAAACACCAGAGGCCGGCAACGACTGCGAGGCCTTCGGGACGCACCCAGGGGAGCAGCGCGACGAACAGCCCAGCGACGGGGCGTCGGACACTCGGTGTGACGACCGCCCACGTGGCCCAGAGCACGCTGGCGACCATCATCGAGGACTCGAGGCCGTTGGTGCAGGCGACCGCGAGGTGCGGCTCGAGGGCGAGGGCAAAGGCGGCAAGCGCGGCCGCTTCAAGACGGGAGGCGCCCCGTGAGAGCGTGTAGGCGAGGGCAGTACATCCACCGATGGCCAGTACACCGAATGCCCATCCCAAGCCCGTGAGCATCGGGATCATGGGTAGGCCAAAGACCCGCCCGAGACCGACGAGGAGGGTCCATGCGAGGTTGGTGACACCCTCGACGGGGGGCTCACCCGCGTTGTAGACCACACCGTGTCCGTGCGCGAACAGCTCCGAATACCTCGCGGAGATGTAGGCATCGTCGACCAGCGTATCCCAACTAGGCTGCGCGTAGAAGGTCAGCGCGAGCGCTGCAAGACCAGCCATGGCCACGAGTATCCAGCGATGGGTTCGATTGGGCACGGGTCCGCTCACGGGCTCCCCTCCATGCAGCGCTGTGTACCGCGCTTGGGGGCATTGTGCCTGCGAAGGACGCACACGGGGACGATCGGGTTAGCAGAGCCGTCCGAGGGAGGGCTCATGTCTGCTGACGTCCCACAGTTTGAAGAGGGCACGACCCTCGACCGTTACCTGATGGCCACGATGGGTCGACATCCCGACGCGACGGGCGCGTTCGTCGACCTGATGCAGGGCGTAGCCTTGGCATGCAAGCTCATCAGCAGCCGTGTGAACCGGGCTGGGTTGGCGGGTATGTTGGGGGAGGCGGGCACCATCAACGTGCAGGGTGAGTTTGTTCAGAAACTCGACGTGTATGCAGATGAGACCTTTCGCCGCAGCCTGGAGCATCGTGGGTGCACGTGCATGATTGTCAGCGAGGAGGCCGAGGGTGCGGTCTACACCGATGAGCAGTGGCACTCCGGACGCTACGTCGTCACGGTCGACCCGCTAGATGGCTCTTCGAATATCGATGTAAACGCGACGATCGGAACCATCTTCGGTGTCTTCCGCCGAACCACTCCGGAGGGCACCCAGGCCACAACAGCTGACGTGCTCCGTCCAGGGACCGAGATGGTGGCTGCCGGGTATGTGGTCTACGGGTCGGGTACGGTCATGGTGTTGGCCACCGAGCATGGGGTGCACGGCTTCACCCTCGACCCGACGGTCGGTGAGTTCTTCTTGTCACATCCCGATCTGCGCGTTCCAGATGCGGCGAAGATCTACAGCATCAATGAGGGATACGCGGCACGATGGAGTGATGGTGTACGGGCATGGGTCGCCGACTGCAAGTCTCCAGAACGGGGCATGAAGGCACGGTATATCGGGTCGTTGGTGGCTGACTTTCATCGGAACTTGCTCAAGGGCGGTGTCTTCGTCTACCCCGCAGACACGAACAACCCGAAGGGCAAGCTACGATTGCTGTACGAAGGGTTTCCCTTGGCTTTTGTGGTGGAGCAGGCGGGGGGCGCGGCGACCGATGGCGTGGCCCGCATTCTCGATCGCGTGCCAACGGCACTGCATGAGCGTACGCCGCTTGTGATTGGCAACGCTGATGCCGTGGAACGTGCAACCGCGATGATCTCAGAGCGTTGATGCCTCGATGTGGTGCGTTCGCTCCGTGCGCCGCGCCGAGATACGAACCCGGCCGCTCTTCGTGCAACCGGGAGACTTTGTATGACGCGCACCACGTTTCAGGCGTTGGCCTTGGGTTTGAGCCGCTCCGACCTCGCGCGGACCTTCGCCGAGCCAGGTGTGGCCCCGAACTACGGACCCAGCTGGACTTACCGTCCGGTGAAGGTGTCGTTGCTGCTGGAGCTGTACCCCGAGGAGCAGCGATGGACCGGGCGAGCGGCATGGTCGCTTGAGGCCTACCCGGGGTCCAAGGGCGTCGTAGCCTTCGACCTGGTCG
This sequence comes from Myxococcota bacterium, assembly GCA_049889515.1. Taxonomy (GTDB): domain Bacteria; phylum Myxococcota_A; class UBA796; order UBA796; genus JBMHDG01. The sequence goes on from JBMHDG010000031.1 coordinate 27,491, forward strand.
ATGTTACGGTTCAAGCCGTGTACATCGATGATGTGGAGACCACGAACTGGGCCCATGATGGCCGCCGGCTCACGGTGAGGGGCCTCCCAACCTCCACGGTCGTCTCCATCACCTTCGCAGGAAAAGACCCGCGCGTCGGCCTCTATTTTGTCGGGGCGAGCGCGGCGCATCCGGACCGCGAGTGGCAGGCTTGGACCCAGTGCCAAGATGAAGATGCCCGCTACATCTTCCCGTGCTTTGACCACCCTGGGGTCAAGCATGCATGGTCCATTAAGCTCACGGGTCCGGCTGCCCATACGTTGCTCTCCAATGGGCAGCGCGTCGACAGTGGCACCGAAGACGGTCGCGGGTGGTCCACCTTTGAGCAGGCCGAACCGATGCCTGCGTACCTGTTTTCGGCCGTATCGGCAGCACTCGATGTGGTGCAGGATACGGTCACTATCGACGGTCAGACACTCGACGTTCGCTACGCGGTGCCTGCCGGCCGGTCTGACGAAGCCTTGCCGGCAATGGGCAAGACCCCGCAGATGATGACCTTTCTCTCCGATTGGAGTGGCGTGGCCTATCCGTGGCCACGCTACGACCAGGTGGTTGTGCACGACTTTGTCTTCGGTGGAATGGAGAACACCGCCTGCACCACCATGATGGAGCGTCTGCTCTGCGACGATGCGACGCGCCTTCATACCGGTATGGACGGCCTCGTCATCCATGAGCTCGCGCACCAGTGGTTCGGTGATCTGGTCACGTGCCAAGACTGGTCCCAGGCCTGGCTGAATGAGGCCTTCGCGACCTTCTCAGAGCAGATCTGGTCCGAAGAGGTCGACGAGGCGAACGAGGCGCTCTGGACCGCTTGGAGCCACTTTGAGGCCTACAAGGCAGAAGATGCTGGCCGATACCGGCGCCCGATTGCGAGCTACCTCTTCCGGGAGCCCATCGACCTGTTCGATCGCCACCTCTACGAGAAGGGGGCGATGGTCTTGCGCACACTGCGGGCAGAGCTGGGCGACGAAGCGTTTCGGTCGGGTGTGACGGCGTACCTGAAGCGGCACGCGCACGGTGTGGCCCACGGACGCGACCTGCAGCGCGCCATGGAAGAAACCACGGGCCGAAACCTCGACCGGTTCTTCCATCAGTGGATTCTCGGTGCCGGGCATCCCACGCTCGAGGTGGGCATCGAGCCACAAGACAATGACCTGAGGGTGAGCGTTAAGCAGCTGCAGACTGGTGATGATGTCGCCGAGGCGTTTGCCTTTGGTCTGCCGCTCGACGTGGTGACGACTGATGGCGAGACCCGGTCGTTCACGCTTCGTGTCGATGCGAGGGAGGCCACCCTCTACCTCCCGGACATGGGCGACGTGACCTCTGTACGGGTCGACCCGGAGCTCACCGTGGCAGCCGAGATTCGGCTCTCCGGTCCCGAAGCGCTCCGCTGCGGGTTGGCCAAAGACCCGAGTCCGGTCCTCGCTGTACGTGCGTTGCGTAGTCTCGCGAAGCAGGGGGGCACGCGAGCGGACAATGCGCTCCAAGATGCGCTGAGGGCCCACCCATTCTGGGGTGTTCGCGCCGAGGCCGCTGGCCTGCTCGCCAAGCAGCGTTCCCAGACCGCACTGCTCGTGCTCTGTGAAGCGCTCAATGAAGAACGTGAACCGCGCGCCCTCGCTGCGATTGCGAAAGCGCTCGGGGCGTTCCGGCAGGTTCAGGCAGCCGACACACTCGAGGGGCTACTCGAAGACGGCACGCCAGATGCCCATGTGTTGTCTGCGGTGCTCGAGGCCCTCGGCAAGACCCGCGCGAGTCGGGCCGTGTCGATCCTCAAGGATCATCTCCACATTGACAGCTGGGGCGACGTGGTTCGGGGTGGCGCGCTCCGCGGGCTCGCCGAGACCCGCGACAAGGCGGCTCTTGAGGTCATCCAGGCATGGCTCTCGCCGAAACGTGGTGTGTTCGCGCGCATCGCGGCCGCTGGTGCGTTGGGTATCCTCGGGAAAGAGGTCGAATCCGTACAGAAGACATGTGCGGAGGCGCTCGTGGACCTCCTGCATGATGGGCAGTACCGTGTGGTGTTGTCTGCCATCAAGGCACTCCGGGCCTTGGGGCATGCCTCGGGCATTGCAGCCCTACGCTTGTTGCGGCAACGCTCGTCCGATGGACGCATTGCACGCATGTGCTTTGAGGCCATCACGGCCCTTGAGCAGGGCGATACGGCCCAGCAGGGCGTGATGCGGATTCAGCGGGAGCTCGAGTCCCAGCGTGACCTCGTATCGACCCTCAAGGCGAGGCTCGATGGGGTCTCGGCGCGCCTAGAGGGCCTACCGAAGGGGTAGGCTGTCGCTGTCACGGTCAAGCGTGAAGACGGTCTCGACGTGCGAGGTCGACGGAAAGAGGTCGTAGCACCGCACATCGCGGAGTCGGTAGCCGTGCGAACGGACCTGCTTGAGTTCACGGACTGCGCTCGGCAGATGGCATGACACGTACACGATGCGTCGCGGCCGCTGAGTCATGACACGACCGAGGGCGTCGCCACATCCAGCGCGCCCAGGATCGACCACCGCGACGTCGAACGCATGGGTGCGCAGGTCGAGCTTCCGGACATCGGCCGAGATGGCATTCACCAAGGGAAGTCCCAGAGCTCTGGCGTTGAAGCGCAGGTCCTGGATGGCTTGTCCCTCACGGTCGACGCCAGTGACGGGTGCCCCACATGCTGCTGCGATCGGCAACGTGAGGTTTCCGAGGCCGCTGTAAAGGTCGATCACCGCTTCAGGACGTGCGGCTTGGACGCGTGCCACCACATCAGCGACCAACTGCTCGTTTAGCGCACGATTGACCTGAAAGAAGGACTGCGGGCTGCAGCGAAGACGGAGCCCATGCACCTGGAGCCAGAGGGTGGGGTCCCCATGCAGCGCTTTTCCGTCGAGTGCGACGTGTTCGAGCTTGGCCAGCGCTTCTCGAAGCGCAGGCGAGGCTGTGGACCGCGCGCTTCTCGCACTCACCATGGTCTTGGTGCCGTCTGTTCGGATGGCGAGGCGTTGAAGGTCGGACATGTCGACCTGCGTGGAGAGTGTCAGCACCCGCGCCAACATGTCCTGCACGGCGGGCTCGGCAATCTCACAGGTGTCAATGGGCACAAGGTCGTGCGTCTTGGATGCGCGGTAGCCGATGCGTCCCACATGAACCGTGAGATCGATGCGTGCTCTGCCCGATGCTTCGGTGGTGTGCGCAACCGTTGGGATGTCGTTGATGCCGAGTTGACGGGCGACGTTGGTCGCAAGCTGCCGCCGCCGCTCGTCGTGGTCGATCTCTCCGAGGGGGCATCCGCCGCACTGCGTGTGGTGTGGGCATGTCGGTTCGCGACGGAACGTGCTGGGCTCGACCAAGTCGACCATCTCGACCGTCGCAAATGAGGGTGCGCCCTCTGGAAGGTGGATGCGAACCACGTCACCCGGCAGGGCCTTGGGCACCGCGACGACACCACGATGGGGCTTTGGCAGGCGAGCGCCGCCGTGACCCCGACCATCGAGCCATTGAATGCGAACCTCAACGGGTTGCATGTGCCCTCCCGACACTGGGTTAGCGAGTAGAGGCGGTGACGGCCAAGAGGAGAACACAGATGCTGACGCTCGGTGTCGTGATTGCCACAAAGGGAAGGCCACAGGCCACACGGCACGTGGTGGAGAGTCTCGCCCTCGTGTTGGATGCGGGGGACCGACTCGTGGTCATCGATCAGTCGCCCGACATGGGAGGCCTCGCGCACGTCTGTGACGACCTTCAGGTGGGCTATGTACCGTTCACGGATGGTGGATTGCCTGCAGCGCGAAATGTGGGGGTGGCGGCGCTCGACACCGACATCGTGCTCTTTGTCGATGACGACATCGTCCCAAGGCCGGGGCTTCTTCAGGCGCATCGTGAGGCCTATGACGACCCCACGGTGGGTGGTGTGGGTGGCCGGATTCTCGAGCGGGTCCTTCGTCCAAACAGCGATGTGAATGAGAACCGCGTAGGGTGGGACGGCCGCATCCGAACACGACTGGACGGCCTCTCCGCAGGCACACTCGCGACCTTAAAGGGCTGCCATATGAGCTTTCGCCGGACACTCTGGGTACAGGTGGGTGGCGCGGATGAAGGCTTTGCCGGGACGTTCTACTATGAGGATGCCGACGTGAGTACGCGCATTCGACAGCTAGGCTACCGATTGCTCTACCAGCCCTCGGCATGTGTAGAGCATCTGTCCCTGCCAGCAGGTGGTGTTCGTTCGGTGACCGCTCGCGGCGCGATGATCTGGCGTGCGCGCAACTCGGGCCGCTTTCTCGCCAAACATCGCGGGTGGGTCGCCGTCATGGCAGCGCTGCCCGTCTGGATCGCGATGGGTGCCCTTCGAGGTGCTCAATGGCGGTCCCCGTACCTCGTGTGGGGCATTCCTGTAGCGTTTGTCGAGGGTGCGGGTGGTGCCTTCGCGTCGCGTTAGCCGTTACGCTCGAAGTGTGGTGGAGCGCGCGCGTGAAGTCTGTTCAAGTGATCGGAACGGGGAGCTACGTCCCCGAGCATGTCGTGACCAACGAGGCGCTGGCCACGCGCTTCGGTATGGACACCACGGACGAGTGGATTCAGCGTCGGACAGGCATTGAGGAGCGGCGCTTTGCCGGAGCGGGTGACAGCACCAGTGACCTAGGGCTGTACGCTGCGAAGCGCGCGCTCGACGCCGCAGGCCTTGACGCCAGCGCGCTCGACCTCATTGTGTTTGCCACACTCTCACCAGATCATTGCTTTCCGGGATCTGGCGTATTTCTTCAAGAGAAACTCGGGCTTCCCCAGCAAGGCATCACCGTGCCGTGCCTCGACGTTCGCAATCAGTGCTCTGGATTCCTCTACGGACTGTCGACGGCCGTCGCGCACATCCGCGCAGGCATGGCGAACACGGTGCTCGTTGTGGGCGCAGAGATCCATTCGGCGGCCATCGATCTCTCGACCCGCGGACGCGCCGTGGCCTCGCTATTCGGTGATGGTGCCGGTGCGGTGGTGCTGCAGGCAGGCACCGACCCGACGCGTGATGTACAAGCTGTCACGCTCCATGCTGATGGGCGGTATGCTTACGCCCTTCACCAAAAGATCTGGGACATGTCGCAGCGCCCCTACATCGCGGTGCCAGATGGCGGATCGGGGGATGGCCTCGTGCCGCCCGAGCATCTCTACGCCCAGATGGATGGCCGGCTCGTGTTTAAGCACGCGGTGACCCGTCTCTCGGCGGCGGTCGAGGAGCAGTGTCGCGCACAAGATGTCGCACTGGACGCGATTGACCTCTTTGTCTTTCACCAGGCAAATCTACGCATCAATCAGGCGATCGCAGCGCAACTCTCCATCCCGCTTGAGAAGGTGCCGTCCAATATCGAGCGCTATGGCAACACCACGGCGGCGACGCTGCCGATCTTGCTCGACGAGCTGGTGCGAGAGGGGCGTCTGAAACCTGGGATGCGGGTTCTTCTCGGCGCGTTCGGCTCGGGGTTCACCTGGGGAACCGCCCTCATGACGTGGTAGCGCATGATCCGGCTGACGCTTCGCTCGGGTCTGGATGGGCGCTTCTTGGCGCGTGTTGTCGCTCGGCGTGACCGGCGTTTTGTCCTCGACTTCGGAGATGAACGTCTCGTCGCGGATGTCTCCGAGAAGTTGGCGCGTGGATTCTCGACGCTGCGCCATGGTTCTCTTGTAGCGGTCGCGCCCTCCGATCCGGACATTCTGATTCAGCTGGCAGAGTACTACCTTCGAGAGGGGGTATTGGTGGTCTATGAGGAGCCGAACTGGCCTCGTGGCGTGAGCCATGACCACTCACAAGGCCCTACCCGGTCTTCGTGAACCTTGAGGGTGCCCGCTGGAACGTGATCCCAAGAAAAGTTCGGTAGGGCGTCGAGGAGCGTGGCTTGTGGGGCTAGCCCGAGCATCGGGAGCACGAACCTCCACACATCTTCAGCGGTGTATCCCGCATCTCGCCATGCTCGAATGCTGCTCGAACCATGCGACTTTCCGAGCTTCTTGAGGTCTGGTCCCACAACCATCGGGGTGTGCGCGGTCGCGGGATGGGGCAGCGCAAGTGCGTCACGCAGGGCATGTTGCAGGGCCGTGTGCGTGTAGAGATCAGCCCCCCGGACCACACGGGTCACGCCGTCTGCGGCATCATCGGCAACGATCGCGAGCAGGTAGCTGCTGACGTCATCCTTTCGAACCAGCACCGGGTCACCAAAGGTGTTTGTGACGTCGACCACGGCCTCCGGCTGCACCAGGTCAGACAGCGCCACTGGGGTCTTGGGCAGGCGCCAGCGTAGCGCCCCCGTGGGTTGTTTGGCACCGCGACAGCGTCCGTCGTAGCGGCCACCCATGGTCTGAAGGGTCTTGCGAGAGCAGGTGCAGCGGTAGGTCTGTTCTTCGAGTGCGGAGAGCACGTGGGCGTAGGTTCGACTCGACTGCGGTGCGACCTCCTCGTCCCAGGTGATGCCGAGCCACTGAAGTTCTTCGCGATGTTGCTGCGCGAGTTCTGCCTTCGACCGAACAGGGTCGAGGTCCTCAACGCGGAGCAATAGGCGGTCTCCGCGCGACCGCGCGTCGAGCCAGGCTGCGCCAAAGGCGAGGATATTACCCAGATGCAGCTCACCGCTCGGTGTGGGCGCGAGCCGGCCCGTACCGGTCCTGCTGGAGGACATCAGTACGAGAACCCGACTTCTGCACCGAGGACGGCGATACGTCCCTTGACGTCGATGTCTGCGCCGTTGGTCGTAAACCCGGCCCGTGGAACATCTGTGGCATGGGGCCAGACCGCGGGAATGAACTGGTGCAGCTGGAACATCATGTCGAAATGAATGGGCCCATCGACCAGCTTGAAGGGGTCCCAGAAGCTGATGCCTGCGCCCCCCGAGATCGACCAGCGGTTGGCGTCGAGCAAGGCGGTGTCGGCGTTCTGGGCCACAAGGGGGGTGGGATGGTAGCCCACGCCAGACCTCAGCGTAATGTCGATGTACTTCAGACGTCCAGGGAAGTCGAAGCGGGGGAGGTGGGCTTCACCACCCACACGGACTTCCCAGGTGTCTCGGGCCTGCAGCGCGTAGCTGTTGCCGTCCTGCACGTTGCCGTTGAGGTCGACAAGCGGTGCGGTGATGGTGGTGTCGCCCAGCTGGCTCACCGACAGCATCATCTGGCGCCATCCCATCCAACGCGCATCGCCGTACAGAAGGAGCGCATCCTTGTACGCGTAGGAGATCCCAATGTCTGTGCGCATGGGAAGGAAGTGGTCGAAGATCGCGAGCGGGGCGTCGATGACCACTGCGGCCGTGTAGGGGTCGAGTGAACCAGCGTCGGTCAGCGCCAAGTTCGCCTGAAGGTTGAGGTCGGCGAGGATCTCCATTCCAGTCTGGCCTCGCCACATGGCACCGAGTGAGAGCCCCTCAAGGTGTTTCGACCACGCGCCAAAGTCGAGCTGCAGACCTACCACCGGAACCACACCGGGGCTGATGTCGAGCTCAATCTCGTGGGTGTCGATACGAATGTCGCCAACGAGGTCTTCAAGTTGGTCGTCGTCTTTGCTTGCGCCCTGCACCTCGATGTCTGCCGTCAGATCGACGTTGAACGTGACCCGCGGCACGATGTCGACACCGGCGCCGATGGCAAACCCAGGGAGGACACGTCCGCCAAGGCCCGCGGCCAGGACATAGCGATGTGGCCTGTTGTCGTACTGGATGTAGGTGGGGAGCGTCGGGTCGAAGGTCTTCAGTCGAAACAGGCGGTTGGTCGGCATGTAGATCGACACACCAAATCCAACGCGCGACCCGATGTGTCGGGCAAGGCTGGCATGAAGTCCCCACATGGGCTCGACCTGACCATCGAGCTGAAGCGGTGGGTCACGCTCATCGACCACGCCATCTTGATTGGTGTCCCACCACACGGGTGGCGGGGCTTGAAGCTCGGGTAGGCCAGCACTGAAGCCGAGCGAGACCTCTGGACGCCGCACGCGCCACAGGCCCGAAGGGTTCATCATGGCTGCCGCGCCGTCGCCGACGTGCGCAACACCGCCGCCCCCGCGACCCATGTGGCGTATGCCGGTCCCGAAGGTGTCAGGCACCGTGGCGAATGCCGAAGAGACCACCAGCAGGGAGCCCAACCATGCACCGAAGAACCGCGTCATGGCGTGTTGGCCCTGCCGCTGTGGCGCCCGAGACCCCACGTGCGTGGACGCATCATGCGTAGCCGATCTTCTGGACGGGAACGAGCGCACGCTGCTGAAGGCGTTGAATAAACTCATTGGCGGTCATCGCCGGAAGGGCTTGGCGCAGGCAGGCCACGGTGCCCGAGAGGTGTGCCGTCGCGAGGCCGCTCCCTCTGTACCGCCCTTCGGGACCGTCAGCATAGTCGTAGCCATGCGCCAAGTACTTGCCTGAGTGACTGGGCCAGACCTTGCGAGGGAAGCGCTTGGGGGCAAAGAAGAAGGTCTTGTCTTCGGGGCAGTCCGGATGGCTTGCCACACCGAGCGTCTCGGGGAGGTCGGCGGGGTATGCACGCTCGCCGCGGGGATGCGCAGCGGCTAGGACCACCGTGCCTGCCTCCACGGCATTGCCGCAGCAGTCACGCAATAGCAGCGCCTTGCCCATGTTGGGTGTCCCCAACGACAGGTTGACGACCTCTGCGCCATGCTTTGACGCGGTCTCAATGCCGGCGGCCATGAGCTCGGCGCTAGCCCGAAGCTCTGACCCCATGATCTTGATGGCGAGAATGCGCGCGGCAGGTGCGACGCGGTGCACGGCGGCTGCGATCTGTGTCCCGTGCCCATGTTCGTCATGGAAGTCCGGGGAGATGACGGCGTGTCCGGTCGCGCCGAGGCTCAGTGACCAGCCTTCGATAGTTGCGCCTGCAAGGCGTGGATCATTGACATCAATGCCAGAGTCAACCACGGCGACCGTGATGCCTTTTCCGTCGAACTGTTGGCCCTGAAAGCGCATGGGTGGAGCCCTCCAGCCCCATCCTTGCCCGGTTGTGGTGACCAAGGCAAGACAGGAGTGCAAGGAGCCGCAGGGGTGGACGGAACCCGCCGCCATGCGCGGCTAAATCACGAGGGGTCAGCGCCGTCGCTTGAGCCAGAACGGTGCGCAAACGCGCGGGCGAGCTCCACCACGCTCAGGGGAGCAGAGCCTTCGGCCTTGTTGTTGAGGATCACCCATGCGGGAATGTGGCGCCGCAAGGCGCCGAGCAACATCGCGACGATGTCTTGGCGCGCCTCGGGAAGTGCCGCCTGCAGGTCGCGGAACGGTGCAAAGGTGGTCTTCGCGGCGCGGTACGTCCAGGACGGGTGCAGCATCCATCGGATCACGAGGGCGCAGGGGTCGGTTTCACGCAGCCACTGAGCCTGTTGTCGCACGGTAGGCATGCCGGGGTAGACGTTGACGCAGTGGACGGCGCCGGTGGTTCGCAAGACATCGAGGTAGCGGGGCGTCACCCAAGAGGGCTCACGGACCTCCACGGCGTAGAGGTGGCCCTTGGGCAGGGCGTGAAGCATCTCACCAAGAGCATCGGCGAAGGCGTGTGGACCGCCGATGGTGCGGAGTGATTCCCGACTGAACTGAAACAGCACGGGTCCAGCTTTATCGTCGAGGCCCTCGGCCATCGGGCCGAGGAGGGTGGTCTCGGCGTGTCCGGGATCAAGAAAGGTGGAGCCTTCGAGGCGCTCTGGGACACGCACCAAGTCCGAACCTGCCTTGATGAGGAAGCGAAACGAAGCCGGCGTGGCCTCGTGCCAGTCGCGCCATGTCTGACGAGGTACAGGCGCATAGTAGGACCGGTCCACGCCGACCGTACGAAACAGCGGGTGGCTGGCGTACGCCTTCAGCCCGTACTGCGCGAGCTGGGGACCGGTGTAGGGGCGTCGGTAGACCAGACCATGCCACCCGGGAAAGCTCCAGCTGCTCGTACCCATGTGAATGGATGGCGGCAGCTTGGTCGCGAGCCCGACCCATTCGTCATCGGCCTCGGCGGGCTGAACTGGGTTCGGTGGGGGGCCAAATAAGTGGCCCTGGTCGGTCACGGCGAGGACTCTTCAAAGAGCTCAAGCGCGTTCACGGGACGCTTGAACGGCGCGATGATGTAGGCGCCCTGCATACGCTCGCGGGACTCGGCCAGCATGGTGCGCGCGAGCGCAAATCCTTCGGCACGTGCCGCCTTGCCCGCATCGCGAAGACGGTTCAGGACGGCGTCGGGAACCACGATACCGGGCACCTCGTGGTGAAGACGAAGGGCAAGCCGCAACGAAGTCAGGGGCCACACGGCGGCCATGACAGGAATCGGACAGTGTCCACCAAGCCGCTCGAGGAACCGTTCCCAGCAGGACCACTCGAAGAACACCTGCGTCATGGCGAAGTGCGCCCCTGCCTCGATCTTGCGCTTGAACCGGGCGACCTCAAGGTCAAGGTCTTCGGCATTGGGGTTGACCGCGACCCCGATATTGAAGTTTGGAGGTCGTCCGATCTTGTTGCCAAAACAGTCTTTTCCGCCGTTGAGCTGCGACATCAAGGCCACCATGCCGATGGCGTCGGTCTGGTAGACGTCGTTGGACCCAGGCTCTCCGTTGACCATGCTGGGATCACCCGTGATCACGAGCACATTGCGGACGCCGAAGTTCCACGCCCCGAGAAGATTGCCCTGAATGCCCATCATGCTGGCATCCCGTGGCGTGTAGTGTGCGATGGTCTCCACGCCGAGCTGCTCGATGGTGGCAGACATCCAGAGGGCATCCATGTGGAGGCGCGCCATCGGGTTGCTGTTCACATCGACGCAGTCCACGTGGCCCGAGTCGCGAAACGCTTGGCAGGCCTCGATGACCATCTTGGTCCGGGTGCCCTTGGGGGGGTCCACCTGCATGCTGACCACGAACTCGCCTCGACTGAGCTTCTGCTGAAGCACGGAGGGCTCGGCGTCTTCGACGACTTCTTCCTGGTGCACTGCGCTCTGAAGGACCTCCACGCGGACGTCTTCGGTGGATGGGCCTTCGCCGATGGCCTTCGCCATCGCTTCAACAAGCTCGGGGGTGGTGCCACAGCAGCCGCCGATGAGGTTCGCGCCGGCCTGCACTGCACGCGACGCAAAGCGTCCGAACCACGCGGGGTCGTTGCTGGGGTAGACGATACGGCCGTCATGCCGATGGGGCAGGCCACTGTTGGGCTGGGCGGCGATGAGACGGTCTGGGGCGAGGGTGCGCAGTCTGCGAATCGCCGGCAACATCTGTGCGGGGCCCTGGGTGCAGTTCATGCCGATGACGTTGGCGTCGAGACGGGCGAGACGCCGAAGCAAGGGCTCGACCATGGAGGAAGGGTCGCCGTCTGACCACTCGTCGCCGTAGGGCAGGGTCATGGTCGCCACAATCGGAAGACTGCTCACGGATCGAACGGCCTCAACCGCGATCTCCAGCTCGGTCAGGCGCGTGAAGGTCTCGACCACGAAGAGGTCTACGCCGCGGTCTTCGAGCGCCAGTGCTTGCTCGACGAAGACGTCGTGGAGCAGCTCTGCAAAATCGGTGCGGCTATCGACGCGAAGCCCCGTAGGGCCAATCGACCCCGCGATGAATGCGTCGGTGGATGCAATCTCTCGGGCCTCGCGGGCGAGCTTGACCGCACGGCCGTTGATGGCCGCCAACTTGTCGGCGAGGCCATGCTTCGCCAACTTGACGCGGTTGGCGCCAAACGTGTTGGTCTCGATCAGCTTGGCACCAGCGCGGAGGTAGCGGGCGTGAATCCCGAGGATGACGTCGGGGTGGGAGAGGGTGACCGCATCGGTGCAAGGGAAGGACTCCTCAATGGCGGCGTGCAGCAGCGAGCCCATGCCACCATCTGCGATCATCGGTCCGGCCTTCAACGCGTCCTCAAAGCGACTCACAGCTTCCTCCACCCCTAGGATTGCGACGCCCCCGGTCGCGAAGGCGCCCGGTAACCCGATTCGGCGAGGCGTCGTGTGCCGGATTGCCCACGGTGCCAATTTGTGGACAGCTCGACGCCACTCGTGATGGAATGTTGCCAAGGAGACCGTACATGAGACCGGGGCAAGACCGACACGATCTCGCAGCCGAAGTGATGGGGCTGCTCTATCCAGAGGATGTAGGCTTTCTGCGTGGCATCACGCTGGGCGAGCGGATTTCTGACATCGGCGAGCGCGAAGGCCGCACGCCCCGGCCCGACGGTCCCGGAGCCGCGCTGGACTACGAGGTGACCGACCCGCTGTCGCACGGCCGAACGCTCACGCTCAAGTTTCATCAGCAACAGGGGCGCGCCTCGACGGCAACGGCCTTCTTCGTGTCGCAGAACCGTATGGACGTGGACTCCGTCTACCGGTTGGTTCGAAAACACCTTCAGGCCTGCCACGGCAGACCCAGTAAGCAGATGACGGGCGTCTTAAAGTTCATCTGGCGTCATGACGGTGAGCTGCCGACGGAGACCTCCGTGTGCCGCTACAAGAACAACGACACCGGGGAGAACATCCTCGAGGTGGCGACACGCTTGGCGGATGGGGTGCGCATCACGGGGCACAACAAGCCCGGGTCTTGAGTTCAGCCCGCGACCACGCGTCCAGCCGGCCGGTAGGGGCTGCCATGCTCCACGGCAGCCGTGGTGGTTGACCAGAACCAGGGATCCTCGCCATCGCGGTGGACCGAGAGCTCCACCCGGGAGAAGGGGCTGTTGCGACAGAAGGCCTGTCGGCCATCCGCTTGGGTATAGCGGACCAACGCCGTGCTCGGCCCGTGAAGTGTCGCTGCGCCTTGAACGGTCATGCTGTCTTGGCGAAGCTTGAAATAGACGCTGTCGCCCCTCCAGGTGGCCCAGCCACGCACGGCTGTCGACAACCGATGGAGGTGTGCCGTGTGGCCCTCGTGCCAGACGGTGGCGCTGACGAGCGGTGGCAAGGGCATGCCCGCAACCGCTAGCTCGCCCACCAAGATCTCTGCGCCCTGTCCGGACGCGTCGCGGGCATGGACCCACGACCATCGCTTGAGACGGCTCCGCGCGCCGTAGAGATGACCCAAGACGCCACGGCCACGCACCTGCTCGGGCTCACCGTCCACCACCAGCGTTCCTTCAAGGTGGAGGCTTGGGCTCTCTGTCCGATACGTTCGCCCAAGGCGTGCGAGTGGGTCAGGGACGAGAGAGTAGGATGCCGCGGCGTGGGTGAGGTGAAGGTCCCACGCGAGCCCTTGGACGCTCCCGCGTGCCCGGTCAGTGGTCAGGACCTGCTCGTCCAACGAAAAACATGCGGTTGGATCCGGCGTCAGGTGGGAGAGGGAGACGGGCCGCCAGCCGCCGGTGACACCGGTCGCGGAGCTGAGGATCGCCCACGTGGCCGCGGTGTTTGGGCGACCGTGACAGAGCGTGTATCGAAGCCAGAGGCCACGACCATCGTCGAGCATGCCCTCGATGAACCATGTCTCGTCCCATGGGGAGCGACCCGGCCACTGGAGCTTCACCTCAACCTCTCGTCCACGAGCCCTCGCAGACCTCACCGTCGCCGCGCCAAGTCCATGTGATCGTCATGTAGTTGAACGCAAGCGTCTCGAGCGCGCCGGCTTCAGCCTCAACACTCGCAACCGCTCCAGTCACGAGAACGTCGGTCAGGGTGACGACGAGCCAGGTGCGCCAGACGACGGGGTCATCTTCACTGGGGCGGCGGATCGTGATCTCGACCTCGGGCAGTACGTGCGCGTTGGCGCACGCCGCATAGAGGCCAGGGGACAGGTGGTCTGGCCGTCGCGTGACCCGGTACGACCCTTGGGTACTCTGACCCGTGAGGCGTTGGCCGTCTCGGCCTCGGGTCAGGTCGAGCATCATGTCGTGCTGCATCCCACGGGCAGCCCCACGGCCCAAGCCGCGTACAGCGATGACCACAGGCGCATAGGCCAGATCGTCCTGCGGGCTCACGACAGCGGGCGGGGTTCGTTGGGGCCAGGGATCTCGGGAAGCGTGCTGATGATCTCGTTTTGGCCATTGACCCGCACCACAACCGGCTCATGGGTGGCCACCTCGGACTCATCGAGATCCCCAAAGGTGGCGAGGATCACCATGTCGCCGGGCTGCATCAGATGGGCTGCGGCACCGTTGATGCAGATGACGCCGCTCTTCCGTGGGCCTTTCAGCGTGTAGGTGACGAGGCGGGTACCACGCGTCACATTCCACACGTGAACCTCTTGATGCTCGACCATTGCCGCTGCATCGAGCAGGTCTTCGTCGATGGTCACACTGCCTTCGTAGTGCAGGTCGGCCTGGGTCACGGTGGCGCGGTGAATCTTCGAGAGGAACATGCGGCGTCGCATTGAAACTCCATCAGCGTGGCGCGCGTGTAGCCTGATTCAAGGTGGTTGTCCTGCCGTGGTGTGGGGTCCGCGGTCCTGTAGGGTCCACTTCGGGCCGATCGTGCTATGGGCGCGTGCCCGGAGGCTCTTATGCGTGCTGTTAGCGTCGCTCCCATGATGGATCGGACCGATCGGTTCCATCGTTGGATGATGCGTCTGCTCACGCGGGAGACACTTCTCTACACCGAGATGGTCACCACCCGTGCCGTGCTGCACGGGGATCGAGATCTGCTGTTGAAGCTCGACCCGGTCGAGCACCCGATTGCGGTTCAGCTGGGGGGGGATGACCCTCATGAGCTTGCAGAGGCCGCGAAAATTGCCGTCGAGGTCTACGGGTATGACGAGGTCAACCTCAATGTGGGCTGCCCGAGTGACCGTGTGCAGCGGGGCCGCTTCGGGGCCTGCTTGATGGCACACCCCGAAGTGGTGGCGGAGGGGGTCGCCGCGATGCAGCAGGCCGTCGATGTGCCGGTGACGGTCAAACACCGCATCGGCATCGATGACATCGACCAATACGAACACATGCTTCGCTTTGTCGACGTTGTGGCAGCTGCTGGGTGTGAGCGATTTACCGTGCATGCCAGAAAGGCATGGCTCAAGGGTCTCTCACCGAAGCAAAACCGGAACGTGCCCCCGCTGCGGCACGAGGAGATCTGGCGCCTCAAGCGTGAGCGTCCATCCCTGTTTATTGAGACGAACGGTGGCGTGAAGACCCACGACGCCATCGCACGCCACCTCGAGCACCTCGATGCGGTCATGATCGGACGCGCGGCGTGGGACACGCCCTACCTGTTTGCGGAGATGGATAGCAGGTACTTCAACCGCCCCGATCCTGGACTACAGCCTGACGAGGTGGTGCACCAGATGCTGGACTTCACGATGAGGTGGATGGAGAAGGGCCTCCCCGCACACCGTATTTACCGACCAGCGCTCAACATCTTCGCGGGCACGCCGGGCAGCCGCGCGTTTAAGCGGGTGCTCTCGGAGCGGCACCGGGAAGACCCGCGTGTCTTGCTCCCCGCTGCACTAGAGGCCGTTGAGCGCTCTCGAGAGATCAGCCGCCAGCGTCATGGGGATGCAGCACGCGAGGCCAATCCATGAGCTTGTCTTACCTCCGTCAAGGGGCGCCCGACGCACCCCGTTTGGCCTTCATCCTTCATGGCATTCTCGGCTCGGCCAGAAACTGGCGGCTCTGGGCCCGACGCCTCGCAAGTGTACACCCCACCTGGCAGTTCGTGGTGCCTGACTTACGCCACCACGGAGAGAGCCATGAGCAGCTCGGCGCCA
This sequence comes from Myxococcota bacterium, assembly GCA_049889515.1. Classification (GTDB taxonomy): domain Bacteria; phylum Myxococcota_A; class UBA796; order UBA796; genus JBMHDG01. The sequence goes on from JBMHDG010000031.1 coordinate 43,134, forward strand.
ATACGGTTCGTGCGTGCGCCCGAGACCTCGCCGCACTCGCTACCGAGCTGGGACAGTCACCAGATCTCGTGATCGGCCATAGCTTTGGCGGCAAGGTAGCGATGGCGTATGGCCGTGAGATGCCCGCCGGCCTTCGCGGCGTGTGGGTCCTCGATGCGATTCCCTCGGCACCAGGGCAGCTGCCCCCCGACCATGAGGTCGCGCGTGTGATTCGCGCGCTTCAGACCTTTCAGGAGCCGTTCGATCGACGTGAGTCGGTGAGAGATGCGCTGGTTGGAATGGGGTTTTCTGACATGTTGGCCGGCTGGATGACGACCAACTTGCGGCGCTCCGAGGCGGGGTTTGTCTGGAGGTTTGACCTCGATGCGGTCCTTGAGTTGCTCGAGGACTACATGGTCGACGATCTCTGGCCCTGGCTTCAGCAGACCGCAGTACCGGTGCACCTCGTTCGGGCAGGCGCTAGCGACCGTTGGGATGCCCACGAACTTGCGCGACTGCAAGCGCTACCCGCGCCGTTCGAGTACATTGAGATGCCGGATGCCGGCCATTGGCTCCACGTCGATGATCCGGACACCCTGTTTGGCCACCTCAGCCGTGGCCTACACGCCGTGACCTGACGACGACAGTCGCCTGTGTCACGATGGTGACCCCGTAGCTTTTGGAGAACACCGTGTTCGAACGGCATGAGCCATCCACGACCCATATGCCCACGCGCGACGCCCTTTGCGAGAGCATGGCCACCTTGCTCGACCGGCAGCTGTTTGCACGCCCCTCCGATGCCCTGTTGCTCGGCAGTGACCCCGCATGGGTTGTGCAGTGGACCGAAGGTCAGGTGCCTCATTTGCTCATGCTGATGACGCCGGGGGTCGCAGAGGCGATCTGCGGTGGCGCCATCAGTGCCCAAAAGCTCGCGTCGGCCTGTGCAGATCCGCGGGCGTTCTTCGACTTGCCAGCGACGCCCGCGCCACGTATCGGTGGTGCCATTTCGTGGCCGGACGACGTTTCCAAGGACATTCTGCGGGTCATCACCAACGCGACCGTCGGGCGCGACGTCTCACGTCTCGACATCGTGCTCGAAGATGGCGAGCGGGAGATGGGTCATGTGACGCTTCTTGCCGACCTCGCGCCGCCTCGACCTGCGCCCAAGAAGAGCTCGAAGCGTCGGCGCTGACCGGTCACCCCTTTGACATGATGCGCTTGTCGTCGAGTGTTGGCCGGTGTACGTTGCACACGCTCTAGGAGACGCGTTCATGACCCACTCCGTTCTCGCTGTTGTCCGTACGGCCCTACCCCTGACCTTGGTGGGTGCTGCATATGTGACGTTGACCGCGTGTACCTTGCCGCCGGAGCGGCCCAATCCGGGCGACTTCCCCGGCGCGTTGTTCGAGACGGGACTTGTGCCCATTCCCAACAACTGCACCACGCTGCAGCAGGAATTCAGTGCCACAGCCTCTGGCTACATCTCGGGTACCAATACGGGCTTTGCCACCTACGAGTACCAGTCAGCCACGAATGATGGTCCGGTAACGCTCGTGCAGATGCAGGCGTGTGAGCCCAACGTGGTGCCAAAATACGTGGCGATGCATTTCTTTGGGGTGGCACAGGTTCAGCCTGGCGAGCATCCGGTGGAGCCAGATGCTCGTGAGAACGGCGGATTTCTTTTCGCGTTCCACAACACGGGTAATGAGCGACCCATCCGTTGCGATGACCAGCCCTCTGGCACGGTGAACATCACCGAGTCGGGTCAGGCGGTGTTGGCCGGCACCTTTGATGTTGAAGTCGGCTGTGTCGATGAAGCCATTCTCGATGCCATCCCACGCCGGGTGTCATTCACGGGAACGTTCAGCGCCAACAACATTGGAATTGAGTAGCGTTTGACGGATTCGGACGCATCCGGTCCGCACAAGTCGCCCCATCAGTGCTAGGCTCCTCGTTGAGGGGCCCGGGGGGACAGATATGGTGCGGTTAAGCGCGTGGTGGACAGCGGGGGTCGTGATGGCTCTCGGGTGCGGCCCGACGCTCGTCACCCCGCCCGGTGGCGGTTCTGCTGCCCTTGAGGTTGCGGCGGGCGATCTCGTCGCTGGCGACCTCGTCATTACAGAGTTCTACGCAAAGCCACTTGACTGCGGGGCGGACAGCACCTCGGGCGAGTACATCGAGGTCTACAACGCCACGGCCAACCGCGTACGCGTCGAAGGACTTGTGCTGTCGGACGGCATTGAGTCAACGACCTTGAATGATCCTGATGCGGTGATCGAACCCAACGGCTTTGTGGTGCTCCGTCGCACCAGCGCCGTCCAGTGTTTTGCCGCTGCTCCCGGTGTTCCTGTGGTCGATTATGGGATTGTGGTCCTCGCCGATTCTGGGTCCGGCGAGTTGAGCATCTCGGGCATCAATGGGCCTATTGATGGCATCCTCTACAGCGGCGATGAGGTGGTGGAGGGCGTGGCTCGTGAGCTCAGCGGCCCGAGCTTCTCATCGAGCACCAATGACAACCAGGCCGCGTGGTGCGATAGCGCAACGCCGTTGACCCAGGGGGCGATTGGCACCTATGGGTCGCCGGGCTCCGCCAACGCAGCCTGTCCGGGGCCACCCGTAGACACTGATCTGCCTCTCGTGGACCTTGACGGTGTCACACCTGGTTCCCTCGTCATCAGCGAGGTCATGGTGGCGCCAGGTGGCTCCTGTTTGTCGAATGTGGCGCAATATATCGAGCTTTACAACGCGGGTAATGAGGTGATCGACCTCACGGGGCTCACCTTGTCGGGCACCGAGCCTGGCTTATCCCCCCGTGTGGTGCCCACCTTCATTGAGCTAGGCGGGAAGAAGCCCGAGCGGCTGCCCCCCGGAGCCTATGCGCTCGGCGTTCGCGCTCAAGAAAAGGCTGTTGACGACTGCTACAACGGCGCGCTGTTTCCAACCTTCAAGTGGTCTGACGACAAAACGGCAGGTGCGCTCATCCTCACCGAGGACACCCTCCTTCGGATCGGGTTCTACGACAAAGACGACAGGTTTCAGGCGATGGACGAAGTCAACTTCGCCAATGTGGACCCACCCGACGCGCTGACGGCATGGAACCTCTCCGAGAATCGCCTGACGGTAGGGCCCGACGGAAACGATGACCCCGAGAGCTGGTGCTCTTCCGAACTGCCGATTCTTCCCACGCTGCATAGTCCCAAGGTGCCGAGTAACGAGGTTCCACAGCTTGGAACGCCCGGTCGGGCCAACACCATCTGTCCAGGCCTAGAGACCGACGTCCCAGACGATACCGATCCGCCTCCTGCCATTCCCACGGCAGACACGCTGGTCGAGGGTGACCTCGTCATCACAGAAGTGATGCA
>JBMHDG010000032.1:0-14428 GCA_049889515.1 Myxococcota bacterium
GATGGACGTGTAGACGAATGGACAGACATCACGACCCGACAACACCTCCACATCACCCGAGAGTCATCTCCATGATCAGGGCGTTTCCTGCGTCACTCCTTGCGGTTGTCTTGATGACAGCCTGTCCGGCCACGCCCACCAACCCACAGTTGGGCACCTTCGAGGTGCGCACCGAAGGCCCGTTGCTTCAGCTGATTGGACCAGAGGGCACGGGCCTCCAGGACGTTGGTCTTGAGGTGGGACGAGGCGAGGCGACATGGACGCTCGGGTTCGGCAGCTTTCGGTTTGAGGAGGGTCCGACATCCTGGCAACAGGTCGCCACCTTCGGCCCTCTGGAGATCGATGCCTCGGGAAGCGTGACCACACAGGCCACGGATACGGATGATACCGCACTTGGAACGCTGACCCTCTCCGAAGTCAGCCCCACCATCCTCCGGCTGCAATGGGAGAGCGCCGCGCCTTCCGACGTCCCTCACGATGACCGCGTGCGGCTCTCGATGGCCTGCGATGCCGACGACCACTTCATGGGCTTTGGCAGCCACGCCATGGACATGGACCACATCGGTCAGGCCTTTCCGCTATGGGTCAGCGAGCCCGGCATTGGAAAGGTCGAAGATGAAGAACCGCCGGTGGTCGCAGTTCAGGGTACGCGTCATGCGAGCAGCTACCCCGTCCCATGGGCACTCCGCCCCCACCGTGGTGACGGACTCTACCTTGACGTCGGCTCACGGGTCGATGTGGACCTATGCCACAGCGATCCCGAACGGTGGTCCATGTCCGTCTGGCAACCCACACTCGACGCCTACGTCATCGCACGACCTGGCTCCCCACTCGCAGTTGTAGAAGACCTCACGAGCATCACTGGACGTCCGGAGCTTCCGCCGGCATGGGCCTTTGGTGCATGGGTGGACGCCGTGCGCGGCATCGACCGCGTCATGGAAGTGGCAGACCAGATGCGTGATCTCCGCATTCCCATCACGGCCATATGGACCGAAGATTGGAAGGGCGCCGAAAAAATGGCCACGGGGTACCGACTCTCCGAGGAGTGGTTCGCAGACACCGACCTCTATCCAGACCCCCGGGCCTCGGCAGATGAGCTTCATGCCCTCGGGTTCCGCTGGTTGGGCTATTTTGCACCCTTCCTCGGCCTCGAGTCTCAGACCGGTGAGGAGGCGCTCGAGGCCGGGGTCGGACTCGTCGACGCCAATGGCGAGACCGCTAGCTTCTTCGGTGTCAACCTGAAGGAACAGACCATGGTGGACCTGTCCACCCCAGCCGGACGCGAGTGGGCCGTCGCCCGTCTCCGAGCGTCATACGACCTCGGATACTCGGGTTGGATGGTGGACTACGGGGAGTGGCTCGATCCTGATGTGGCGCTCGCGAGCGGCGAGGATGGGTTCTTGGCCCACAACCGCTACCCCCAATGGTGGCAGGAGACCCAGCTCGAGGCCCTTGCAGATCGGCCAGACCGTGCGCTCTTCTGCCGCTCTGGCTGGGCGGGAACCCAGGGTCTCTGCCCGATTGTCTGGACCGGGGACCAGCGAACCAGCTTCGACACGGATGATGGCTTTCCCACGGTTCTTCCCCTCGCGATGGGGCTCGGCGTGAGCGGAGTGGGCATCGTGACCCACGATGTCGCTGGCTACCAGTCCGTCGGAAATCCCCCCTCCGACCAAGAACTCTGGTTCCGTTGGGCCGGCCTCGCGGTCTACACGCCGGTGTTTCGCACCCATCACGGTAGCTTTGACCTTCAGAACCACCAGTTCGACACCAATGATGCGACCCTCGATCATCTGAAGGCGACCACCACCGAGCACATGCGGCTCTGGCCCTACCGCTATGGGCTCGCCGCTGACTACACGGCGACAGGTCGTCCAATGGTGCGTCCTGTGGCCTTCCACTATGGCGACGACTGGGGGCGCATGGATGCGTGGCTCCTCGGCGAGGCTATGCTGGTCGCACCCGTGCTTGAGCGGGGTGCCACCACCCGAAACGTCATGCTTCCCGGCGGTCCTTGGTTTGATTGGCATACCGCCCAGCCCGCGACCTCGGGCGACTGGGATGCCCCCCTAGAGCACACGCCCGTCTTCGTGCACACCGGAGCCGTAGTGCCCACGTTCACCACCGTGCCGGACACCTTGGTGCCTGACCTCGACCCGTCCCTCAACCTCATTGGGCTGGCCCAAGCCGACACTGAGCGTACGCTCGACATCTTTGGCGATGGCCATCTCGGATTTGTCGAAGCCGATGGCACCACCTACACGGTCACCGGCCAACCCGCCGGAGGGTCGGCGTCCACGAGCGAGACCCTCACCGCCGGAACAGTCGTCCTCGATGGCCTCACCATCGCAATCGACGGGCCCGTCGAACGCACCTACACCATCCGCCTCCATCCTTGAGGGTGGACCGACCCGATGACTCCTCCTACCCGTCACCGAACCTACGATGACCCCCTCGACCTCATCTGGCGTCGGCTGGCCCATGACCTCGGATGGACGCTCGCCCACTCTGATGAGGTCTACGCCAGCTGGAGCGGTAACGGGACCCTCACCCTTTGTACGCCAGACGACTACGACCCTGATGACAGCCTCGCCCAGATGATCTTCCACGAGGTCTGTCATGCCCTCGTCCAAGGCCCGAGCCGACGGAGCCGTATCGACTGGGGCATGCGCAATGAGACTCCGCAGTCTGATGCCCTCGCCGAGCACGCCTGTCATCGCCTGCAAGCAGCACTGGCTGGCGCGTGGGGGCTACGAGACCTGCTCGCCGTCACAACAGACTGGCGTCCCTATTGGGACAGCCTGCCCGACAACCCGCTCGCTCCGGGCGACGACCCCGCTATTGCGCCCGCACAGCACGCCTGGGTGGATGCCGTTCGCGGCCCCTGGGCCCCACACCTCACCCGAGCCCTTCGCGCCACCGCGCAGCTGGCCGATACTGTCCGGCACAGTGCGCCTCCCGAGAGCCTCTGGCACACTACGCGTCCGCTTCATCCCGAGACCGAGCGGCCCCTCCACCCAGACGCCGCACGCACCTGCGCGACCTGCACGTGGAATGAGAACGGGACGTGTCTCCACGCGGGTGTCCGACTCGCACCAGAGAGCCCTGCGTGCCACCGTCACGAAGTCCTCGAGCCGCACGCGTGTCTCGGGTGTGGGGCATGCTGCCGAGAGGGCTTCAATGTGGTGGGCGTGTTGCCCGATGACGCCGTTCACGAGGTCGCCCCAGACTGGATCGTCCATGACGACCACGGAGCCCACCTTCCCCGGCCGGGCGGAACCTGCATCGCCCTCGAAAAAGACTGCACGAAATGGCACTGCACGATCTACGCTCATCGTCCTCAAGCCTGCCGCGACTTCGAACGGGGCAGCGAACATTGTCTCACCGCACGGCGACGCGTCGGCCTTGCACATCTCTAGGAGCCCCCATGGACGAGCAGACCCTCTACGCTCTGGTACACGAAGCCGTTAGCGATGCGCTCAACGAGTCCTTTGGCGGCTCGGGGCCCATTATCCACAAGCGCATGATGGGTGGCCGGGTGTTGTTCGAGGATGCCGACGGCCGTGAGGCCAAGGCGGTCCCGGTCGAGCAGTTCTTCAAGAAGGTCACGTCGATTCGAGAGAAGCTTCGTGTGCTGGAACAAAAGCTCAACAACCACCCCTCCCTCGACCGGTCGGAGGTCGCCGAGCTGCAGGGCTACCTGACCCGCTGCTACGGGACCCTCACGACCTTCAACTTCATGTTCCAGAGCGAGTCTGACAAGTTCAAGGGCTCTGGGTCATGATCTAGAGGTCGTCGAGCTCTGCGGCAAGCAGCGCTGCGAGGTCTTCTCCATCGAGATCGTCGTCGGGTGCGGGTGCTCGAGGCGCTGGTGCGGTGGTTGCGGTAGCCCCTCGCGCGATGCCAAGTCCTAGGCTTCGCATCAAGAAGGAGGCCAGGGCCTCGGCCGTGGGGTGGTCGAACAACACCGTCGCTTCAAGGTCATGTGCGAGGTCTTGGGAGAGCGTCTCGGCGAGCTGCACCGCAGCCACCGAGTCAAACCCGAGCTCTCGTAGCGGCACATCGGCATCGAGCATGCTCGCGTCATCGAACCCAAGCTGTGCCGCAGCACGCACCAGTACGTGCTCGATGAGCAGATCCAGCACATCGGCGGGGTCGGACCCCGCGATCGCCTGCTGAATCGAGACATCCGCTGGCTGATCGGTGACCTCGGCACGAGGTCGTCGCCAGATGGCGAGCCAGTCCACCGAACCGTCGGACAGCGCGGCGCGGGTGCGCCGACGCATGATCTTTCCGCTACTCGTCTTGTAGATGGTGCGCGGTGGCATCAAGCCCAGCAACGCCGCCTGCAGCCCATGCTCACCGAGCGCGGTGCGCACCGCAGCGAAGACCTCTTCCGGGTCGGTGACACGGTCTGGGTAGACCTCCATGGCCAATCCAACAGCCTCGGGACCTTCGTTGTGGAGCGGAAACGCAGCGACACAGCTTGGACGAATGGCGGGGTGGGCCTGCTGAGCCGACCACTCGAGATCTTGCGGGTAGTGGTTCTCTCCGCGAACGATGATCATGTCTTTGAGTCGCCCCGTCACGACAACCTGATCGCGCAGCACAAACCCAAGATCACCGGTTCGAAGGAAGGGCCCCTCACCACTGTCTGATGTCCGTGCAAAGAACCCCGTCTCGGTCTCTTCGGGACGGTTCCAGTAGCCTTCGGCACGGGTGGGCCCACCCACCCAGATCTCACCCACTTCGCCCTCGCGACAGACCGTCAGGTGCTCTGGCTCGACAATGCGTACCACCGTCTCGCGGACCGTCTCCCCACAACCGGCGAGGATTCGCGCATGGTCATGGGACTCGGGAACCTCAACGACGTGATGTTGCTCAAGCGCGGTCGCATCCACCACGAAGAAGACAGGCTCGGTACCCACAGGCTCCTTCGCGATCACCGCCGTGGACTCCGACATCCCGTACGCATGACTGATGGTGGTCCAGCTGACCCCCGCAGCACTAAAGGCCTCGACAAAGCGCGCTTCGGTGTCATGCCGAATCGGCTCGGCACCGTTGAGGGCCACCTTCCAGCAGGTCAGGTCCAGCGCTGCACGCTCCTCGGGCGTCGACTTCGCTGTGAGGAGGTCGAAGGCAAAGTTGGGCGCAGGCGCATGGGTGCCGCGGAACCGATGGATGGCCTCCAGCCAGCGGAGCGGTCGACGCAGAAAATGGAGCGGGTCAAGAAGCACCGTGGGAAAGCCAACCCATAGTGGAAGAAATACGCCGTAGACCAGGCCCAGGTCGTGGAAGGTGGGCAGCCAGCTCACCATCACGCTCTCGGAATCGTGACCGTACGCGAGGTCGAAGTCCGTCAGGTTCGTCGTGAGGTTTGCATGGCTGACCATGACGCCCTTGGGCGTGGAGGTCGACCCCGAAGTGTACTGCAAGTAGGCCAGATCGGTAGCCGTCAGGTGCGGATCGTTCCATGCGTTGGCTGCGTCCTCATCGATGGTATCCACCGCGATCCATGGAAGCCCGCGAAGCTTATCGCTCTGCTCCACCACGTGCTTCATGGCGTCCAGCTGCGCGCCGACGGTCAACGCAGCCGCAATGCCTCCATCTGCCGCAATCGCCTCAAGCTTGGGGAGCGCATGCGCAGCCCGATGAGAGCCCGGAGGTTGTAGCGGCACCGCCAGCACCCCTGCCATCATCGACCCGTACAGGGCGGCTAGGTAGTCCAGTCCCTGCGGAAACAGCAGCAGCACACGGTCGCCTCGCTGACATTGTTGCTGTAGCGTGGCCGCCACCGCCCGTGACTTGCGATCCAGCGCGGCCCACGTCCAGGTGCGTACCTCTGACTCACCATCGAGAAGGAACCGCGCGGCGACCCCATCCGGTGTGTCATGGGCGCGCCGCCGGAGAACATGAATGAGCGTCTCGCTGCGCATCAGATCGACCCCATCGGACTAGAACTGGAAGTAGATAAAGTCTTCGGACGCATCGCGATAAAACACGAAGATCATTAGCGCCTCAAGACTCCAGAAGGTGGTCTGTGCCGGGAGGTACCAGACCGACCGCTCCAGCCAAGGTGCCACATAGTCATCATAGGCATGCTTCATCGTCATGGGGACTGACCCGGCTGCGGCAAAGGTGGCCACAATACCGGCAGCCACCCACTCCTCCTCGGTGCCGCCCATCATGGGTTGGGTCAAGTGCTGCCATACCCGTTCAAGGCTCCGCTCACGGAAAAGCAGGCCGCACGGCTGGAGAACCACCACGGCATGCAAGAACGCGCCGAAGAAGCCCAGCACCCGGTTCTGCCTCACCCAGCGCGGAGCAAGCGGCGTCACAAAGGTGAAGAAGGTGACCCACACAAAGCTCCAGAGCCCGAGCACAATGAAGTTCCAAGACGCCCCGTGCCAGAGGCCTATCAAGAAGAAGGTACAGAACAACGCGACCGTCATGCGGAGCGCGGTGGGCCGGCCTGTTCTGAGAATGGGCGTATAGACGTAGTCGCCCACCCAACTCGAGAGTGACATGTGCCACCGACGCCAAAACTCCGGCGTGGTCGCCGCGGCATACGGACGGTCGAAGTTTCGAACCAGCTCAAACCCCATCATGCGTGCACAGCCACGCGCGATGTCGGTGTAGGCTGAGAAGTCGGCCAACATCTGAACACCAAAGCCCCAGCTCGCGGCAAAGACCATCGCAAACGTCGGCTCGCGGGTCATGAAGACCTCGTCGACATACGGCGCAATGGTGTCGGCGATACAGACCTTCTTGAACCCGCCCCATAGCGCGAGCCCAAACCCGCTCAGAATCAGGCGACCCACAAAGCTCCGGTCTTTCTCCACTTGCGGCAGCAGACTACTCGCACGCTCGATCGGACCCGCCACCAGCTGTGGAAAGAAGCTGACGTAGACCACGTAGTCCAAGAAGTCGCGTCGTGGCGAGAGGGTGCCTCGATAGCAGTCAATCGTGTAGGACAGCGTCTGAAAGGTGTAGAAGCTGATGCCTACGGGCAAGAGCACCTGTAGCGTCCAAGGATTGAGCTCCACGCCTCCGAGCGCAAAGGCCGCCGCCACATTCTCCACAAAGAAGTTGTAGTACTTGAAGACCCCGAGCATCCCGAGGTTGCCGGCGAGAGACACAAGAAGCCACGACTGCCGACGGTTGGGACGGTCGACCATCAACTTGCCGACATTAAAGTCCAGAACCGCACTGAAGTAGAGCAACGCAAGAAACCACGGATGCACAAAGCCGTAGAACACCGCGCTGGCGGAGGCGAGCAACAGGTTCTGCAGCACCCGTGCATCGCTGGCACGCGAGTGCAACATGTACATGTTCCACGCCAACACGCCGCCCGCTGCGCTCCACAACAGGGGCGTCTGCTGCGCAACGTGCGCTGCCCCACCGCCTAGGGCGACCAGCGTCCCGAGCAAGCCCAGCGGTTGAATGAGGCGCCGCTCATCGAGGGCGAGCGTCGTTGCCGCGTAGACCAGGGACGCCATCTGGAGCAGAGGCGAGCCTCCCCAGCCAAAGGAGAGCATGACGCCGAGACCCGCCAAGAGCTGTCTCAGACGGACATCGGTTGCTGCCCAATACGCCCCGATGACGATGGCCGTGAACCAAAGAAACTCGATCTGAATAAAGTGCATTCGGGGTCGACCTTCTCTGGCCTATGTTCGGCTCCAAGGTGGTCCCAATACTGGGTCAGCACGGCGCTGGCAACACCCCAGGTGATCGCGTCCCGTCCGAACGGTGGGCCGTGCGGGTGGTGGGTTATGGGATGGCTATGGCGAAGCAGGGCACATCGCGGTGGGGGCGGCTCGCATCGCTCGGACGCCTGACTGGTTCAATGGCGAAAGAAGCGGTGGCATCATCAATTTCTCGAATGGTACGTGCCGAGCGTTCACCCGTTCGTGCCCGAGATCTCCTCGGCATGGAACGCGTACGCGACCTGGCACACACCCTACGCCAGCTAAAGGGTGGTGCGATGAAAGTCGGCCAGCAGCTGGCCACCTATGCAGAGGCGATGGACCTTCCAGAGGACGTTCGAGAGGTTCTCGCAAGTCTGCACGACCAAGCCGCAGCTCGCCCGTACGCCGACATTGAGGCCACGTTGCTCGAGGAGATGCGGCGTCCACTGCATGAGGTCTTCGCGCATATCGACCCGATGCCCTTGGGTACAGCGAGCCTTGCGCAGGCCCATGCCGCAACCCTTCTCGACGGTCGACAGGTCGTGATCAAGGTCCTTCACGAGGGCGTGAAAGAAGCGATTGGTACAGACCTTCTGGCACTTCGCGGAATGTTGATGTCCAGCAGGCTCCTCGCGCGACCCAAAGCAGAGGTCGATGACATCTTCGCTGAGCTGCGAGACCGTCTCCTTGAGGAGACCGACTACCTCCAAGAGGCCGCCAACCTCCATCAGTACGCGACACTCTACGGCGGGGATGCGCGTGTCGAGATCCCCGCGCCAGTCGTTGCGCTGTCGACCGAGCGGGTCCTCGTCCTCGACCGACTCTACGGCATGCCGTTGAGCCAGTTCCTCCGCACGGCGGACGAAGTGGCGAGGCAACGCGCCGCGCATACGCTCTGCGAGTTGGCATGCGAACAGCTATTCCGACATCGCATCCTCCATGCAGATCCCCACGATGGGAACTTCTTGTTCAAGCCGGATGGCACCGTGGGCCTGCTGGACTTCGGCTGCGTCAAGCGGTTCGATACGTTCTTTGTCGGCTCGTATGCCCGTGCAGCGCTCGCCCTTATGGACAATGATCGAGCGGCGGCGCTCGATGCCTGTGTCACCATGGGGGCGTGGGATGGGGTCAACCGCGACGATGCAGAGGCCCTCTGGGCATTTCTCCAGGGGGTGGGGAAAGGATTCCGGTCGGGTACAACCACGCTTGGGACCCCTCAAGAATCCCTCCTTCAAGAACTCCGCGGTCCCACCAAGCGCCTCATCTCCCATCCGAATGTCCGCGCACCCCGAGATGTCGTGATGATCCACCGCACACTGGGCGGACTGTACGCCATATGCCGTCGTCTAGGCGCACGTGCGGACTTCGGTGCCATCGTCCGACCCCATGCTGCGTGGGCCGTCCAGAATGCAGAGGGTGGGCCAACCTAGGGACGTCAACGCGGCGTAAGCAGCTCGAAGCCTTGGCCTTCTGGACTGAAGAGCGTCATTCGAGTCAAGAGCACATACGGGCCGCCCTCCGAAACCTCAATCTCGAAGGGATCAGCCGTCGTCGCGCCTTCCACCATGCGCATCTTCGCGCGCCAGGTCGACTCGGTGACCGGCGTAAACGGCACGTCTTCGCTGCCGTGTGCGAGGCGGGGGGTAGGCCAGTCCTTGTTCTTGCCGACCGTCATCACAGCCGCCTCCGCGAACAGCGTCCACCCGCTCAGCGAGCTGGCCGCTGCCTCGGGGAAGAAGGCCAAGCCACCGCCTGGGTAGACCCAATAGACCTCGCCCCCAGCGCCATCCGGCAAGGCCGCCTCGGGGTTCAAGACCACCTCTGCCACCGACGATCGCCCATCCAACCGCGTCCACACCACAGATTGGCCGACGTGAAGGAAACACCCTTTGCAGGTGGGTACCAGCGCCGCAACACCGCCCACCGGCGAGAGCGACACACCATCCTGACGCACACCCACGGGTGACCACGCGCCGCGCCCGGCATTCCGGAGCACGCTGTTGCTGACCGGCCAGAGCTGAAATGCGTGCCCCTCCCAGACGCCAGGCCGCGCCTCACGAACGTCTTTTAGCGGGGGGACCTCGGGTATTTCGCCGAGACGCTCCACCCGTGCGAGTGGCCATAGTTCGGGCCCATCCTTCTCACCGAGCTCACGCGCGACGGTCTCTTTGGCGTCGACCGGGACGGCTCCGAATCCGTAGTCATACTCCTCTGCCAAGGTGGCCATGCGCACGAGCGTGAACCCGCTGCTGCTGGTGTTTCGCAACACCAGCTGCACACCCTGTTGCCGCGGAGGAAGCGCTGGCTCGAGGAACCTCTCGATGACGCCAGCCGAAAAGGCAGGGGTCAAGAGGGCCTCTTCAAGTTTGACCTCATCGTCTACGATGAGCTTCGTGATGACCCCATCATCGCTACTCATCCCAAACGACTCGAGCTCAAACTCCAGCTTGTTGGCACCATCGTAGTAGTCAGCCAATTGATCATTGGGGAACGTGAGCGTGACCTCATCTCCAGGATACAACCAGATCATTCCCCGCAGCGGCGTACTGTCCTCTTGGTTCCGCTTGTCGCAGATTCTGTCCTCGGACAGCGCGAGCGTATACGCCCGCCCGTTCGTGACGGGGTTCGAACCGTCCGAGGATGCGAAATACAACAAGTCTGCGGCGTGGCAGGAACGCCCAGCTTTCTTGGTCGCCATCTCGAGGCAGACACTCTGAAACCCATCGAGCATGACACCATCTTCATAGACACGAATGGGCGAGCAGGCGTGCGGACGTGAGGCCTTGCTGGTGGGAGCATCTGCCAAGAGCGCATACGCGTTGACCGATACGACCCCGACACCGCGAGGGGCCTTCCGCACCTTGAAGTTCCCGCGCATGGGGGGAGGCGGCCGGGTAAAGACAGGCTTCAGGTTGATGTCTTCGACCTTTCCCCCGACGACCCGACTCGAACCACCGGTGAGCGTCTCCGCCCGTCCGATGAGGTGTGTCGTACGAGGAGCCGCCCCGACCGCTAGGTTCTGGATCAGAAGAAATGGCCCGTCCGCGGGCGAGCTGACCTCAAGTGTCCAGGCGTCACCCTTGTCCGGCGGCGACGGCGCTCCCGTAGCCCAAACGCGCGTGCCGTATCGCTGGAGTGTCGTGGCCTGGCCGCGCACGTCAACCGTACCATCATCGCGCCCACCGAAGGCATGCCCCAGCAAGAAGTATTGGAAGTCTTCTGGTGCGCCCGCCCACCCTTCGTCGAAGTCGAACCGTAGTGTTGTGCCCGGGTAGACCCACCAGACTTCTTCGTTGTCTTCGCCCACGGTCATGGGGAGGTCTTCCGACCATGCGAACGAGAGCCGGCTTGGCTTCACCGGCCCCCGCGTGACCACCTCAACCCGTCCATCACGAACGCTCAGGCCTGCGTCACAGGTCTTGGCATTGCCGGGCAATGGCGGGAGCGCCTCGCCGCTCTTGTCGAACACCTGAAACGGCCGTGCGGCCGGCAGCCCTGCCCCTCTCATTGCCTCGTCAGAGAGTGCTGTCAGCTCCGGCGCATCCAGGTCGATACGGCAACGCGCCGTCCGGTCCGACATGTCACCCAGCGGTGGGATTGCGGGTGGTGCGCCTACCCGGGTCACCGACGAGGGCTGGAGGCCGTCACGTACAACCGCGGCACCGCGTCCCGCCATGACCCCCATGTCGCGAAGGGAGCTCGCAAGTGCCGCTGTAAAGATGGCCGCGCCTTCCTCGTTCATGTGCCGCATGTCCTGGAAGAAGCTATCGTCCATATTCAAGCTTCGTAGGTCGAGGTAGCCCGCCCCCACATCCCCCATGACGTCGATGGCCTCACGCTCCAGTGTTGGAGGCACCTTGTCGTTCTCGTTGTTGCTGGGCGGAAACGGCGTTCGTACAAAGACCACCGAGCTCTGATGCGCATCACCGAGCGCCACGAGGTCTGGGATCAAGGACTCCGAGCCGATATCGATGTCGGTTGTGGCCAACTCGTCGACATAGTCCAATGCGAGTCCGGTGGTGTTCTTGGAATGCAGCTCGTAGGCCATTCTGTCGTCGGCGAATGCATATTCATTGGCGCGCTCTGCCAATTTCCGAGCCTCACCGATCTTGCCCTTCTTCGAGAAGGTGTACAGCAGCGCTTGGTCACGCGTCCAGTTCAACATGTGGTCGCGCCACTGACCGGCCTGCTCCTTCATATAGAGCCATCGGAAGTGGTCCGCGGACTGGGTACCAAAGACCTTTTCGCCAATGACCGGCTCATCTTCGGACAGCTGGTTGACGAGCCGCTCCACGTTCGACTCCTTCAGCACCTCTGGGGTCACCATGGTGGAGAGGGCCCCCACCAGCAACACCACCCGGGGCCGATGACCATTGGCGAAGACCCGATTCTTCATCACGGCATACCAGTGCGCAGCAGTCGCATTAGGCAACGTGAGCATCACCACGCGTCGTCGATCGATACCCAGCTCAGAGGCCAGCAGAGCGGGTTCGACATCTGTCCTCGCCAGCGAGCTGCCCAACACAACGACCTGCACCTCCGTGTCGGCCAGTTTCCGATCGAAGGCAGCGGCCTTGCCCGTGGGCTTCGTGGGCCGTTGGAGTGTCTCGTAGGCCGAAAAGAGGACCGCGATTGGCAGCAACACTGCCAAACCACGAGCCAGCCATTGGGTCATGCTACGCGCCACGGTGGGTTCACTCCATCACACGGGAGTCCCCCCCCCGGAGCGACCACTTATCGTGCTCGGGCGAGGTGTCCCACCGCGGAAGAGCTCATGCCCACACATCAAGCTCATCGTCAAAATGCCGGACAAGACCTACAAGATCTGTTCGTCTGATACCGAGCGACCGCGCGAGTGGTGCCCGCAACATCTGCTGTACGGCAGCCTCGGCATCACGGGCCAACTCCAGCTCCTCGACAAAGCACTCCGCAAGACGAAGGACGCACGCCTGCCGGAACGCATCAATAGACAGGTCGAGCAGGGCTTCGGGCGCATGGTGATGACGAATCGCGAGCACCACCGACTCGGGTAAGCACCACTCATGCAGCAACGCAGCCCCGAGCTCCGCATGCGTAAAGCCAAGAAGCTCTTGTTCCGACGCGGTGAGCGGTCGCTCGAGCCTGTTCCCGTGCGCGCGGGTCAAGAGCTCTCCGTAGGCCGCACCTTCGAGCCGCAACAGCATGAGGTGACCCACATCGTGGAGAAGTCCCACTACAAATCCTTCGGCAGGATTGACCCCACGAACCGCCTGACTCATCCAACGGCAGGCCACACCCACATGGAGGGCATGACGCCAGAGGAGCTCGCCCGGCTGCCCGAGGCCCCCCCGCACACTCGCGAGGGCGAGTGCTAGCGCGAGGTCCCGCGTCTGTTGGAATCCTAGGATCAAGATGGCCTGCCGAATGGTCGAAACCCGTCGAGACAGACCGTAGAACGGAGAGTTTGCGACCCTCAAGAGCTGCGCCGCCAACGCGGGGTCCATGGCGACCACCTCTTCGAGCTCGATGAGACTCGAACGCTGGTCATCCACAACACGACGAACCCGCTCCGCAACCCGTGGAAACACCTGAAGCGCCCTCACATGACGGAGGGCCTGCTCAACCGTGGACAGGGGTGGATGAATGAGCTGCACGGGTGTCTCCTCTCGGGGCTGAACCTCGGCACGAGCAGCCACGAGCACCCTATCGAAGACGGCCAAGGCGTCCGGCGACTTGACGGTTGGCGTCTAGTTCTTGTCGGTACCGAGACCAGAGGCGACCGAGGCCGCTTCTCGAATGGTGCGCGCGAGGGTGCTGCGCACGTTGCCGGCCTCCATTTCAAACAAGCCTGCGATTGTACAACCTGCAGGTGTCGTCACCCGATCGCGCAGCGCTGCCGGATGGTCGCCGGTCTCCAGCACCATGCTCGCTGTCCCCTTCATGGTCTGGGCCGCGAGCTCGACAGCGACCGCGCGTGGAAGTCCCATCATGACCCCTCCGGCAGCCAATGCATCGAGAATGACACACACAAAGGCCGGACCCGAGCCACTCAGTCCTGTCACGGCGTCGAGGTGGTGCTCCTCGAGGCGAAGCACGCGTCCCGTGCCCGCAAAGAGCTCTTGGAGCCAAGCCAGATCGGCATCAGAGACATCGCTGGCAGGCGAGAGAACGGTCATCCCCTCCCCCACCAATGCGGGCGTATTCGGCATCGCCCGGACGATACGTACGTCCGGCAGCCACTGACGCAGCTGGGTGAGCGTGACGCCCGCACAGAGGCTGACCAGAAGCTTGCCGCGAAGTGCCGATGCCAGCCCTGGCTCCGAGAGCACGTCGCCCGCCACTTGGGGCTTTACAGCCAATAGAATGACGTCACACGCCTCAGCGACCGCGATATTGTCGCGCCCCACCGTCACCGAAGGAAGGTGTTCACGGACCACGGCTTCTGATGCGGCGGATCGCACCGAAGCCACCACCGTGAGTTCGGCGTGCGTGGGTGAACTCAAGACCCCCTTCAAGACCGCGCGACCCATCGTACCGCAGCCCAATACACCTAATCGACTGTACATGTCGTCTCCCCACGCTCGGGCGGGACCATAGCGCAGCACACCGCAGCCCGCGCCAAAAGAAAAGCCCCCGAGGGACCTGTTGGGGTCACCTCGGGGGCGTTGAAAAAATGGCCGGCGAGACCTACTCTCCCACACGGTCACCCGTGCAGTACCATCGGCGTGCTGGAGCTTGACTTCCGAGTTCGGGATGGGATC
>JBMHDG010000033.1:0-58472 GCA_049889515.1 Myxococcota bacterium
GGGACGCCGGCGACTTTGGACCCGGCGACTCCGGCGACTTTGGACCCGGCGACTCCGGCGACTTTGGACCCGGCGACTCCGGCGACTTTGGACCCGGCGACTCCGGCGACTTTGGACCCGGCGACTCCGGCGACTTCGGACCCGGTGACTCCGGCGACTTTGGACCCGGCGACTCCGACTTCACGCCCGGCGACTCTGCATTCGAGCCCGCACCGGGTGACTCCGGCAGCGTTCCCCCCGACGACTCTGATATCTTCGAGCCGGGTGACAGCGCAGCGACGCCGGTGGACTCGGACTCCGATCCCACATCACCACCCGACACGGCCGAGGTCGTCGAGACCGGCGGTGAGCTTACGGTAGACACCGGTGTGTTCACCCCGCCCACGGATACCGGCAACTAGACGACGGGCGCACCCGCCTCGGGTGACTCGCCCCACAGTGCGCGTGGGTCGCCGTCCAACGGACAGACAATGCGGTAGATCTCCCCGGGAAGCGGCTGCTTATAGGTGCCATCGGTCGAGCGTGGTGGGTACTTTGGAAAGACCACAAAGCCATCCATCGGCGCAACGAGTGCGGGCGTACCTGGCGCATGCATGGTCATTCCTGCATTCACCGGGGCGAAGTTCGTCCAGCCTTCCGCGAGGGCATACGTGGCCTCTGCAAACCGCTCCCGATGACGTGTGACCATGCACGAAACCGGAGGCTGCGCACCCGCCAACTCGGCGAGTGACCGCCCAGACGCGACCGCATCTGCCAGCTCAAGGATGCGCAGCATCACACGCAGCGCACGTTTCTCCGCGGCGACATCGAACCCCTTTTCCCCAAGCTCGAGGGTCAGAGCCGGCCGGCCCTTCAACCGTACGTATTCATCGGCACAGCAGGTCCCCGGTGAGAAGGCCTGCGCCGGAGAGCGGGTAATCCAGACCTCGGCCCCGCCGGCTGCGCGGGCCCATGCCGCCGCTGCGTGGGTCCACGGGCAGATCCAGAAGGGCTGTTGGGTCGCCAAGATGGTCTGATGGAAGTCCACAAAGAGGTCTGCGTCATCGAGCAGGGGTCGCAGCTCGCGAGACCTGCCAATCTCATGGGCATCGTCGTCCAAGTCGAGAAACACGCGGTTGAGATCCCGCTCCAGAAAGCGCTGACCCGCAAGACCCGCTTCGGGGTTTCCGACAAACACGGTCACCCTGCCACCAAACGTCACTTCCCGACGCTCCAAGAGGTCTAGAAGGCGGTTGACCGCCGGGAGGCTCCCCACCTCATCACCATGAACCATGGACCCAAACACCACATGGAACCCATGGGATTCCCCTTGGTAATGACGCGACCAGCGGTAGCCACCGGTACCTCGTGGAAGACGGCAGGATTCGAATCGCTGAAGTTCGTCCACCAACTGCTCTGACATCACTAGGCTCCTCGCGAGGATTCGTCTCAACGCGGACTGTCCCGCTGCACATTGGTCTCAATTGTGCCAAGTTGAAAGATGTGGGTTCCGTTGTGCGTTGTGCAACGTAACGTTCTCTCTGCGCTGGAGCGCACCGACCACCACGTTACGCAGACCCACGATGATTGGAGACCCCTGCATGCACCCCACCCTCCGCCGCATCACGTTCGGGCTGACCCTCGGACTGGTCCTGACCCATGTGCCCGATATGGCCCATGCAGATCCAGCGACCGAAGACGCGTCTCTGCGAAACTCCGAAATTCCAGGTCTCATCGCTGCGTCCGTCGCGGGCACACTCCGAAACCGCCACTACGCCGAACAACCCATCAACGATGAGGTGTCTCGAGACTGGTTTGATGGCTACCTCAACGACCTCGACCCCCAGCACCTCTACTTCCTTCAGTCCGACATCGATGCACTCCAGCCGTTCCGGGAGTTGCTCGACAATGACCTCGAGAGCGAGACGCCACTGCTGCAGCTCGGCTGGGCTGCCGGCGACATCTACCGCACACGGGTGGCGCAACGGGTCGAGCGGGCACTCGCAATCTTAGAGGGCGACCCGACGCAGCATGAGGGCCAAGAGATCTACCTCGATAGATCAGATTCCCCGTGGCCTACGACACTCGAAGAAGCCGATGAGCTCTGGGCGCGCCGCATTCATGACGACGTGATCCGGCAGCAGCTCACCAGCCCCGATACCGAGCTCGCGGTCATCAAGGAGCGCCTCACCAAGCGCTACACCCGCATGGGCCGCAACGTCGCAGACCTCGAAGACCTCGACCTTCTCGAGCTGTTCCTCTCCTCCCTCACCGAGTACTTCGACCCGCATACTGTCTGGTTCAAGCCGATTTCCCGCGACAACTTCAACATCCGCATGAACGATGCCCTCGAGGGTATCGGTGCAGAGCTGCGTGTGGAAGAAGGCTACACCACCATCACGCGCCTCATCCCCGGTGGACCCGCCGAGCTATCAGAGGCCATCCGACCCGGCGACCGGATCATCGCCGTGGCCCAAGAGGGTGAGTCCGCTGTCGACGTCGTCGAAGAGCGGCTCGACAGCGTGGTCCAGTTGATCCGAGGCCCCAAGGGCACAACCGTCATTCTCACGATCGAGCGCACCGAAGATGGTCCCACCGAAGTCCTCGAGGTTCGCCTCACCCGCGACCGCGTGGTGTTGGAGGCCTCCAGCGCCTCGTCGTCCATCCGTGAGATCGATGGCAAGACCATCGGAATTATCGACATCCCAAGCTTCTACGCCGACACAGACGCACGGGATGCAGGCGTCACCGACTACCGGTCCACCACACATGACGTGGAGGCCATCCTCGGGGAGTTCAACAAACAGGGCGTCGATGCGGTGGTCCTCGACCTCCGCACCAATGGCGGGGGCATGCTCGACCAGGCCCTCGGCACCACGGGCTTGTTCCTGCCCGGTGGCCCCGTCGTTCAGGTCCGCGATAGGGCTGGCCGTGTCGAAGTCCTCGACGACCCGAGCCCACGCATCGCGTGGAGCAAGCCTGTTGTCGTCCTGACCAGTGAGATGTCCGCATCCGCGAGCGAGATCTTGGCAGGGGCGCTGAAGGACCATGGCCGCGCGTTGATCGTCGGCGCCGACACCCATGGCAAGGGCACCGTTCAGAACTTTATCGACCTCAGCCGTCGTCTTCTCCGTAAGCAGGGTCGAGAGGGCGCGGAGCTGGCCGGAGCGCTCAAGTTCACCACCCACATGTTCTACCGGGTGAACGGCGCCTCCACGCAGCTGAAAGGGGTCACGCCAGACATCGCGATTCCTAGCCCGTTCGCGGGGCTTCCCTACCGAGAAGAAGACCTCGACCATGCCCTCGACTGGCATGAGATCTCCCCTGCCCGCTACCGCGCCGAGACACTCGATGTCTCTCTCGCGGAGCTCACACGACGCTCGGCAGAGCGTGTGTCGCAAGAGCTGGAGTTCGGGTTCCTCTCCGAGGACCTTGGGGAGCGCGAACGACGTGAAGCCCTCGAGACCTTGCCCTTGAACCTCAAGGAGCGAAAGGCCGAGCTCGACTTGGCTGACGCAGCTGCCGAGGCACGACGCAAGGTCCGCATGGCACACTACGGTTGGGACGACGACGACGAAGATGCCGAGCCGCCTGATGTCATTCTGAATGAGGCCGCAGCCATCGCGCGCGACATGCTCGAATAGGGCGAAACGGCACCGATTTCCTACGCGAACCCACCTGCGGTCCCTACCAGAGCCTCCGCGTTGGAGGACCTCATGTGGGCCATACATCTGCTGTTGCTCTCGGTGGGTACCGCATCCCCATCCCCCCTACTACTTGGCCTCACCACGTGGAGCCTGCAGCCAAGACGACTCATCCTCGAGCATCCCCAACATCCGAGAACCATCATGCGCTGGCCCTCGCAACGGGGTCAGGCACGCGCATTCTGGGCAGATGGGCGGGGTGTACTGGTGCTGCTACAGACACCACAGATGTGGTCGTTAATCGGCCGATCGGGCCCGCAGACTTGGCACACGCTTCATCACGCCGCTCAGCCACCGCGGGCCATCTGCAAAGATGGCGTACACGTGGGGTGGTGGCAAGGCAACGGCGACCTGCTGCACCTCCGCGATGATGGTCGTGCGCTTCACACCCACCCCAAGCAGACCTTCTGTTGGACCCATGTCGACCCTGCCATGAGGGGACGAGACTTGTCCGACACCGCATCACGCCTCACGTTAACGCCCGCTCACCGCCGATCCGGGAAGGCCCGTGCAGTTCGCCACCCTTGAGTTTCTCTGCTTCTTCGTGCCCGTGCTCGGCCTGTCCTGGGCCTTGCGCCCCTACCCCATGGGTCGCAAGCTGTTTCTCCTCGTGGCTTCGTACTGGTTCTATGCCCAGTGGGACCTCCGCCTCCTCGGCCTGATCATCGGAACATCGGTCATTAACTTCGTCTGTGGGGAGCTCATCGCCACAAGTGGGGCCGCGTCCACCCGTCGAGCGGCGCTGAACACGTCACTCCTCGCCAACCTCGGCATGCTCGGCTTTTATAAATACTACGGGTTCTTCCGAGACAACGTCGAGGCACTTGCCAATGTCGCAGGGGTCAGCTCTGGCCTTCCGGTCCTTGAGGTCCTCCTTCCCCTCGGCATCTCGTACATCACCTTCCAATGCATGACCTACACCATCGACCTGCATCGAGGGTACGGTACGCGCGCCCGGTCACTCACCGACTTCTTGCTCTACATCGCATTTTTCCCGCAGGTGCTCATTGGTCCAATCTGCAGGTCTCGCGACCTCCTCGACCAGCTTCACGCACCCGCCCCACGGGGAATCCCCGACCTCTCCCGAGCGGTCTCGTTGATCTTCAGTGGCCTGTTCAAGAAGGTCATCCTCGCCACCTACCTCGCGACACACCTCGTCGAAGATGCCTTCAATGGGCCCGAGTCCTTTTCATCACTCGAGCTGTTGGTGGCCGCCTATGCCTACACCATCCAGATCTACTGTGACTTCAGTGGCTATACCGACATGGCGCTCGGTATCGGTCTCCTCATGGGGTTCCACCTCCCCGACAACTTCAACCAACCCTACCGTGCCACCAACATCGCAGAGTTCTGGCGCCGCTGGCACATGACGTTCAGCAACTGGCTCCGTGACTACGTCTTCCTCCCCATGGGGGGCTCTTGGGGCCCCTGGTGGAAGACCTACTTCAACCTCATGGTGGTCATGTGGGTCACCGGCATCTGGCACGGCGCCGCGTGGAAGTTCATGCTCTGGGGAAGCGTCCACGGGGTGGCACTTGTGGCGTACAAGCTCGTCCAAGACCGTCGCAAGGCCAAGGGCATCAACCCCCGAGAGCTCGTGCACCCCTGGTGGTACCACGTCGTCTGCTGGCTCTACACCTTCCATCTTGTCGTGCTCGCTCGCATCTTCTTCCGCAGCACCGACCTTGAAGTGGGCTTCACGTACTGGGCGGTCCTCCTCGAGGGCTCGGTGTGGGGACGCGGCATCGAGTGGTTGGTGATTCCTGTGGCGCTCGTAGGGCTCGGCCTCAACTTCTGGGGCCAGCACATTCGCCGAGCGTTTATCGCGATGCATGAGGCCACCCCCATGATGTGGCGTCCCATGCTCTGGGCTGCCCTCGGCATGGGCATCATCGCACTTCAGCCCGCAGACGTAGCCCCCTACATCTACTTTGCCTTCTAGACCGAGCATCATCATGCCTGTCACAGACAAATACCGTCCCGTCGATGCGACCCCCAGCTCCACCAGCCCCCTTGGTCCGACCTTGGGCGGAGTGCTCATCACGGCTGTCCTTCTGGCCGGGTTCACCGCAGACCCGCTGAAGACCTGGCTCGACTACCAAGACGAACCCCACGTGGTCACCGCCAGCCTCGTGCACACCGCTGCATCCTTGGGTGAGACGACGGGACTGGCGGACCTCTACCGATGGATGGATGAGACCACCGCTCCTCTCGACCGCACCACCCGCTGGTTCAAGAAAGCACGCGCCGGTGGTTCGGTTCCGATCGACGATCTCCCACCTCCTCCCGTCGATGTGCACGTCGACCCCGGTGACCGGTGGGCCCCTATGGCCGAGCGTGGGCGCAAGCGTTCTGCACTGCTCGTTGGTGCCAGCAGCATGCAATATGCGGTAGGTACCGAGCTTGAACGAGAGCTGGGGGCCTTCGACATCGATGTGTTTCGAAAGGGCAAGGTCAGCACGGGCCTCACCCGCGACGATGTCTTTGACTGGCCCGAAGAGGTGGGTCGTCTGATCGAAGAACATCAACCCGACCTGGTCATCGGTCAGTTCGGTGGCAACGACGCACAGCCCATCGTCAGCCCTATCGATGGGCGTCATGACCTCTTCTCAGAGGGCTGGAACCGAGAGTACCAGCGGCGCATCAACCTGTTCGCAGATCTCTGCAAATCCGCCAATGCGCTGCCAGTGCTCATTGGTATGCCCGTGATGCGCCCCAACCGGTACAACGGCCGCATGAAGCAACTCAACACGCTGACCCGTGAGACCATCCTCGCGGCGGGTGGCCGGTACCTGTCCACCGAAGAAATCTCTGCCGATGCAAAGGGCAACTACCTCGCCAGCGTTCGGTTCCGTGGTCGTTCCGGCCGTATGCGTATGGACGATGGTATTCACTTCACGCGACTTGGCGGTCAGTGGGTCGCTGCAGACCTGATCACCCAGCTGCAGCGCGAAGTGCTCCTGTTTCCTTCGGCCGAGGCGACCGACGACACCACATCGACGCGTCCGCCCGCGCCCGCGTATCGACTCGAGGTGCCTGCCGGAAGCTGGCGTGGCGCCTCCCCGGCGCTCGCATGGGTTCCCCGTGATGTGCCACCAGAAGGGCTACCCGTGTGGATTGTCCTCCATGGCGCCTACGGCAGCTGGATCGACTGGTCCCAGCACGCTCACCGGGAGCTGGCAGAGCTCGCATCAGAGCACGGCATCATCATTGTGACCCCAGACGGTGAACCCCACGGCTGGTGGCTCGACAGCCCAGAGGTCCCCACGCATCGCATGGCCTCTTGGCTCGCTGGGCAGCTGCTCCCCTGGATTGACCGTACGCTACCCAGCAACGGACGGCGGGCCATCAGCGGCCTGTCTATGGGTGGCCAAGGCGCCCTCAATGCGGTGCTCGATCATCCGGACCTCTTCGACGCCGTGACGTCTTGGAGCGGTGCTGTCGACCTCCCCCACGCCTCGAGCCGCAAGGCGCTCATCGAGTATCTCGCACCCTATGACGCTGCACCGCTGGCCTGGGAGGCCCGGTCCGTCCTCCATCGTGTCCGAGATGCAGGTGCTGATCTTCACAACACGCCGCTCCTCCTGACCGTCGGTACCCGTGACAGCACCTGGTTGGGTCCCAATGAAGCGCTACACGAGGCACTCGAAGCGCGCGGCATCGCTCACACGTGGTCCACCCATGACGATGGACACACCTGGAGCTTCTGGACCGGCACCCTTTCGGAGCACGCGACGTTCGTGGCCGAGGCACTCGTGCCACAAGCCGCCGAGCCCGTTGTGGTTCCCCCCGAAGACGCCCCGCCGCCGACCGACTAGGGCAGCTTCCGCCATGGGCCAAACGGCAGCGACGTGGACGCCATGGGTGCAGAGGCCGCGAGCACATACATCGCACGACGGTTTCGAGGTTCATCGACACCATCTGCTGTGGTCACGGCCTGCCCCTTCTCACCAAGCCCCTGGAACTGGATCGGACGCCGAAAGCCACGCGCCCGAAACCACGAGGCAATGGCGCGCGCCCGACGTGCCGAGAGCGCTTGATTCGCGTCACTCGACCCCACGGAGTCGGTAAAGCCTGCGACATAGAGCTTGATGTCCACCACATCGCCAAACCGGGCGAGCACCGACTGTACCTCGCTCCATGTCGCCTCGAGCTTGTGGACTTCCCCCGCAGGGAGTTCGGCCTCGCCGCTGGCAAAGACCACATCCTCATGTTCGATGGCGTAGCTCCATGGGGTCAGCGTGAGCTGGGAGCGTAGCCCCCACTGGTCCGTGCCCGTCACCCGCAGCTGAAGGACCTCGGCATCCGTCTGCCAGGAGAGCTGGGCTAGCTTGCCCACCGGTCTTCCGGGAACCCGCTCTACCATCGTACCCTCGAGACCCATCACCTCGAGCGAGACCTCCTGCAGGGGTCGGTCGGCGCGCACCATTACGCGCCGTGCCACAAGGTCCACATCCTCTGTCCCCGCCTCCAGCTGAAGCACCGGTAGGACCGCAGCCTCGAACTCGAAGCCCATCGACCCCTGGGAACCATCGGCTGCGTGGAGTGACAAGGAGACCGAACAGGTATGGACCCCATCGGCGAGACCTTCGAGGGGGAGCCTGACCTCAGAGGCGGGGGCGATGGCGGTGGGCCCGCCCCAGCGACGGCCGGCGCATTCCACGGAGACGTCAAGATCACCGTGCACGTTGGGCATCAACACGACGGTGGGCCAGCCCTTGCCCGCGATCGCCGCAGGCTGCAGCGTGTAGCTCAACGCATCGCCCGCCATCGCGAGACCTATCCACAACCACACCATCATCGCCCGTTCTCCTGCGCAAGCGTGCTCACCACATAGGCCGCGAACCGCTCGGCAGCGTCTTCGCCATGACGGAAAAACAAGGACGGCTCCACCAGTTCGAGCTCATTGAGCACCCAATTCCCCTCGTGCAGGAGCAAGTCCACCCGAGCATAGTGCACGGCCCCAAACCGGGTGTGCGCCACCTGAAGCGCACGCTCGGCAATCCGTCGGGCAGCGGCATCGGGCACCCACGGCTGGTCGGTGGCGCCGTAGTCGTCCTGCACACGGTAGTCACCGGGGACGGGGATCTTGCGCACCCCATGCGTACATTCGCCACCAAGGTAGACCAAGCTGACCTCACCAAGCTCCATGACATCCCGGAGAAAGGGCTGAATCATAAAGCCCCCGACATGAGGGCTTCGGTCAGACACCAACCGCTCCAGCGCCTTCAACTCGGGTTGTGTCGTCGAGAAGCGCAGCGTGTCGGAGGCCGACGCACCCACCAGCGGCTTGGCAAATCCCTCGGCCCACCCCATTGCGAGAAACTGGGCCACGGCCACGGGGCCCTCATCGACCCAGAGCGTTGGCGCCAGCGGCAGGCCCTCCCCCTCCAGTTCGCGTAGGTAGCCCTTGTGAGTGTTCCACCCAATGACCTCTGGGCTGTTCCACAGGGTGGTGACGCGAGCGGTCGCCCGCGCCCATGCGACGAAGGCGTCTCGACGATGCCAGTAGTCCCACGTCGTTCGGATGATGGCGAGGTCGTACTGTTCCCAGGGTTCACCCTCCGCATCCCATGCGGGCTGGTGGATCTCTACACCCAGCGCTCGCAGCGCATCGATCAGCGGCTGGTCATCCACCTCCCACTCGGGGAGCTCGGCACAACTCACGAGGGCAACACGCATGTGTCCTCCAGTCTCACGACAGCAGGCGTAGGGTGGACTACATGCCTGCTCAACTCCATGACCGCCACATAGGGATCACAAATGGCTGCCGCGCTCACCTTTATTGCCACCTGTCCGCGTGATCTTGAGCCAGCGTTGGCCTTGGAGCTCAAGCGGCTCGGCCTTCAGCGCGTCGTGGAGGAGCCAGGGGCCGTGCGCTTCTTGGGCCCGGTCAAGGATGGCTACCATGCCGCCATGCACAGCCGCCTCGCCAGCCGCGTGTTGCTACGCCTCGGTCGCTTGCAGGTCTCTGATGCCGACTCCCTCTACGACGGGCTTTCTACCATCCCCTGGGAAGACCACCTGCACGACCACTTCACCTTCGCCGTCCGCTTTGCAGGCACGAGCAGAAGGCTTCGCGACGAACGCTACAGCGCACGTGTGGTCAAAGATGCAGTGGTCGATCGTCTTCGTCGCTGCCGAGGGTCCCGCCCCGATGTCGATGCAGACCCGGACCTCCGCATCATGGTGCGCTTTAGAGATGGCTCGGCGGGTGTCCACCTCGATCTCACGGGTCCCCTACACCTTAGAGGAGGGCAGCGTCGCGCCGGTGAAGCGCCGCTGCGCGAGACCCTCGCCGCTGCACTCCTCCAGCATGCGGGGTGGACCCCACGCACGGCGAACGAGCGTCCCCTGCTCGACCCATTCTGCGGAAGCGGCACCATCTTGACCGAAGCGGCGGCGATTGCACTCAACCGTCCGCCGGGGCTGGAGCGACAGCGATGGCCTCTTCGAGCGTGGGCTGCCCATGACGCCGCGGCCTGGTCGCTGGTACGGCGTGCCGCTGCGGATCAGGTCCGTGCAGACTGTCCCACGCTCTTCGGCTCCGACATCGACGCCCGTCTTGTTCGCACAGCCGAGGGCAACGCACGACGCTTGGGCCTCGACCATGTCTTGCGCTTTGAGGTAGCGGATGCGACCGAGCGTGAGCCGCCCACGCCGCAAGAAGGCGTCATCGTGACGAACCCGCCGTATGGCGAACGACTCGAGGACCATGACGCGGTCGGAGAGCTCTACAGCGAGCTCGGACGACACATCAAGCAGCGCTTCGCTGGATGGGAGGCCTGGATCCTGAGCGGACCCAAGTCGGGCATCAAGCGCATCGGGATGCGCCCAAGCGAAAAAGTGATGGTGCGCAACGGACCGCTACGCTGCAACCTCTGCCATTACGAGGTACGCCGGCCCGAAGTGATCTGACCGCGTCAGTCTTGAAACGACAGACTGAAGTCGAAGCTATGCGCTGTGACGCCGGACTGACGAAGGCCGAGCACAAGGTAGCCCTCGACATCATTGCCGGTGGTGTTCTGCCAGGAGATCTGCTCAAACTCGCTTCCGGGTACGGTATCAAAGCCCGTCAAGTCGCGGCCCACGAGGCAGCTGCTCGCCTGATTGCAGTTGGTCATGAGGTAGATCTGGCTGTTGACCCCATTGCCATTCGCCCCATAGCCCTCAAACCCAGCAAGCAATGTCTTACCCGCAGGAATGACGACCTTGTGGTAGCCGTCTGCCCCATTGGTGGGCCGAGAGATGCAGCTCGGGCTCATGCCTGCAGAGTTGTACCCAGTCATCGAGCCGCTGAAGTACCCCTCGTCAACGGGGTCGGACGCCATCGCTTCTGCGCAGGTGTTCCATGGGGTGTCGCCGGATGCGAAGGACTGATTGTCGGCACCCGTGTCACGAGGCTCGGTATCAAACACCGGATCATCAGCCTCTGGCGTCTTGTCTTCTGCACCCTCGACAAGGTCGGTGTCGCCCGTCAACGCGGAGACATCTGCCTCGTTGACCCAATCGGTGACGCAACCCGAGAGCACGCCCGCAACAATAATGATGGTCGAATGTCTACAAATACTCATCAAAATCCCTCGACTCCGACGTCCTCTTGCCCCAACCCGACGCCCTTAACACAAACTTTCCAAGCCAGCATGCCCTCAAGGCCTCATGTCCGCGACACCAAATGCCGTAGCTGTATGTGAACACCACAAACCGTGAGGTCGCACATGCGCTCAATCATCGCTTTCTCTCTCGCCCTTGGCCTTTCCTCCACCGCACTCGCTGACGAGGCCCAGAGCTTCGCAGGTTTCAAGACGTCTGTCGAAACCGGAGATGTCTGGGTTCTTACCAGTACCTGCGAAATCCGCATTGACAGCCCGGACAGCTTTAGCCGTGTGTGTGACGCACACGCTCTCGATGACGGCGCCATGACGGACAGCGTGGTGCAGGTCGCATGCTCCACGAACGATGAAGGCTTCCTTACATGCGCTAGCGAGGCCGATGGGGCACCGTCCAAGACCGAGTAAACACCCCCATTCACACCCGCCCGCCTCCCTCCGGGGATGGCGGGCTTTTTTGTGTTTGGAGCCACCCAGCTCCAGACCACCGGGTAGAAGCGGCCACCGTTAGGCATAGGCCCACTACCCCAGACCCCACCTGCATAAAGGACACCACACCCGCACCCATCCTGGGATGGCGGGTGTGTGGCGTATGGAGCTCGCCCGTCCGGTGACCCGGATGTCGTTGCGAATGCAACGGAGGTCTCGGTGAAGTTTTTTTCGCTGAGCCCTTAAGGCCACCGCCCGCACAGCCGTATTCAACAGTGTACCGAGGAGACACCATGCGGATCGCACTCGCAGCACTGATGATGATGTCAACGGCAGCTTTTGCCGGCGAAGCCGTCGACGCGGACCGCCCCGTCACCGATGACGAGATCGTGGACATCATTGGCACGGACGAGCACTGCGACGACTGCGAAGAGGCCTTCTGGGGCGATGCCCTCGATGATGAAGACCAAGAAGCACAGACCGATGAGGCGCCTTCTCGCACCGAGTGAGACCCGCCAAACAGAAAGAGCCCGCTCTCCCCTAGGGGACAGCGGGCTCTTGTCGTTTGGACGTCGGGCCGCCTACTTGGCTGCCGTCTCGCCTTCGGACGGTGCCGCGACCTCTTCGGCCTCGGCGACCGCAGGCCCCTGCCACGTGCGAACCGGCTCGAGGTAACTGTGACGGCCCTCGAGCACAGCACGACCGGTCTGGTACTTCTTGTCGTCGTCGTTGTTCCAGAGCTCTGCAAACCGCGCATCCACATACCGCTGCGCGTTGCGGCAGTACATGTCGGTGAGCTCCACCGCAGCACGCCCCTCGGGCGCACGCGACTCGAGGAGCTTGCGGGTACGAATGACCGTAGCCGCCATCACGAAAAGCTCCATCGCGATGTCGACGGCTCGGAAGACAAAGGCCTGCTTGGTCTCGAGCTTCTTGCCATACCAGATCATCGCGTGGAACATGCTGCGTGCCAACTTGCGGCTGTTGGCCTCCACGAACTTGAGGTACTTGGCCAGTGAGCCAAACTTGTCGTAGCTCGGACGGAAGAGCCAGCCGAGCCACAGCTTGGGGTACCAGGTGCTGTAGAATGCCGCAGCGGCAGGCAGCGCTGCGATCTTGTCGCTCATGCTGCGCTTCGGATCGATGAAGACCTCGCCGAGCTTCAGGTGCTTGTCGAGGAGCTCGCGCGCCATGAACAAGTGCATGATTTCGGACGAACCCTCGAAGATACGGTTGATGCGACTGTCGCGCATGTTGCGCTCGATGCCGACTGGCCGCTCACCGCGGTCCCGAAGCGACTGCTCCGTCTCGTAGCCACGACCGCCGCGAATCTGCATGGCCTCGTCGATCATGTCCCAACCGCGGGTTGTGCACCACTCCTTGGCTGCAGCAGCCTCGAGCCGAATGTCGTAGTCGTCCCGCAAGGAGAGCTCGTTCGCCAGCGTCGACAGCGTGTCCATCGCGTAGGTGGTCGCACCAAGGTCAGCCAGCTTGTGGGTGATCGCCTCATGCTTGCCGATGGGTCGACCCCACTGGGCACGCTCGTTGCACCACACGCGCATCTCTTCCATGATGAGCTTGCTCGCACCCACACATGCCGCAGGAATGGAGAGCCGGCCCACGTTGAGCGTGGTGAACGCAATGCGAAGGCCCCAGCCTTCTTTGCCGAGCATGTTCTCTTTCGGCACCTTGACGTTCTTAAAGGTCAGGAGGCCATTGGCGAGCGCCTTGAGGCCCATGAACCGGCAGCGATGGACGATCTCCACGCCCTCCCAGTCCATCTCAACGATGACCGCGCTGATCTTGTTGGTGTCAGGATGACGCGCCATCACCACCAAGAAGTCTGCCATGGTGGAGTTGGTGATCCAGAGCTTCGTGCCGTTGAGGATGTAGTCGCCATTCTCATCGCGATCGAGCGTCGAGCCGACGCGTGCGGGATCGGACCCCACATCGGGCTCGGTCAGCGCGAAGGCAGACACGGAGCGCGTGGCACATGGTGGCAGATATTTCTGCTTCTGCTCTTCGGAGCCAAAGAGCTTCACCGGCTGTGGAATACCGATGGACTGATGCGCCGACATGAGGGCCACGAGGTTGCCGTCATAGCGTCCGACCAGCTCGAGCGCCTTGCAGTACTCGACCGTGTTGAAGCCCTTTCCGCCGTACTTCTTATCGATTTTCATGCCCATGGCGCCGAGCTTGAACAAGCCGTCGACCACATGCTTCGGGTACTCGCCCGTGGCGTCGATCTCGATAGAGTCGACTTCTTCTTCAAGAAACGCCTCTAGCTTCTCGTAGAACGCTTGGAATTCGGCCGAGACGGGTGTCTCGGGAAACGGGTCGATCCAGTCGACATTCAGACTACCGAGAAACAGGCTGCGCAAAAATCCCTTGCCCTGCCACGTGGTCTCTCGGGAACTCTCCATGAGTTCACGTGCCTGCTCTTCGCTGGCGTTCACAATCTTCTGGTTCATCCCGACCTCCAGACTTCATATCTACCGGATAAGAAGTTCGGTTTCGTAAAACTCAATCGCAATTGGCCGACCGGTCAATTCCCGACAACCACCATATAGCCTAAAAAGCATAGCAAGGTAAGCATCCATCTGTCACCACTTCCCTGCAACCTCCTACCAGCGGTAGGACTACGCCCCACGCATTAGTCCCATTGCACCAAAACAGAGGCGAGAATGGCTACGATCCGTTGCATTCAGTCTGAGTGGACCGGCGAGCCACTCCCCCGCTCGAACCACGCCGTGACGTGGTGTTGGGTGGAGGCACAGCGGCTGCACCTCGGCTGGGTCTCTCCCACCTATGGCGACCCCGCGCCCCCCTTGCCCGCCGGTCGAACCCCTCGTCTCTGGACCTTCGAGGTCCTCGAGTTCTTCGTTGGATTCGGGGGAACACGGTACCTCGAAGTGGAGTTCGGACCGCATGGACATCACCTCGACCTCTCCTTCGACACAATCCGCCGGGCAAAAGAGGACGTGCACCCGGTCGCTTACACCTCAACCCGTCGCGGCCGATGGTGGAGTGGCACCGCAACGGTGCACCTCCCCGACGATGCCGCTCTGCCCCAACGCACCATCAGCGTGGCGATTCATGGCAGCGGCGACGCGCGGCGGTGGTGTCAGAGCCAGGCACTCCCCGGCGACCGACCCGACTTTCATCAACCCGAACACTGGGCACCGGCAATCGGGGTGGGTCGCAGGCCCTCCGTCGAAGACTGGGACAGCATCTGCATGATGCTCGACCTCACCAAACACCCCATGCCTGACCCTTGCATCTGGGGAGCTTCGTTGCTCCCGCTCCTCGACGAACGGACCTCGTAGCGCCGCCCACCACGACGCAAGGACGTTGTAGGCCGGCCCAAGTTCGGCTACCATCCCCGCACCTTTGACCTCAGAGAGATCGCCATGCGCGCCACACTGAATGCTGCTGGAACCGCCCTCGTTGGAGCGGCGTTGCTGACCACCTGCCCTGCATGGGCCGACTGGCCAGCCGGCGCCGACATCACACCGGCCGTGCTCGTCGACCTCACCCCAGAGGGCTTCGACGCGCTGGAGTCCATCGTCTACGAGCTGCTTCCGCCGGTGATCAACATTCCCAACATCGGTGACTCCGACTCGGAGGAGATTGACCTCGGTCTGTTCGACTTCGAGCTCTACTACTGGGCCTATGGCGTCGAGGACATCAACGTCTTTCTCGACATTCCGAACATCGACGTCATCCCCGGTGAAGATGAGCTGACGCTGCAGCTCACCGCCGTGGTCGAGGTCGGCCGTCCAGCAGACCCCATCTATGTCTACGCCGAAGCCGACGCCCTCGAGTTCATCAGCATCGGTCAATACTGCGACATCTACCTCGACCCTCTGACCATCACCGCAGATGCCTCCATCGGCCTCGAGCTGGTGCAGGGGCCCAAGGGCCAGATCCTCGACGTCAACTTTGGCACGCTCCAGTACGATCTCTCGTTCAATGGCGACTCGTTCAACAGCTCCGGCTGCTTCTTGGGCGACTTCATCGAGGCGGTCGACGATGTGCTCGACTTCTTCGGTGTCAACGGTGGGCTCGCAGGCTTGCTCCTCGACGTCGTCGACCCGATCATCGCAGACCAGCTCAACGCCCTGCTGCCAGAGTTTGAGACCCTCCTCGAAGACGCGTTTGCCCAAGCCACCATCACGCAGGAGATCGACCTTCTCGGCAATCCGCTCGTGGTGAGCATCTATCCCGATGCCTTTGACATCTCGCCCGAGGGCCTACGACTCGAGCTCGCGGGCAGTTTCGACGGTGGGCCGGCCGACCCGTGCGTCTCCGCCTTTGACGACGGTCTCAGCCTACAGACCTTCCGTGATTACCCACTGATTGGAGAGGGCATTGCCGGGCTGACGCATCATGCCGGCATCTTCGCCAACGATGACTTCATCAACCAGGCCATGTACGCCGTGTGGCGCGCCGGTCTTCTCTGCCAGACGATCTCCTCGGACCAGAGTCCCGTCGACCTTCCGCTTCCCATCAACACGAGCTTGCTCGGAATTCTGGCAGGCGGCGCGTTCAATGACCTGTTCCCAACGAGCAGCGACCTCATCATCGATACACGACCCGTTCAGCCCCCGGTTGCCGTCACGGATGGTCTCAGCGCCATCGAAATCGGTGTCGAGCAGCTCGGTCTCGACTTCTATGCCGAGCTCGATGGTCGCATGACGCGGGTGGTGGGGCTCGACCTCGAAGCCGATGCAGCCATTGACCTCGCGTTTGACGGAAAGACAGGACTACTCGATGTCCTCATCGACTTTGAGCCCGCTGATATCGGCGCTGAAGTGGTGTACAACGACCTCAAACCCGACGCGAACCAAGACGTCGAGGACGGCTTTAACGGGCTCGTGCAGCAGCTCGTGGCCCCACTGCTCGGTGACCTGCTCGGCGGCATCAACTTCCCGCTACCCGCCATCGAAGGACTCGGGCTGACCGACCTCGTCGTCGGTGGAGCCGGTCCAGGACGTGACTTCTTGGGTATCTTCGCCCAGATCGGGACCGTTGACTACGGCGCAGACGGCGCGGGCTGTTCCGATACCGGCGATGGTTGTGAGGGCGGCTGCTCCAACGGAAGCGGTCCCTCCCGCGTCATGATGATCGTCATTCCACTCCTGGTGGCCGGACTACGTCGACGACGCGACTGATCGTGGGAGGGCATGAGGCCTCTGACGTGCTACCCACGACCGTCACCCTCACGCAGGAGGCCCCCATGGCCAACCCCGTCGCCGTGTTCGATACCAATAAAGGAACCTTCAAGGCAGAGATCTTCCTTGAAGAGATGCCCATCACTGCCCAGAACTTCATCGACCTCGTCAACGATGGCTTCTACAACGGCATCCACTTTCACCGTGTGATTCCCGGGTTCATGTGCCAGTTTGGCTGCGCACACAGCACCGTCCCCAACCACCCACGCGCCGGCACCGGCAGCAGCCCACGTGGCAACATCCAAGACGAGTTTCTGCCAGATGCCAAGTTCAGCAACGAGCCTGGCACGCTGTCCATGGCCAACACCGGTCGCCCAAACAGCGGCGGAGCGCAGTTCTTCATCAACACGGCGCACAACAGCTTTCTCGACTGGTGGGACCGCCAGACCCCTTCGCAGCACCCCGTGTTTGGCCGGGTCACCGAGGGGATGGACATCCTCAAGGCCATCGAGGCCTGCGGTAGCCGCAGCGGTCAGCTCAGCGAAGCCATCAAGATGAACAGCATCACCTTCGAAGGCTGACCTCTCTGGGGCCACTGCC
Organism: Myxococcota bacterium; assembly: GCA_049889515.1. Classification (GTDB taxonomy): domain Bacteria; phylum Myxococcota_A; class UBA796; order UBA796; genus JBMHDG01. The sequence continues at coordinate 17,497 of JBMHDG010000033.1, forward strand.
CCGGGGCAACGCCTTGAGGAGCCCTATGCGACGACCTTTCGCCCTCCCTGTCTATGCGGTCATGGTCCTCGCATGTGCGCCCTCCCCCAATCTCGTCGTGTCCCAGCCTGGGACCGACGACACCACAACGGGGTCTGTCACCGAACCGGTGGCCGCAGACACGATCGAGGTGCCCGGCGTACCGCGCGAGTTCCGTGGGGTCTGGGTCGCGACGGTCTACAACCTCGACCACCCGAGCTCCACCAGCCTCTCTGCCGACGCCCAGAAAGCAGAACTGACCGACATCCTCGACATGGCCGCTGAGCTTGGACTCAATGCGGTGCTCTACCAAGTCCGCCCCACGGGGGGGGCCCTCTATGACAGCGCGCTTGAGCCTTGGTCCCGATGGCTGACCGGTGTCGAAGGCAACGACCCGGGGTACGATCCTCTTCAGTTCGCGTTGACGGAAGCCCACGCGCGCGGGCTTGAGCTTCATGCATGGATCAACCCCTACCGTGCGGGCGTCAGCTCAAGCCCCGCTCACGGCCAGGGCCATATGGCCCTTCGGTTCCCCGAGCACACCCACACCTACGACGGCCAGCAGTGGATGGATCCCGGCGCCGCTGTCGTCCGGGAACACGTGCGTGCCGTGGTCGCGGACCTGCTCGACAGCTACGCCGTCGATGGTCTGCATGTAGACGACTACGTCTACCCCTACCCCGACGGTTCGACCGAGTTTCCCGACACCCTCACATGGTCGGCCTACCAGAACGCGGGTGGCACGCTTTCCCGTGACGACTGGCGACGACAGAATGTGCATGACCTGGTCGAGGGACTGCATCAGACCGTGCTGACCCATCGGCCCTCGGCGCGTCTCAGCATCTCCCCGTTCGGTATCTACCGGCCCGGACAGCCAGAAGGTGTGGTTGGCCTCGACCAGTTCGAGGCCTTGTTCTCGGATCCCCTCGTCTGGGCAGATGCCGGGTGGGTCGACGATCTCGGTCCACAGCTCTACTGGCCCACGACCTCTTCCGGTCAGCCCTTCGAAGCGCTTGCCCAGTGGTGGCGCGACACGCTCCCCGACACCATCCACGTCTCTCCAGGTCTGATCCCCAGCAACGTGGGGTCATCGAGCGCATGGACGCCCCAAGAGTTGGTGACGCAGATCACTGTCCTTCGCGAGGTCGGCGCACAGGGCCACATCCACTTTCGGGCCGAGGCGCTGCTGACCAACCAAGCCGGACTCCGCACTGCCCTCGCACCGTTGTATGTCGAACCTACGCTCACCCAGCCGCTCGTCCGAGGACAACAACCTGGTCCACCCGTCGTCACGGCCGCTGGTGACGAGATTCGCATCGAGGCCAAAGACCGCCGGGCTCTCGTGCTCTACGAAGGGTCCAACGATGGCACATGGGAGCTGTCCACCATCCTCCCCGGCACAACCACCGCGTGGACACCCCAAGACGGCGTCTGGGCCCTCTCGCAGGTCAACGCCTTCGGGCTCGAGAGTGACGGCGTGCTCCTGCCTCTGCCGTCAGGGAACTGACACCACATACGGCGTCAATAGGCTTCGTAGCCCCTCGGGCACGCGTACGGGCCGAAGGCCGTCGGTGTGGCTGTCATGGCGCGAGCAGACCACCTTCATGGTGCCTCGTGCAGCGGTCTCTCCCTGCGTGTCGACCACGGCGAATCCCCAGGTGATGCTCGTTCGACCCAGCGCCTGAACATGCACCTGGATGTCGACCTCCTGCTCAAACCGCAAGGGCCGGAGGAACTCACTGCCGACCGTGACCCGGGGGAAGCTCAGGTAGGACCCGTCGGACTCGGGCTGAAACACGCTGGTTCCAAGGTGACGGAAGAAGGCATGTTCCGCCTCTTCGAACAGCCTCAGCACGTTCGAGAAATGCATGATGCCTGCTGCATCTGTCTCATGAAAAGACACCCGCCGGCGGTAGGCAAAGGACGTCATGGAAGGTCTCCTGCAGCGGTCATGGGCTGTCGAACCAGACACGAGGCCGGACCTCGAGCGGTTCACCATCAATGCGCACCTCTATCACGGCTGCGCCGACCTTCGTTCGCGACCAACGCGCCACGAAGACCCCCTTTTCGGACGCTTCGAGCGGTTGCGGCTCGCCATCGACACGCACCACCACTTCGGCCAGCCCGCCCCGCTCTGGACGCACCCAGACACTGGCCTCGTCAGTGCCATCTGCCAGTACATGGCGCGATGCAGGCATGACATCCACCACACGCGGCTCTTCGATCACCAGGTGCTGTCCCGGCTCAACCTCGGTGAGCGTCTGGACGATCCCACTCGGCCAGTCCACCCGAACCTCCGCAAGGTCTGCCTCTCCCATCCCAAAGAAGAGCTGCGTGGGCACAAGGCCATTGACGCCCGCGGACTGCCCCATCATCGCCACCTGATCGTTCAACCCCGCAGCCATCACCCGCACCCGCGCGCCGATACCCAAGTGGTTCGATACGGTGCCACGAAGACCGACAGAGAGGCCTTGCCCACCGGTCGCGATACGATTCTCCACCGCCCGACTCGGCCCCCCAAAGCCCGCCATTAAGAGGTCCGCGTCCCCATCGGAACCCACATCGTAGGCGATCAACCCCCGCATACTACCCACGTCCGCGAGCCCGATGTCCGCGGCCACGGGCCACATGTCGAACTCACCTCCGTTCCAGAGCGCGAACGCACCAAAGGTCTCTCCTTGGGACCCCAGAAAACTCGACTCGTCATCGCCGAGTGTCACAAGAAGGTCCATCCGACCGTCTAGATCGAGATCAAGGGGCTGAATCGCCCAACCGAGCTGTTCGATCGTGGGCTGGCGTTGGCTGGTTGGAAACTCCATGCCGGGCGTCAGCACGGTTGTGAACCCGCCCTGTCCGTCACCCTGCAACACCGCCAACCATGGTGCCGCGAGGCTCAAGCTCAGATCGAGAAATCCGTCCTGATCGAGGTCGGCTACCGCAGCACCCATGGGCATGACCCGGGTGAACGGCGCCCCTGCGGTCGCGGGTTGAAGCTTCCACCATGCGTCTGGACCCGTGAGGGGCGTCGGCACGTACGGGCCATCGTGTGCCTTCTCCACCACAAATCCCGGATGCGCATCGAGCACTTCGCAAGAGGCAGCCACGGCGACATGGGCATGCCTACCATCGCTCAGGCGCAGGCTCTGAATCGCGTCAGTTCGGAGTGGCGTACCCCACGGCTGCATCCGCTCGGTATCCAGCGTCCATTCCCGAAGCCCAGTGCGACGCATGACCGCGAGCTCACCTGCACACCCACTGGCGCCGATGACAATGTCGAGCCAGCCATCTCGATCGACATCGAACAGGCTCATGCCCGCGAGAAAGGACGCGTCAGACCACCCCGCCTCCAGCGCGTGAGGATCCGTAAACCCTCCCGTCTCCCGTCCGTATCTCACCCACTCGCTCAATCGATGACCGATCTGGTCGATACGTCCATCACCATCGAGGTCGACAAGTCCCACCACTTCGGAGTTGTGAACATCCAGATCTGCTTGCAAGACCTCGTCTGCCACAAGTCCCGCATCCTCCCAACGGTAGGCCCGCCGAACGGGCGGGAGCCCACTCTCTTGGGCTCGATGGGTCACCACAACCTGCGGGATGCCATCCCCATCGACATCCCCCATCGCGATGAGGTGCCAAGATGGGTTGAGAATCTTGGGTTTTGCCGATCCAGGGTCAAACGGTAGGTCCTCCCGCAACGAACCGGATACGTCCGCAAAGCCCGCCCCCCAATCTTCGGGCGGCGTGAAAACGCTGGGCACGGGGACGTCTCCATCTCCCCCCACCCCTGCGCTGTCCCGACCACTGGAATCCAGCATCGGTTCCGCGACAGATGCCGCGCACGCGCAACACATCAAGGGCCACCACCGCATGCCAACCTCAATCGACCGTTACCATACACCGCCTCGCTGGCCGACGACGCGAATGTTGCCCTTGATGGGTGCTCTGCTCGGCGGGTGCTTGTCGCAGACCGTCCTCGAAGATGTCGACGGAGCGGACGCTTGGCGTAGTGTCCCCCTTGATGACGCGGCGGCAGTAGCGATCACCGAAGCCTTCGCGCAAGAGCTTTCCACATTCGATGCCGATGCCTCCCTCGACGATCGAAATGGCACACCTCCCCTCCTGACACAGGCCGATGTCGACGAAGTCATCAACCCTGGTCGTGATGTGGCAGGTCTTGAAGCCTTCTGGGTCACGCACTTCAGCGAACACCCTATTGCCCGCCATGTCGACCACTACATCTTGATTGAAGACGTCACCCCCGTCTCCCCGACGGCAACCTCCTACATCCGCACCATCATCGATGGCGATGCCGATACCTTTCGAGGGGGTGACGGCAGCCAGGTCACGGTGCGCAACGACATCGAGCGCCGCGCACTCTTCTTCGACTTCAGCTACGAGTTTCTGAAGACCTACCGCTGGGTCACGCTCACCGATGGGACAGAAGCCATCATCAGCCGGGGCTGGCTTCCCGAGAGTGTCAGCGGCGAGCAAGGCGCCAATGTGCTTCATCAGACGTATGAAGCTGAGATGTGGATTCCCGAAGGAACGGGCACGCGCCGCTACTATGTCCAGTGGACAGAGGCGGAATACTCGGTGCTGAGCACCACCGCTGCACGAAACCTGACCCTGCGTACCGGTGCTGACGGCATGGTCGACCTCGATATCTACATCAGCGAGCGCGAGAACGAGCGCTGATGTCGTACCTTCATGCGTTGGCAGACCTCTGGCCCAGCGGGCTCGGAGGCGACGTCATGGTCTTCGTCGTGACGTTGAGCTGTGTCCGCTTTGTGCTTCGCGCCGTCCGTCTTCACGTGCTCATCCCCAATGAACACCAGATACGGGCGGCCATGGCATGTTTCAGTGTGGGCTTTCTCGCCAACCTCCTCGCCCCACTTCGGTTGGGCCTCGTGGCACGACCGGTCATCTTGAAGACCCTCACCGGGACAACCCTGGCCACCGGTGTCCTCATCACGGCTACCGAACGCCTCCTCGATGTCGCCGTTCTCGCGCTTCTTGCCGCACCACTTCTTCCAGGGAACCCTCTGCTCACCTGGCTTTCTTGGCTCGTGGGCGCATGCGCCCTGCTCTGGGGTGCTTCGCGCGTTCTTCCGCGGGAACACGCCCGACAAATCCAAGAAGCCGTCCATGCGCTCACCCAGCGCCCGAGACACGCGAGCTTCGCCTTCCTCCTCACCGCACTCGATCTGGGTCTCTTACTGGTTTTGCTGGATCGGTTGTTTTCCCAGTGGACAGGGGTTCCCCATGACCTGGGCACATTGCTCTCGTTCGTGCTCGCCATTGTGGGGGCCATGACCTTCTCTCCCACGCCGGGTGGTGCCGGGGGGTACGAGGCCGCGGGCACCATGGCACTCGTGGCGCGTGGTGCACCTGCCCCCGAGGCAGCGGCAGCGACCCTCGCCGCCAGAATCCTCGCCTATGGGGCGTTTGTCGGAATGTCTGGAGTGGGCGTAGTTCTGGGAGGCTCGGCCGTGCGCGAGGTGCTTCAACGCGCGCGCGCAGGCGAGACCAGCGACACTCCCCAATAGGTCTGCTCCAGCTCCCCGTGCGCAACCCATGTCTCGGGCGGCCACGGTTCCACATGCTCCACCGACGCGGGCACTGTGGGAACGAACACCGTGTGCCCTTCAATCTTAAGCACACGCCCTGATCCATCGTTGCCTACACCCTCGACGTCGACCACCCATGCGCCCCGATCATGGGGATGCACCCGCCGACTGACCCCACGCCCTAGATGCATCACGGTGGTGGCGTGTGGGTCGGCGAACACCACTTGGAGGTCCTCGCCTGTGGGCCATAACGACACACCCGTCACTTGCTCGATGGGCGCATCCGGCAGCGGGAGCTCCAGTCCCGGCGCGGAGGGCAGGCGGTAGCGGATCCGTCGTTCCCACACATCGCCGTCAGGGTCCGCACGGCGACGCATAAACAAGAGGTCCCCTGCCACTGGCAGAGGAATCTCCGCCGTCTGCCAGGGCTGAAGCTCGACATCGAAGTCTTGCCGCAGACGCTCCATCTGCACCACCCAGCCCGCCGCGCCGAACGCGCCGACGAGCCCGACCATCAGGAGCAGCCCCCCGAGACCAAAGACCACACGTCGCTCACCACGCCGAGACACGGGCGACGCGCTCATGTAGATCGTCCTCTGCCGGGAATCCCGATCAAGAGGGGGGTTCGTGCCTTGTAAGCCTGGTAGGCGGGGTCATCGCCCCAGCGGGCATCGGCGCGCGCCTCCAGCAACGGCACGCCAGAGATGAACCGCAGCAGCACCACCACAAAGATCGGCGAGATCAGAACGATGTGGCTCATGCCTTCAAGGGCCGGGAGCACCATGAGGTAGATCCCGAACCAGAGAAGCATCTCGCCCACATAATTGGGGTGCCGAGACCACGCCCACAGCCCCGTTCGAATGAAGCGGCCAGCATTCTTCGCACGGGCCCGAAAGCTCTCTTTCTGCAGGTCGGCCACCAGCTCGAGCAACATGCCCGTCATCCACACCCCCGCACCGACCATCAGGGCAGCCCACTCCCACGAGCTGTCTGGGTTGCCCATACCGGACAGAATGCCCCATGTGGCCGCCAAGGAGGTCAACGTGACCCAGAGTCCCTGAAGCGCCCAGACCATGGCGAACCGCGGGGGTGAGGTCTTGAGCTCATCAAACCGGCCGTCGCCCCCCTCGCGCATCATGCGGCGAACAAGAAAACTGCCGAGCCGTAGCGCCCAGAGGGTGACGCACACCGCGAGTACCCACGAGCGGGGCGTCCATTGCTCTGCCATACAGAGCGCCATCACGACCACTGTGAGGTAGGTCAGCGTTCCGACGGCATCGTACGCCCGTTCATCACGTGCGGGCACGGCCACGAACCCCGCCGCAGCCTGCATCGAGAAGGCCACGATGCAGACACCGACGAGTCGGGTGCCCCCTGCACACCACGACAAGACAAGGCCCACCATGGGAATGACCAGAACCGGAATCCAAGCCTTCCATGTGTGTGGTGCGTTCATGCGAAGATCGACCTCACCAACATGACGAGCCAATACGCCTCGATGCCAATCTGAAGCACGAAAAACGTGAATCGAACGATGACCGCAGCAGGGTGGATGGACGCCAAGTGGACCAATGACTGGCACCATCTCGCGCCCACAAAGACCCCCATAAGCGGCGCTACAACAGCCGCTTGGTCCGAAACGAGCGAGAGCAGCATGAGTGCTCCCGCATGCGGGAGGTTCTCGACGCAGTTGAGGTACGCGCGACAGAGGCGCTGGCTGAACGGCCCCACATCTTCACCCGACGGGGTGAAGGTGTTTGCAGGACGGCCTTGGAGGACAAGCACGCTCCGGTAGCCCACCAAGATGGACACCAAAAGCAGGGTCAATGCCACATAGGCAAGTAAGCCGGCACTGACCGTCAGTGCGTCCCCAGCCACGAATCAGACTCGACGCAGCTTCATCTGGACGTCGCCACACCAGAAGAGATCGAAGCCGCGGACGCAGGTCGACAGGTAGCGGTCGTAGTCGTCGAACAGCTGGTCGCCCCAAGTCTTTCGGATGTGGTCTTCGTGCATGCGCATGCGGCGGAGCCACTCGGCCGTGGTCTTGCGGTAGTCGGTGCGCTGCATGACGAGCTCTTCGATCTCCCAGTTGGGTCGAACCGCCTGAACGAGCTCTTCGAGACGAGGGTTTCGGCCGCCGGGGAAGATGACGTCTGCCGTAAAGGCGAGGTCTTCCGCGTCCTTCCGCTTACGAGGCACCTTGTCACTGAGGATCGCCTGGAACCCGAAGGAGGCGCCTGGCTCCACCCACTTGGCCAAGGTGTTGAAGTACTGACGGTAGATCGACACGGCCTTGCCAGCACGTGCCTGCGCCGGGGAGCAGAGGTGGTCGATCATCTCGATGGAGATGAGGCCGTCGTACTTGAAGTCTGGCTCGTAGGTGGCGTAGTCCTGCAAGAACATCTTGGCGCGCGTCAGGTTGCGCTGATGACACCACTCGAGCTGTGCCGTCGAGAGGGTGATGCCGTGCGCCTCTTTTACGCCGCGACGGTTGACGAGGTACTCGATTGCTGAGCCCCACCCGCAGCCAATGTCGAGGATGACCGAGGAGCCGTCGGCTTCGGCAAAGTCTGCGAGGCGCTTGATCTTGGCCTCTTGGGCGTCTTCGAGGGACTGCCCTTCGTACTCGTAGCTTGCGCTCGTGTAGTGCATGTTCTTGTCGAGCCAGAGTTCGAAGAACTCGTTGGACACGGAATAGGAAACGTCGATGTCTTTCTGGGACGAGGTCATGGTTCCCCCACGGCGGTTGTTGCGCGCTACTAGCCACTCTGTGGCCGTCAATCCACCGCGAAGCTTGACCCCCGGTTAGAAGGTGTCCACCACGAGGCATGCTTTGCTGCAAATAAAGATCCTTCCCGACGCGACAACCGAGCGTCTCGAGACCACCACCCCCCAGCTCGACCTCGGGTCAAGGGCGGGCCGTCGGTGGTCGCTGACAGCCGATGGAAGGTGGGCGATGGACGGCCACTACGTGGATGCGTCCCATAGCATTGCGCCCTGGCTAGCCCTTGCTGCATGCGGTCGGCTTCACCAGATCCCCAATGAGCTTCTCCACGCCTTGCTCGACCCATGGCCGTGTCCCTTGGCAGCATCGAGCCCCACACACCGCGTGATTGCCCAGCTCGTGGACGCGACGCGCGCCCAGATGGGCGTTGCCGTACGTGGCCGCACACCACTTAGCGAAGGGCTTCGCAGCCCCCATGCCTCTGCACTGCGCGACATGATGGACTGGCTACTAGGCGCCGAACCACGCTGGGTGTGCGAAGAGCAAGTCTATACGCTCGATCCCCCCCTCGTCGCCGAGCTGCTCTACGCGCTTCTGATCGTCGCAGACCACGAAGCCTTTGTGCTCGTCCGATCGGGCATTGTCATGCTCCATGTACGCGACCCGCAGGGCACGACCATCGGCGCTGAGGCGCGGCGCGTCTTCTCAACGCTCATCGCCACCCTTGAGCCCGGTGACCTCGCGCGCGACTGGCAGGACCGCATCTTGGAGCATCTCGATGAGGTCAGCCGACGACGCCACGATGTGGCCACACCTGCGCTCACCGAGCGTCCAGTGCCGACCACGGTCCTCACCCTCTCGACCGCACAGCAGCGCATGCTCGCCCCATGGACGGCCGACCTCCCTCCGGATGCCCAACGACGGTTCAACGCGGCGCTCGCACACTTCGCAGCGGCAGATGAGCGGGCCTATGCGGCCGGAAGCATCATTCCTTCCGGTGTGTGCATGGTGCAGCAAGCGCTCCGCGGCTGTCGCCACACGGGTGATGGACGCCTCACCACGCTCATGGACCGTCTGAGCGCCCAACGTCCCCTCTTGAGCCGATGTGCCTCGGTGCTGGAGCAGCTTGAGCGGTGTCAGTTTGGTGCAGAGATCCTGCCTCATCACCTAGCGCGGGTGGTCGCATGCGCTGTACGCGATCGGGTGGCGCACACCGATGATCTGACCGACCTCTTCGAAGCTGTCTCCTCAGAGACCTGCCCGACGACGCTCACGACGCTCCTTCTCGAACATGATCCCTGGCATCTCTCGCGCGCGCTCGCCGGCGCACGCTGGTCGGTCGACGGTACGGTCATGTCGGCCCAGCACGCCTCAACGCTCGTGACCGCCTGTCACCACGGAGAAGTCTCTGGCGCCAAGGCTATCGTGTGGGCGGAGATACTCTGCAACCGTGCAGCGCAAGGTCATGGCCCCCTTGCGCGCCTGCATGACAGCGAGACAGTCCTCGCGTTCTCCCCTGACCGGCCACCGACCCTTCGGAATCGGAAGGGAACGTACGCCTTGGATGATGACGGTTTTGCCACCGAGACGGCCCCCAGAACGCCACACCTCACAGCCCGGGTCGACGCCGCCCTCGGCCTTCATTGGTGCACCGCCACCCCTGTCACCAAGCGCCCCCATCCGGCGGACATCACGCCACCGCTCCACGACCTCGACCGAGCCGCGACGCTTCGCCGACGGTGGAGTGGTCGCCGCCACTAGACCGGGCGGCTGCCCGTTCCACAACCGTTGGTTCATCCCACGACGCTGACGTAGGATGTGGCGAGGAGGCTACATGGACACACGAATCGATAGTCCACTTCAGGTGCCGTTTGATGGTTCGTTTCGGCTGGATACGCGATCGACGGTGCCGGCCTCTCCGCTTCGAGACAAGGTCGCGAAGGCCCAACTCAAGGACACGGTGAAGGCCTTTGCCGAGCACCAGCGGGCCCTGTACGCCGAAGACCGACGGTCCCTGCTCCTCATCTTCCAAGCCATCGATGCCGCAGGCAAAGACTCGACCATTCGTGCCGTCACGCGGGGCGTCAACCCGGCGGGATTCCAGATTCACTCCTTCAAGGCGCCCAATGCCGAGGAACTGGACCATGACTTCCTCTGGCGCACCGCCAAGCGCCTGCCCGAACGTGGGCGCATCGGTATCTTCAACCGCAGCTACTATGAAGAGGTGCTCGTCGTTCGCGTACACCCGGAGTACCTCGCTGGACAGCGCATCGACGTTCCTGATCCCATCGATGACCTATGGACCCGTCGGTTTGAGGCCATTCGCGCCCATGAGCGCCACTTGGCCGACAACGGCACGGTCATCATGAAGTTCTTTCTCCATGTGTCGCGTGACGAACAGGCACGCCGGTTCCTGTCGCGTCTTCAAAACCCCGATAAAAATTGGAAGTTCTCGGCAAGCGACCTCAAGGAACGGGCCCATTGGGACAGCTACCAGCATGCCTTTTCAGAAGCGCTCGCCGCCACCTCCACACCGTGGGCACCCTGGTACGTGATCCCTGCCGACAACAAGCCCAACATGCGGCTGTCGGTCGCCACGTTGATTGAAGCACAGCTACGGACGATGAACCTTACCTACCCCGCACTCGATGCCGAGAACCGCGCGCGATTGCCGGAATTTGAAGCCCAACTCAAGCGTGAGCTGGGCTTGGACGGGACCTGACCGCGTCGGAGAACAGGCTCTTGCCTCGGCGAGTTCCGAACGATAGCGACGCACCCTGTGGTTGAGGCCCGCATGTGCCTCCAACAGGTGGAGGTGTCCGTGCTCGACCACCAGCTCATCCTGATCCTCGACTTCGGGTCCCAGACCACCCAGCTGATCGCACGCCGCCTTCGCGAAGCGAACATTTTCTGCGAGATCAAGCCCTACCACCACACACTCACCGATGCGGAGCGCGCACGACTCAAGGGCGTCATCTTCTCGGGGGGACCGTCCAGCGTCTACGCAGAGCATGCCCCCACCCTCGACCGAGCATGGCTCGAGCTCGGCGTGCCCGTTCTTGGAATCTGCTACGGCATGCAGCTGATGACCCACCTGCTCGGTGGCACCGTCGCTGCCGCTGACCACCGCGAGTTCGGAGCGGCAGATGTCACGGTCCACCGCTCTATTCCCATCTTCTCCGGATGGGGCCAAGGCGCGCCCGAGCGCGTCTGGATGAGCCATGGCGACCGAGTCGAGGCCATGCCCGATGGGTTCTCTGCCGTCGCCACCTCCCCGAACAGTCCCTGCGCGGCCATGGCCAGCGAAGATGGTCGCCTCGTGGGCGTACAGTTCCACCCCGAGGTCGTTCATACGCTCCGCGGTGCAGCCCTGCTGCGCAACTTCGCCTACGATGTGTGCGGCTGCAGCGGCGACTGGACCATGGGCAACTTCATCGAGGAAGAGATCGCTCGTATCCGCAAGGTGGTGGGCGACGACCACGTCATCCTCGGACTGTCGGGTGGCGTAGACTCCACCATCGTCGGTGCACTGCTCGATCGTGCGATCGGAAGCCAATGCACCGCGATCTTCGTCGACAACGGACTCCTCCGACACAACGAAGCTGAAGAAGTCTGCTCCTTCTTCTCGACGTGGTTCAAGGGCACAACCTTCGTGCATGTGGATGCTTCCGAGCGCTTCCTCCAAGAGCTTGCCGGCAGCGCTGACCCAGAGGTCAAGCGCAAGACCATTGGGCGGGTCTTCATCGAGGTCTTCGAGGAGCATGCCAAGAGGGTCGAAGGCGCAAAATGGCTTGCACAAGGCACCCTGTATCCCGACGTGATCGAGTCGGTCAGCCCCAAGGGCGGCCCCAGCGCTGCCATCAAGAGCCATCACAATGTGGGTGGGCTTCCCGAGCGCATGGACCTCAAGCTCCTTGAGCCCCTCCGCGAGCTCTTTAAGGATGAGGTGCGCGCGCTAGGCCGAGAGCTCGGCGTGCCTGCCGACAAGGTCGGTCGCCATCCCTTCCCGGGCCCAGGTCTCGCCGTTCGGGTCCTCGGTGAGGTGACCAAGGCCCGTTGCGATGTCCTGCGCAAGGCCGACCACATCTTCATCAGCGAACTTCGCGATGCGGGACTCTATGACGAGATCTGGCAGGCCTTCGCCGTGCTGCTCCCCGTCAAGACGGTGGGCGTCATGGGGGATGAGCGCACCTACGACAATGCATGCGCCCTACGGGCCGTCACCAGCACGGACGGCATGACCGCTGACTGGTACCCCATGCCTCATGATGTCCTCGCCAGGTGTTCCAACCGGATCATCAACGAGGTTCGCGGCATCAACCGCGTCACCTACGACATCAGCAGCAAGCCGCCCGGCACGATCGAGTGGGAATGACCCTTCGCGTGTCAGACAACACCCGCGGTGTCCCAATCCCCTGAGTACCCACATTTGGGATCATTGGGGATCACATGACCACACGTCACTGCCGCGCTCGCCGGGGGTCCATTGGCATGGAGCACGTCATGCTTCTGTCGGCCCTCCTCTCCCTGTCTGTCATCGCTGCCGTGTCGGTGGCGCGGGAGGCCATGGGCATGAACGCTGGGTTGTGACCTGTCACGCTACCCCACACCTCGGGCGTGCGTTAACCGCCGCCGCCGGAGGCACGATGCGTGCAATTCACCATCTCATCGACAGCCCACAGCTCGGTCGGCAGATGCACGTCTGGCAGTACGGCCACTTTGGCCCGCCCGTGCTCGTGTTTCCCAGCGCTGCGGGCTTTGCCCACGAATGGCACGCGCAGGGCATGATTGAGGCCTTGAGCCCCTGGATCAACGCCGGTCGCCTCAAGCTGTACTGCCCGGAGTCCAACGTCGCTGCAGCTTGGACACGCCGAGAGGAAGCACCACACCTGAAACACCTGCGCCATCAGCGCTATGAAGCGTGGATCCTCGAGACACTGGTGCCCGCCATCGAAGCAGACTGTCGCACTGCGCAGATCCCCATCGGTACCGTGGGGTGCTCTCTCGGCGGCCTCTACGCCGCCAACATGGCACTCAAACACAGCCACATCTTTCGCTGGGCCCTCTGCATGTCGGGTCGCTACGAGGTCCGTCCCTTCCTTGATGGGCTCGACACTCAAGCGGTCTACTTCGACAATCCTCTCGCCTATGTCCCCAACCTAGCGGGCGCCGCACTTGAACACGTGCAGACGCACACCCACCTGACCTTGGTGTGCGGGCAAGGCAAGTACGAGGAAGGCTGCATTGAGGAGACCCGCGCTCTTGCCGGAGCCCTCAAGTCCAAGAACATCCCTCATATGTGCGATATCTGGGGGATGGATGTCGCACATGACTGGTCGTGGTGGCGGCGCCAAGTCGTATTCCATCTTCAGCGCCGACTCGGTCAGCCCTGATCTCACCCCCAGCCAAGCTGCCCCACATCACGCGAGATGCAGGGCAGTCCTGACGGTGGTTAGCTCGCGTGCTGCGCAAGCCGATCAAGTTCTTTGCCCACGGCCTTGAGCACGGTCTTACGGGCCTTATGGCTCGACTCATGATGCTTGACCTTGAGCAAGGATACGTGGTCGAGCCCATCAATTTGTGAGGCTACCTCGCGCACGTTCAGCGCATCGTAGTCAGAGATGGGCGGCTCGGTCGTGGCCGTGGCCCACTGGCCCACCAACTTCTCGGCCGGCTGGCGAACAGCGGAGATGGCACCCTCACCCTGAACGGATGCGAGCACCTCACTGGCCCGCTCCAGGGCCGCTAGGTTGAGTTCAAACAGCGCATGCTCACTCTTGAATTTCGCGACAGCCACCTGGGACGATGCCCAGCTGAGTGTCTCATCGCGATGAGACTGAAGGAGCTCGGGGACCTCGCGAAGCTGGGCAACCAGCTTTTCGCGCTCTGCGCTGAGCACCCCCGCGGCCTCGTTGAGCTCGGTCAGAACGCGCTCACGCTCGGCACTGAGCCGTGTGTTGACGTCTTGGAGATCTCTGAGCAGCTTCTCCGACTGCTCACGAAGACGGGGCGGAATGGCATCGGTAAACATCGATCCTCCGAATACTCTGCAGATGTGCCGCGGACGTGCGACCACGCGCATGTAGACACCCCACACACACAGGCAAGCATAAAACCGTCTGGCTAGTCAGATTCTACTCTGGGAACGCACACGTGCCCTTGTGCCATTCCCAGCGCTCGGCACCCACGGCGGGGTCGGCACAGTTGCCCAGCCGCAGCAGATCGACCTGACCGTCTCCATCGACATCGATCACAAGGTGTCGTGCTTCGGAGCCACCGCCACAAGACATGGTGTCGTCGGGTCCCATCAGGCCGAGATCAGGCATCGAGAAGCCCCGTTCTGCAAATCCGCCCAAGCGCGATTCGGCGAGGGACCACCCCGGGTCTGTACAGCTCCCCGTCCCGAGGACGTCGAGGTCATGGTCGCCCTCGAGATCGAGGAGGCGAGCCGGAACATGCCCATCGCCGCATGCCTGAAGCGAGACGACGTCAAACTCCCCATCGACCATGCGCCGCGTCGGTGTGGGCGCAAAACGAACACTGTCGTTGCGGTACACCAACAGCTCGTCGAGCGTGTCACAGTCGCCATAGAGCACGAGATCTACCGCCTCATCGTCGAGTGCCATCAGATCCCATCGCCGTTGCCCAGCCCCGCACGCGATGGTGCCATCCAGCGCCTTGAACGAAGTCGATCGAGGCAGCTGGGGCAGATCCCAGAACACCTGCGTCTCTGCAAATCGACTGCCATTCGACAGATGGACGTACCACTCCTCGGTTCCCAATAGCGCGCTTCCGCCCACCTCATCTAGGACCACTAGGTCACGAAGCCGGTCACCATCGAGATCAACCACACGCCACGTCACGCCGCCATCGCCGTTGAGTGCGTTCAGCGTGTCGCCGTAGCGGTCGGGTAGTGCCCATCTCGTGGGCGTGTCGACGAAGCCTGAGCCATTGCTCTGATAGACCTGCCAAGCGCGATCATCGGGGTTGTCACATCGATCGGTGACGAGGAGATCGATCCGCCGATCCCCGGTCATGTCGAGCAGCGTCCATGACAGCTCTTGGCCCTCGATCTCGGGTTCTTCGGAAAGTCCTGTATCTTTCGATGACACGGGACACGGAAGGGTACCCGATGGCGTATCCAGCGATAGCCCCGACAGCGCAGGCCTCGACCACGTCGCGGCGTCTTCAAACCCACCCTCAACGCCGCGGTACCACTGCCACTCTGAGGATGCCGTCTCTGGAAAGATCAGAAGATCAAGCCGACCATCTGCATCAAGGTCTTCAATCCAGAGCGTTGGCATTCGCGTGTCGCTGGCGTTCATTCCCGACGGAAGCACGATGTCACGCGCCTCCGCCTCGAAGCCGTTGACGCACGGTAGCATCGGTGTAGCGTCTCCATCGGTACCCACATCCACGGATTCCCCCGTGCATGCCAGACATCCCATCAGCCACAGCGCTGGGCGAATTCGCATCATCGTGATCTCCCTCCCCTCTTTACACGAGAAACAGCGCCCAAGGCGTCATTGGCTTGCTAAAGCCCTCATGTGGAGATGTCATGACGTACCAGGCCTTTGTGCTCGCCGCAGGTTTTGGGACCAGATTGCGGCCCCTCACCTTGCATCGTCCCAAGCCCCTTGTGCCTGTCTGCGGCGTGCCCATGCTCGCCCAAGCGCTCGCACTGTGTGCCAAACATGGCCTTCGTCGGGTCGTGGTCAACGCACACTACCTCCACGAACAGGTCAGCGCGTGGGCAGGAGAGCATGAAGGGTGCAAGGTCCACGTCGCGGTCGAGCTTCCGGAGATCCTTGGTACCGGTGGCGGCCTCAAACATGTGGCCCAAGATCTCGACGAACGCTTCGTCGTGGTCAACGCCGATATTCTCACCGACGTCGACCTCTCCGCACTCGTGCAAGGCGTGCCGGAGGGTGGCGCAGCCATGGCGCTACGTGTCCATCCAGAAGAGTCGCAGACCTACGGCATCGTCGCCGCAGATGACACCGGCATCGTCACACGGCTCGCGAGCGTCGCCACGGCTGTGGCCACGGGCCACGAGCAGACCGACACACACTTCACGGGTGTTCATGCCATGCACCGTGACATGCTCGATCACATTCCGGACGGCTTCGCGTGTGTCGTGCGCACGGCGTACCGTGAGACGGTCCCCCAGCGCATGGTACGGGGCCTCCGTCACGACGCCCTCTGGATGGATGTGGGCGATCCTCTCGCCTACCTCGAGACCAACCTCGCCGTGCTCCGGGGTGAGGTCACACCACCCCTCGACTGCCGTGCGCGCAGCCAACCTGTTCCCCCGGGGGTGACCGTGTCCGGTGAGGTGTGGATTGGCAAAGATGTCCAGATCGCTCCGGGCACTCACTTGCAGGACTGCATTGTGGGTGACCGCGCCGTGGTTGCCGGGGGGCACAAGACATCGTGCGTGATCTGGAGCGACGTGGAGGTGCCAACCGGTCCCCACGAACGGACCATTTTTCATGATGGGGGCGCACTACGCCTCTGATGGGGTACCGTGGCCTCCTAGGAGTCCGCATGCTTGAACGCCAGACACGCACCCCTCGCCCCTGGTCCAAGCGTGCGCCGGATGACCGTCGATATGATGTCATCGTGATTGGCTCGGGCATGGGCGGCATGACGACTGCAGCCCTCATGGCCAAGACCGGAAAGAAGGTCCTTGTCCTCGAGCAACACTATGTGCCGGGTGGCTACACGCACGCGTTTCGGCGTCAGGGCTTTACGTGGGACGTCGGTGTGCACCTCGTGGGAGAGGTGACCGACAACACGGCAAGCGGGCGGCTGCTCGAGCACCTGACCGAAGGCCGTCTCTCCTGGGAGCCTCTCGGTGCGACCTACGACAGCTTCTGGTTTCCCGATGCCGAGCCCTTTCACTTCCCCGATCACCCCAATGACTTTCAGCACATGCTGAAGGCGCGGTTTCCGCATGCGACAGACCAGGTCGAGGCGTACATGAACGGGGTACGCGACGCGACACGTCACCTGCGTGGGTACTATGCAGGCCGTGCCCTACCGGGCATGCTGGGCCGAATGCTCGGCGGCTATATGGGTCGCGCGGCCGACGCGGACCTGCAGCGTACAGCCGCAGACGCCCTGCGCCCCCTTGTTCCCGATGAGAAGCTCCGAGCTGTCGTATCTGGCCAGTGGGGCTATCATGGCGCGCCCCCGTCCCAGGTCAGCTGGGCCCTCCATGCTGCGGTGGTCAAACACTTCTGGTATGGCGCGTGGTACCCGGTAGGTGGTGCGGCGAGCATCGCACGCGCGCTGCTCCAGACGGTGGCGGACGCGGGTGGGTGGACGAGAATCTGTGCGCCGGTCGAACAGATCATGCTCCGCAACGGACGCGCCGAGGGCGTGCGCCTCGAGTCTGGCGAGGAGATCCTCGCGCCACGGATCGTCTCTGCGATTGGCGCCGTACCCACGGCCACGCGTCTGCTTCCCGACGACCATCGCGATGAGGCGTGGAGCAAGGACCTTCAGCAGCTGCGTGCAGGCCCCGCTCATGTGTGTCTGTACCTGGGCTTTCATGGTGATATTGAAGCCGCAGGAGCGACCCGCGCCTCCCAGTGGTTCTACAAAACCTGGTCTCATGACCAGGCCACCTGGGACGTCCATCCGGGCCAAACCGTGCCCGATGCGCCCGTCTTGTTCACCAGCTACCCCTCGCTGAAGGACCCCGAGCACGACCCCGGACCGCAGCAGAAGCACACCGGGGAGATCATCACCTTCGTGCCGTGGGAGCGGTTCACGCCATGGGTGGGCACACCGTGGCGAAAGCGTGGCGAGGACTATGACGCCTTCAAAGAGGCCATGACCGAGCGATTGCTCGCCCAGCTCTTCGCCGAGCGCCCCGACCTCAAGCCGCTCCTGGTGCATCATGAGCTTGCAACACCCGTCAGCTCTGACACCTTCGTGCGTCCCGATCGCGGGAGCATCTATGGGCTGGCGGCCCACCCTGACAGGTTTGCCAGCCGCTGGCTTCGGCCGCAGTCACCGATCCCGGGTCTATGGATGTCTGGCCAGGACATCGTGTCGTGTGGCGTCATGGGCGCATTCTCGGGAGGCATGCTGTGTGCCGCTGCGATGGACCCCTTACGCATCGGTCCTATGATCGCCCGGTGAGCGGCGTGCAGCCACCACCACCTGCGCCCACAAAAAAGCCCTCACATCGAGAACGACATGAGGGCCAATCCTGCGAGGGTTCGCATCAAGGGAGGGATGTGTCCGGCGCGACGAACGTGTCGACCACAAGGTCGGTCTCAAAGGTGTCCACCAAGAGACCCGTCTCACCCGCATCGCAGTCGATCACGAAGGATTGCGACCCCGAAGAGCCTGTACGCAGGGTCCAGTTGTTCAGCTGAATGCCGCCGGACGTTGAGACCGTCACCGCGCCGAGGTTCCACCCGTCGCCGTAGGAGTCGCCTGCGACCAGGGTGTAGATGCCCGGTTCGCCCACAAAGCTGAACGTCTCGGTCTGGGCGTCAAAGTCGTTGCTGTACGAGTTGGCAGGAAGCGAGAACACCGTGGCACCGGTAGCATTTGCAACCAGCTCGAAGGAGATCTCGCCAGCCCAGAAGCCGGTGAAGAAGTCGATGTCGATATCGCATGAGTAGTCGACACCAGCCGAGTCGAAGGACAGCGCCGTGTCGGCAACGAGGCCCGAGTCCACGGGACTCGTATCGACCGGACGCAGTCCGGTCTCTTCAAACGCCGTATCGACTCCTGCGGTATCCACGACAGGGCTGCCCGTGTCCACCGTTGCAGTGTCCACCGTCGCAGTGTCCACCGTCGCAGTGTCCGTCACCGCCGTGTCGGTATCCCCCACACAGTCCGGGGTCTCACCGGGGAAGAGCCCACAGTTGAAGAAGTCGGGATCGCCCCAAGAGTACAGGGTGCCGTCGTCGCAGAAGCCATCTCCCACCCAGACCGCGAGGTAGCACACGCCGTTACAGTCCGCGATCTCACCAGGAGGGCACACGAGGTTCGAGGTATCGGTGGTCAGTCCGCTGTCCACGACAGCGGAGTCGGTGACTGCCGTGTCCGTGTCACCGAAGACGCCGGTATCGGTCGTCGCAGTGTCCGTGCCCGCCGTGTCGGTATCGCCGACAAAGCCGCCGGTGTCTCCCCCGCAGTCAAGCGTAAACAGCGTCGAGCCAGATGATCCCGTGGCCAGCGTCCATGCATCCAACTGTACACCGGTGCTTGTCGTCACGGTGATGGCACCCGTGTTCCAGCCATCGCCAAACGTGTCCACAGCGTTCACCACGTAAGTGCCCGCATCGGCACCGAAGGAGAACGTTACGGTCTGGTTGTCGAAGGTGTTGGAGTAGGAGCTCGTCGGGAGGCTGAAGACCACCGTGCCCGTAGCTGCGTCCACGATGTCGAAGCCGATCTCCGCGGCGTAGATGCCCGTGAATAGCGACAACTCGACATCACAATCGAGGTCTGCCGTGTCGGCAAACACTGATGTATCCGTGCGAGACGTGTCGCCAATGCTGGTGTCCTCCGCGCAATCGGTGATGTCGAAGGTCGTTGTGGCCGCTGTACCAGCCGTGAAGGTCCACTGGTCGAGCGCCACGCCAGACGACGTCGAGACCGTCAGGTAGCCCCCGTTCCAGCCATCGCCCCACGAATCCTGGGCCTCAACTGTATAGGTGCCCAGTGGACCCGTGAAGTTGAAGGCGAAGTCTTGGAAGTCGTTCGTCGAGTTGTTGAAGGTGTTGACGGGTAGCGTGAACACCACCACACCGTTGGCATCCACGATATCGAAGCTCATCTCCGAGCCCCAATTGCCCGCATTGACGATGAGGTCGATGCTGCAGTCCAGCGCACTGAAGGTGTCTGTCACCAAAGCACTGTCTCCAGTGTCCGAAACCAAACCGCTGTCGTTGGTCGAGGTGTCGACAAAGACCCCGCTGTCGTTCGTCGAGGTGTCGACAAAGATACCGCTGTCGTTGGTCGAGGTATCGCCAAAGCCACCGGTGTCGCTGTCGAGCGTACCGGAGTCGCCACCCGCGGTGTCGGTCTCGCCGAAGATGCCGCTATCGCTGTCGACCGTCGCAGTCTCTTGGAAGCAGTCCGTGATGTCGAAGGTCGTGCTCGCCGTAAACCCGGCGGTGAAGGTCCACTGATCAAGTGCCACATCCGAGAAGGTGGATGCCGAGAGGGAGCCCCCGTTCCACCCATCACCCCAAGAGTCTTCGGCTTGCACGGTGTAGGTCCCCAAGGGGCCCGTGAAGCTGTAGAAGAAGTCCTGGAAGTCATCGGTCGCGCTGTCGAATGTGCCCTCGACCAAGCTGAACACCACGGTGCCGTCAGGGCCGAGAATGTCGAAGCTGATCTCGCCTCCCCATTCACCGGCATTCACCGTCAGGAATACGTCGCACTCGGGCTCGGTGAAGGTGTCGACCACCACGCCGCTGTCGTTCGTCGAGGTGTCGCCGAAGCCACCGCTATCGGTGTCGCCCCCACCCGAATCACCACCCGCGGTGTCGGTCTCGCCGAAGATGCCACTGTCGCTATCGACTGTCGCCGTCTCTTGGAAGCAGTCCGTGATGTCGAAGGTTGTGGTCGCGTTCGAACCCGAAGAGAAGGTCCACTGATCAAGCGCCACGTCCGAGACGGTGGTTGCGGAGAGGGAGCCGCCATTCCACCCATCACCCCAGGAGTCTTGGGCCTCAACCGTGTAGGTACCCAATGGGCCCGTGAAGCTGAAGAAGAAGTCTTGGAAGTCGTCCGTCGAGCTATTGAACGAGCCAAACGGCAAGCTGAAGACCACGGAGCCATCAGGGCCGAGAATGTCGAAGCCGATCTCATTGCCCCAGTCACCGGCATTCACGGTCAGGAACACGTCGCACTCGGGGTCAATGGACGTGTCGATCACACCGCCACTGTCACCCGTCTCGCCAAACACGCTCGTGTCAGCTGTCTCGACCGGGACGCTGCTGTCGCCCGTCTCACCAAACACGCTCGTGTCGCTGTCTACGATCGCCGTGTCACCGGTCTCGTTGTCTGTCTCGAAGATGCCCGTGTCGAGGCCGCAGTCGATGTTGAAGTCCACCTGACCATTGGTGCCTGCCGTCAGCGTGAAGTCTTCGAGGAGAACGCCGGTCGACGAGGTGACCGTGACCGTCGCGCCGTTCCAGCCGTCACCGAAGGAATCGGTGCCGAACAGGGTGTAGCTGCCAGGGTCTGCATCGAAGGACAACACCACCGTCTGGTTGTCGAAGGCGTTGGAGTAGGTGCCGGTCGCGAGCTCGTAGACCACGTTGCCGGAATCATCGACAATCTCGAAGCCAATCTCACCTGCCCAGATTCCAGAGAAGAACTCAATCTCGAGGTCGCAGTCTCCGACAGCGGTGTCACCCACGTCACTGTCGCTGTCCGCAGTATCGACAGGTGGCGTGACCAGGCCACAGTCCACGATCTCGAACGCGTAGTCTTCCCCAGCGCCGAGCGGCGCGCCCGAGAGGAACGGCACGCCATTGAGCGTGAACTCGAAGGTACCGTTCCAGCCGTCACCGAACGAGTCGTTCGCATCGAAGTCATACACGCCATCGAAGCCATCATACGACGTGATCACCGTCGCGTTGTCGGCATAGGTGCCTGCCGCAACCGCATCAATGATGCCGCCAGCTGCAGTGTCGCCAGGACCGGTCGGTCCGGAGAGCACCCAGTTGATGTCAGACGCGAAGACCGAAGGCGTGTTGATGACGAGACCCAAGACGCAGTCACTCAGCGAGGTATCCGTCGTGGTGTCGTCGGTATCGTCGGTGTCTCCAGGCTGGAAGGTATCCACATCGGAGTCTGCCGTGTCGACGGTAAAGCCAGTACCACCCTCATCGCAGTCGATGTCAAAGTCAGCGGAGCTGCTGAAGCCCTGCGTGAAGGTAAAGCCGGCCAGCTGGAATCCGCCGGCGGTCGTGACCGACACATTGGCGGCGTTCCACCCGTCACCGTACGAGTCGCTCGCCAGAATCTGGTACGGACCTGGCGTTGCGCTGAAGTTGAATGTCACCGTCTGCTCGTCGAAGGAGTTCGGGTAGGTGTTCTCAGCAAAGCTGAACACCACATCGCCAGTCACCGCATCGACGATGTCGAAGCTGACCTCGCCAATCCAGAAGCCAGTAAAGAGCACCACCTCGGCGTCACACTCGGCACCGGTATCGGCCGTGAGGCTGGTGTCCGACGTATCGCCGAACACATCGCTGTCCGAGCTGTCACCCGTCACGCCACTGTCGCCGGTCTCCCCAAACACGTCGCTGTCGAAGGTGTCCGTGCTGCCACTATCGCCGGTCTCGCCAAATACACCACTGTCGACCGTGTCACCGGGAATGTCGCTGTCGCTGTCCACGGGAACGTCCGTGTCGCTGTCCACGGGAACGTCCGTGTCGCTGTCCACGGGAACGTCCGTGTCGCTGTCCACGGGAACGTCTGTGTCGGTCTCTCCACCGATAAAGGTATCGACATCTGTCTCCGACGTGTCGATGGTGAAGCCCGTGTCTCCCTCATCACAGTCAAGGTCGAAGGTCGTTGATGCAGTGGAGCCCGTAGCGAAGCCAAAGCCTCCGAGCTGGAAGCCACCTGGCGTAATCACCGAAACGGTCGCCGCATTCCATCCGTCTCCGAGCGAGTCATTGCCGACGATCTCGTACAACCCAGGCGTAGCTGTCACGGTGAACGTGACCGTCTGGTCGTCGAAGTCTTCGGGGTAGGTGTTCTCGGCAAAGCTAAACAATGCGTCGCCGGTATCGAGGTTGACGATGTCAAAGCTGACCTCGTTCACCCAGAATCCGGTGTAGAGCACGATGTCGGTCTCGCAGCTCACGGAGGTGTCGACCACCGTCGCGCTGTCCGACGAGTCACCAGGGAGGTCACTGTCGAAGGTATCGACAGGCACGGTGTCACTGTCGCTATCCACGGGCACGTCACTGTCGCTATCCACGGGAACATCCGTGTCGCTGTCCACGGGCACGTCCGTGTCGCTATCCACGGGCACGTCCGTGTCGCTGTCCACGGGAACATCCGTGTCGCTGTCCACGGGAGCATCCGTGTCGCTGTCCACGGGAGCATCCGTGTCGCTGTCCACGGGAGCATCCGTGTCGCTGTCGACCCCTGCGCCGGTGTCCGTGTCTGCAATGACGCTGCTGTCCGAGTCACCCGGGACAAAGGTGTCCGTGTCGGTTGGCGAACCGGTGTCGACGGTGAACCCGGTGTCCCCGTTCTCACAATCCACCGTAAAGGTGACAGAGTCTGCGTCAACATTTGCGATGGACCACCCGCCAAGCTGGTATCCACCGGGGGTGGTCACGGAGACGTAGGCGCCGTTCCAACCGTCGGGGTACGCATCGAATCCATTGAGGGTGTACGGACCAGGCTGGAGGGTCAGTGGGTACACCTCGGTCTGTGCGTCGTACGTGTTCGGGAAAGTGTTCTCCGCGAAGCTGAACACGGTCGCACCGGTGGTGTCGTTCACAAGGTTGAAGGAGACCTCGTTGACCCAGAAGCCGGTGAACAAGATGAGCTCGCCGTCGCACTCGTCGGTTGGGCCCGTGTCCGTGTCTTTGACGGGGTCGGTGTCGGAGTCCACCACCGACGTATCGGTGTCCACCACGGAGGTGTCCGTGTCGATCACTGATGTATCGGTGTCGGAATCCACGGACGGTCCGCTGTCATCGGTGTCCGTGTCGACACCGGTCTCCGCGGGAACATCTGAGTCACCCGTATCGACAGTGTCCGTCGTGTCCGTCGTGTCCGTCGTGTCCGTCGTGTCGACAGGAGGATCGGTCTCGGTGTCCTGCGGATCGGTCTCAGAGTCGATGTCGATCACGGAATCGGTCTCGCCGTCCTTGTCGTCGTCGATCTCGGTACAACCTGACGCATAGAGGCCAAGAGCAGTAAGAAGGAGAAGCTTGCGCATGTCGTCCGCCCTAAAAAAGCTGGTAGATGGCTCGCCATGTGGGTGCTTGGCGTCCAGACGGACCCCACCCCCATGGCTTTCCACAATCGGCGCCATGGTAGCGCGCCAACACACGACCTGCACGATCGATTTTCGGCGCTAAATCGGTGGTTTTCGTGTAGTCATGCTTGAAGCCATGTTTTCGAGCGCGACGCGATCAAGGCGGTCGAACACACACCCCAGATGCATAGGGTTCTATGCCTTTTTTTCGGAAGACAGGCTAGGCCAGAGCTGGCCTTCCCATGGTGAAGGGTCGACCACCCCGTCTCCACCCACAAAGAGCACCACCACTTCCGCGCGTGCGGCCTCCTGACGCTGGTCGTTGCGAACTCGGTAGAACACCTGTTCAAACACCATGGCCTTTCGTCGCTTACCCACACACCTCGTGTTCAGCTCCACCGTTGCACCGAGCGGTAGCTCTTTCTCAAACGAGAGGTGTTGCTCCACGACCATCGGGGCAAGCGAGGCTCGCCACAGCTCTCGTCCCAGCCCCGAGCGCAGCAAGAGGTCCATGCGCCCCACATCCATCAGCTGGTAATACCGGCTGTTCGTCAGGTGGACATTGAGGTCCACATCGAACGGACTCACCCAGAACCGCATTGAGGAGCATCTTGCTTGCTTGGCGATCAGTGCGCTCATGAGCACAC
Organism: Myxococcota bacterium; assembly: GCA_049889515.1. Classification (GTDB taxonomy): domain Bacteria; phylum Myxococcota_A; class UBA796; order UBA796; genus JBMHDG01. Next base: position 42,448 of record JBMHDG010000033.1, read on the forward strand.
GCAGGCCACGAAGACGTGCCACCAGCAGCATCGCTGTCCTCACACAAAAAAAGGGCGTGAGTGCCGTAACGCACTCACGCCCCTACAACCTCATCGCTGGCGATCAGGCGGAACGTCGCCGACGGAGCGCCGCAGCGCCCAACAAGATCAACCACCCGGCCTGGGTGCCCGGCAGATGGCCACACCCGCCAGAATCCTTGTCGTCATCGTCGCCATCGCCGCCGCCGTCTCCACCATCACCCGGTCCATCGTTGTCGTCAGGACCGTCGGTGTCATTGGTGTCGTCGGTGTCGTCGGAGCCATCTTCCTGACCGTCAGGGATGCCATCGCCATCGCTGTCGGGGTCGAGGTAGTCTGGCAGGCCGTCGCCGTCAGGATCTGCCGTCGTGGACTCATCGGCGGTCAGCACGCCGTCGTCGTCGTCATCGTCGTCGAGCCAGTCCGCACGGCCATCTGCATCGCTGTCGATGGCGAGTGCCTCGGCACCGTCCTCACAGCGACCGTGCAGTGCATCGTCGCAAGACGCCACATCCGGCATCGAGCCATCTTCGCAGTACAGTCCAAGCTCATCTTGGTCGAGCAGGCCATCACCATCGGCATCGCCAGCCGTTGGGTAGGCCGCACCGCCGAGCACCGCCGATGCGCGAGCAGTGCGCAGCTCTTCGCGACGAACCGCAGGGTCGAACTCGCACCCGAAGGACTCATCGGCGTCACAGGCTGCAGGGACACCGTCCATGTCGACGTCGAAGAGGCCCTCGAGCCCATCTTCCACACCGTCACCGTCAATGTCGGGATCGCGCCAAGGCTCATCGCCACAGGTTGGCGCCACGAAGGCCGTGCGCTCGAAGCTGGTGAGGAGACCGTCGTCGTCATCATCATCATCGATCACATTCTCGAAGCCATCGCCGTCATCATCTTCGAAGCCACCGTAGAACTCGACCTCTTCACCATCGAGGATGCCATCACCGTCGGAGTCTGGGTTCATCGGATCGGCCACACCCTCTTCGCCATCGAGAAGACCATCGTCATCGAGGTCCTCATCACAATCGGCGTCGAGCACGTCCGGCTCTTCCAGCCAGGTCAAGCCGTCCATGTCGAAGTCTTGGTCCGGGCCACCGCAGGAGTTGCCGCCATTGTCAATGCCATCGACGGTTCCCGCAGGCTCGCCAGGGTACCCGGAGCAGTTGCAGTTGCTGTCGATGCCGTCGCAGAGATCTTCGACCGCACCTGGGTAGATGTCGACGCCGCCGTTGCTCGCGTCATCCTCGCAGTCACCCTGCAGGGTAGCGTGCCCAGCGGATGCACAGGTTGACCCTTCGGGGACGGTGACCGTCGCGGCAAGCCATGTCGCGTAGCCGTCGCCATCGCCGTCTTCCCAACACGCCACCAAGGCGTCGCAGTCTTCGTCAACGCCGTTGCCAACCACCTCGGTGGCGCCAGGATAGGCGTCGCTGTTCGCGTCATCGCAGTCGCCGCCGATGCTCGCCACGTTGGACGGACCGCAGTCTGCGAAGGCCACTGGGCTTCCGACGCCGTACCCGTCCCCATCATCGTCGATGTAGTAGAGCGCGCCCGGGAAGTCAGTGCCGTCGTTGTCATCGCAGTCGTCGGCATTGAGCACCCAACCCGCCTGCGCGACACAGGTTCCGGGAAGGGTCGTGACGGGTGCGCCACCGAACCCATCGCCGTCACTGTCGAAGAAGAACGGAACGCCTGGGTAGATGGAGCCATCGAGTGGCTCACAGTCGTCGTCGGTGGCCGAGAAGCCCGCCAACGTACATGCCGAAGCAAGCGGTGCGCCCGCATTGGGCACCGCGGAGCCAGCACCGAAGCCGTCGCCATCAGCATCCGCGTAGCAGGACTCGTTGCCATCGCAGTCTTGGTCGATGCCATCACCCGGCACTTCGGTCGCGCCTGGGTAGACCGACAGGCCTGCGCCCACCGTATCGTCGCAGTCGGTATTCGTGGCGGCAAAGCCCGCACCGTTGCAGCCCAACGGCATGGGTGCGCCCGTAGGGAAGCTCGCCTCGTCGCCGTAGCCGTCTTGGTCGGCGTCTACGTAGCAGAGGTCTTGGTTGTCGCAGTCTTGGTCAATGCCGTCTGCCACCACTTCGCTGTTGCCTGGGAAGCGAAGTGCACCCGTGCCCACGGTGTCGTCACAGTCGCCGCCCTGGGTGGCATAGCCCACCTGCTGACAGGTACCGGACTGAATCCATGGGATGGAGACCGCGTTGCCCGAGCCAAAGCCATCGAAGTCGCCATCGTTGTAGCAGAGCTCGAGGCCATCGCAGTTGGCGTCAATGTTGTCGCCAGCCACTTCAGACGCAGCCGGGTTGACCACCGCGAGGCTGTCATCGCAGTCGCCCTGAATGGTCGCAAACCCTGCCACACCACAGCCACCGGGGAGTGGTGCAGGCGCGTAGCCCTGGTCGTTGTCGCCGAAGCCGTCGAAGTCGCCGTCGACAAAGCAGAGGTCCGTGCCATCGCAGTCTTGGTCGATGCCATCTGCAGGAATCTCTGTCGTACCCGAGCTGCTGGTCACATCGTTGTCGTTGCAGTCGCCAGCCACCGACGCAAGGTTGGGGCCTGAGCAGGTCAGGTCGGTCGTCGTGGTCGGCGTAGAGCCGAAGCCATCGCCATCTTGATCGACGTAGCAGGTCTCTTGGTTGTCGCAGTTGGAGTCGACGCCATCACCAGGAATCTCTGCAGCGGCAGGGTTGGTCGACCCGACACTGTCATCGCAGTCCTGCGTATTGGTCGAGTGTCCGAAGCTTGCACACCCGGCGCTCGGCCACGGGATGGTGGCCGTACCCGATGCCATTCCGCCAAAGCCATCGTTGTCGATGTCGACATAGCAGATCTCAAACCCATCGCAGTTCTGGTCGATCTCGTCACCCACGACCTCGGCGAACGCGCCGGGGTTGACACTGGCAGAGCTGTCGTCGCAGTCACCGCGAATGAGCGAATAGCCCGTCAAATCGGTCAACGAGCACGCATCCACGCTGGCGGCATTCTCATCGCCGTAGCCGTCGTTGTCGCTGTCGACATAGACCTCCGACTCGGGATTGATGTCTTCGTTGTTGTCGTTGCAGTCCCCACCGATGCTGCTCGCCCCGGTCGAGTCACATGCACCCGGCGTACCCACCGCCACCGCAACGGTCGTGGTGTCGTCACCGAAGCCATCGCCATCCGCATCGGCGTAGCAGGTGTAGAAGCCATCGCAGTCGAAGTCTCGAGCCACGGCACCACCCGGATTCTCGGTGGCACCGGGGAAGTAGAGCGCGTTGGCATCGTCACAGTCCACGGCGAACACGGCGCCATCGCTGTCACCATCCCAGAGCCAAGGGCCGCCCCAATCATCCGCAGATGCTCCACCAAAGGCACCCGCATCCGCATCCGAGCCATCGGGGTTCGCGCCCGGCGCAGCATTCCTGGCCGGGGAGTTGGGTCGAAGCCACAAGCCAGAGTACGCGTATGGCCCCGGTGTACCGATCGTATCTTCAGCGATATCCGCAAAGGGGTACTGGTAGTCGACGACGACACCGGAGGGGTTCCAATTACCAAAGGTGTTACCTTGGCCGGCGACAACGAGGCCGCCGCTGCTGACCGTCCGGCCGGCCACATTGAAGCCGATCGTACCGCTGGTGTTGTATGAGAACACCAGCCCGTTGAAGACGTGACTACCGGTCGAGGTGGAGTACACGGACCAGGCGTTTCCACTGGTGTTTGCAATGGTGACATTGCTCATGTCGAGGTCGGACGTTCCCTCGGTCGCCACCGCGCTTCCGTAGTAGGAGGCCGAGTCGGTACCATCGATGATGACATTCTGAAGGTTGGCGTAGGAGGCCGCAAAAATGGCACCACCGCGGTTGGTCGACGACGTGCCGTTGATCATGACGCGGTCTGCATCCAACACTGAAGCCGAGTAGATGGCGCCACCACGGAAACCAGAGACGCTGTCGTTAATCTCGGCGTCTCGAACGGTCAGGAAGTTGTCGACAGTACTTGGAGGTCCTGCCCAAATCGCTCCACCGCTATCATCGCTGGTACAGCCGTTCATCACGGTACCATCGATCAGGATCGACGTGCCTTCATGGAAAATACACCCGCCAGTCACTGCAGAGTCGCCGTCGAAGCTACCACCTGAAATGGTGACGCGCCCGTCGGCCGTGAACAGAGCACCGCCATCCACTGCGTCATTGTCCGCAAAGACCGCTTCGGTAAACCGCAATGCTGGTGCGAACGAGAGCAAACTCACATTGGTGTCATCCAAGAGCACACCACCACCCGTGCCATCTCCAACACTAGCAGTCGCATCGTTCTCGGTGATGGACCCGCGCACAACGTCCACGAATCCGGCATTATTCACCATCGCGATACCGCCCCCGCCCTGGCCGGTGGCCACATTGGAGCTAATACTTGTATCGGTGATCACGAGCGTGGCATTGCTCTCCACGACGATTCCCCCGCCTCGCTCTGCGGAGTTGTCGAGGATGGTCATGTCCTCCAAGGTGATGTCCGCGCCACTGGCTGCACGAATGCACCCACCATTTTCCGCGAGGTTGACGGTACAGTTCGTGGTGTCAACCACCGCTTGCCCGCCCGAGAAGGCCATGCCGCCACCGTCTACCGTCGCGGAACCGTTGAGGTTGACCGAACTACCGGTCACCGTCACATCACCGCCACTCGAGTGGAGAAAGCCGCCCGAGATATCTGCGACGTTGAGGCCCGCGGTCACGTTATCGAGTGCCAACACGCCCGTTCCGTCAAGACCGCTGATATAAATGCCGCCGCCAAAGGTTCCAACGTTGCCACCGACGAGAACGTCCGTCAGCGACACGTTTCCTGAACCCCGAACGTACATGCCGGCACCGTAGTAGGCATTGCCGCCCGTGATGTCACCGCCAACCATGTCGAAGGTTCCGTCGACGCGAATCACTCCACCACGTGCGGTCGAACCTGTATTCGACACCGTTCCGTTGAAGGTCGTATTGACAGCAGAGACAGCGGAGAGATCGTCCGCCCACATCGCACCGCCGTCGTTATCCGATTGGCAGGACTCAAACTCGACGTCGGTCATGGTGACCGAGTACTCACCCGGGTTTAGGGGTGGGCTGGTAACCAGCAAGCACCGCGACTCGAACCCATTGGAGCTAACCACCACATCGTCGAGATGAAGCGTGCCATTTCCCGAGACGTCCAAGACGTTGTCTACCGCGGCACCAAAGAGCGCAAATGGAACGATCTTGGGCTTTTCCGGGAAATCGAACGTTCCCGTAATCGGGTTGTACAAGCCTGTCCGCGGCCCGGACTTTATGGTCAGGTTGGGTACATCCACAACAATTGGCGCGATGTACACCTGCTGAGCGGCCGAACCAAATCCGGCGCTGAGTACAATCTCATCGCCCGGAACGGCCACGTTGATTGCATCCTGAATCGTGGTGTACGTCGACGGCACGTTGAGGGTGGCAGCACCCGCGACCGTCGTAAGCCAGGTCAAGAATATCATAAAGGACTCCTCGTTCGCCTCGCGTGTACCAAACCTGTCGGCCATCCGTCAACATGATGTCCCCCAGGTGTCATGGGCTCGGTCGCCCCTACATCAAATGGCGCGGGTCCACATCGATACGGGTGCGAATGCCGCGCCCACACTCCCCAGAAAGAACCTCTCTTACGAGACCTAGGGCCTGCTGCGCGGTGCGCACATCTGCCGCACGCAGCACGATCTGGTACCGCCAGCGACCGACCAACTTGGCCAAGGCTGCGAGGCTTGGGCCCAGCACATCGATGGGGCCTTTGAGGTGATGTCGGAGGACACGCGCTACCCTAGAGGCCGCAGTACCCACGTTGCCGCGATCGGTGCCCTCGAGCCTCACGAGCATCAACCGGCTGTATGGTGGGTATCGGAGCACCTGTCGGAGCTTGAGCTCCGCCTGATGAAAGGTCCCGATGTCATCGAGCGTGTGAAGCACCGGGTGGTCCGGTTGCCAGGTCTGAACGATGACCCGCCCCGGCGCATCTCCACGGCCCGCACGCCCAGCCAACTGCTTCAGCAAGGCATAGGTACGCTCGCTCGCCCGAAAGTCCGGCATGCGGAGACCTTGATCGGCGCTCACCACCACCGCACAGGTCACATCGGGAAAGTCATGGCCCTTCGCCACGATCTGGGTGCCCACCAGCATGCGGTACGTGCCCTTGCGAAAGGCATCGAGCAGCGTGTGGTGCGACCCCCGGGTGGCCGTCGTGTCCGCATCCATTCGCGCGAGCGGAATGTCGGGAAACAGCTCGGCCAATCGCTCCGCAACCCGCTCGGTGCCTTTTCCAAGTTCCTCAAGGGCCGGCGCCTGACAGGAGGGACAGTCGCCCGTGTAGGGCACCTTCAGGGCACAGTAGTGGCACGCCATGACACGGTGCCCACGATGGAGCGTCATGGAGACGCCGCAGTTCGGACACTCGTACGCCCCCCCGCAGCTCGTACACTGCACGAGGGTGGCCCATCCCCTGCGGTTGTAGAGCACGATCGCCTTGCCGCCGTCATCAAAGGCGGCACGAAGTGCATCGATGGCCGATGACGAGAACAAGGGCGTCGGCTGCCCCTTGTCCTTCGCAGCCTTGGCATAGGGCCGCATGTCGACCACCTCGACCTTGGGAACGGACCGGGCCGTCGCACGATGGGGCAGGCGCAGCATGGTGTACCTGCCGGACTGCGCGTTGTGTAGCGACTCCAGCGCCGGCGTTGCGCTCGCGAGGACAGTCGGACACCGCCAGAGGTTGCCGAGAACCACGGCGAGATCCCGCGCGTGGTAGCACACACCCTCGTCTTGCTTGTACGAGTCGTCGTGCTCCTCATCCACCACGATGAGACCGAGGGTCTGAAACGGTGCAAACAGCGCCGAACGCGCGCCTACAGCGACACGGGCCACGCCCGCACGAATGCGGCGCCAGTGCGCGAGCCGCTGAGCCCCCGTCAGACCCGAATGGAGCACGGCCACATCATCGCCGAATCGGCTTCGGAAGCGGTCGACGAGCTGCGGCGTCAAGCCGATCTCAGGCACGAGCACGAGCACCTGCCCACCCCGCTCGAGCACCGCACGCGCAGCACCAAGAAACACCTCGGTCTTGCCCGACCCTGTCACCCCAAACAGCAGGTGGGGTCCATGACAGGCCTCATCACACAGCGTCTCGAGCGCTGCGCGCTGATCGTCATTGAGCACCGGCGGCTGCGAGGGCGCCACATGGCGGTCCTGCTCAAGCGGACTGAGGGCCTCGACCTCGGACAGGGTCACATGACCCGCTTTTGCCAAGCGTCGAAGTGCATCGCGACTCCCCGAGCCCTGATCGGCCGCGAGCACATCGACCGCCACTGGCCCGCCAGCCTCGGACAACACGCGTAGCACTGCCTTTTGGCGCGACCCAAAGCGCGTACCCCCGGACAAGATCGCATCGATCGGTGCTGCGAGCTCGGCCATGGTGTGTACAGCCCGAGACGCACCAATGCGGCGGTCCTGCCATGAGGCCCACCCCTGCTTGACCAGAATGCCCATGGCCTGTGTCGTGGCTGCGCTGTCGAGCTCCTCGGACATGCGACGCACCAGTCCCCGCTTCGTCAGCCCCGGCCGGGAGACCACCTCTCGTAGGAGCGCGAGGGAGGTCCCACTCATGAGCCCCGCCGTCAGGGCCGCAATGCCTTCTTCGGTGGGGTGGAGGCCTCGAACCACCCGTGCGGCGATCGCCGACGGTACGGCGGTCGCGATGACCTGGCCGAGGTCTGCAGCGTAGTATCGCGCTATCCATCGAAAAAATCGGAGCTGGGTCGCGTCGAACACCGGCGCCTCGGCCCCCAGCGCACTGACGGGCTTGACGCGCGAGGGCGGCACCTCTGCAGGGAGGTCGTGCTCACCGAGCCGCTCCACCACCCACCCCCGCTCGGTCCGCCGACCGACAGGAACAAGCACCGGCAGGCCCACCTGCATCTGGTCACGCCACCGTTCGGGTACACCATAGGTAAGGGGGCCAGGAATCTTGCCCCCCATTGCAACTTGTACCCAGCGCGCCTTGTCGTCCATCGTCATCGCAGGTATCACGACTGCATGATGTCGCTTGTCCGCCGACCCATTGTCGCCGTGAGTCTGCTCTGGTCCTCCATGGCCATGGCCGATGAGCTGGTCGATGCCGAGATCACCGCCGTCGGGCGAACCGTGGTCGCACACCCAAGCTCCAACCTCGCCACCACCTTCAACCCCGCCGCGTTGTCGCTGACCGAACGCTACGATGTGAACGGCGCCTTTCGGGTGGGTCCGACCGGAGATCTCCGGTGGATGGCCGGCATCGCCGATGCCTCGACCAACCCCTACGTCTCGTTTGGGTTTGTGTACGAAGGGGGACTGACGCGGCCTGCCCTCCTCGATGAGGAATACCCAGGCTGGTGGCCCGATGGCGAGGTCATTCCGAATGGACGGCGCAACCACGACCTGACCTTCGCACTCGCCTCACCGTTCCTCGACCGCAGGCTCTCGGTTGGCCTCAACGGCACCCTCACCATTTTGGATACCGACCGCATCGGCACTGGAACCACGGGCAACATGGATCTCGGCCTTGCTGCGCGTCCCATCGACCAGCTCACCCTCGGGTTTGCGGCACGCGACATTCTCCCCATCGCACAACAATACAGCCGACCCACCACCTTCGCACTCGGTGTTCGCGGCGGGATTCCCGATGTCATCCACGGCTCGGTTGAGGTCGACATCCGCACCGAGCAGGTGCAGCAGGGTCCTGTCGACGTGGGCGTCGGCGTCGATGGCCGCGTGAAGTTCATCGAGCTGCGCGCCGGCTACCGCTACCTCGGCAACACGGCTGATCATGCGCTGGCGCTCGGCCTCGGCCTCGGCAACGACGCGGGTCACCTCGCCTACGCCGTGACCGTTCCGCTGGAAGACACCACGTTTGCGGGCACCACGCACACCATCAGCATCGTCATCAAGACGGCAGGCATCGATCGTATGGAGCAAGATGTTCTCCGAGGTCGTTCCCGCTGAGTCGACCCGAGGCTGGTACCCTCTGACCCATGAGTGCATCGCGTCATCCCAGCCGGGTCCCGACCTCCCTCGCCGCATGGCACGCGTCCCGTCCGTCCCTAGACGCGCGCCTGTGGGTCTGCTGCGAGCTCACGTCCCAGCTTGAGCCCACCTACGTCCCGCGCTGGGGATGTGATCTCTCGGACCTCCTGCTCGACGCGAACCTCCGCCTCACACGTCCCGCCGACGACAGCTCCGCCCCCACACCGACGCTCACCGGGGACCCCGACCGCCCATCGCCCGGCCACCTGCCGCCCGAGCGATGGAGGGACCCGACCATTGCGCACCCAGATCCCGGCTTCGTCATCGCCGCACTCGTCCACCACCTGCTGACGGGGGCGCCGCCCGCCGTGGCCACCGAGGGTGCAGCGACCTCCACAGCTGACGAGCTCGTGCTGCTCATCGACGGCGATATGCAGTTCTTACGCGATCAGCTGCGCGATGAGAGCGCCTCGCGACTTGACGCAGAGGCCGTGGACGCGTTGGTCAAACACCTCAAGCCCGCGCTCTGGCACGACCCGACGCATCGGCGCCACAGTCTCGACAACCTGCATTCCAGCCTCGTGACGCTCCATGACGCACTAGCCGAGCCCCGCTGGACTCCGCGCCCCACCTACGACGCCGAGGCGTCCGATCCCCCCGCGTGGCATCCCAGCTTGGTCGGCGCTCTGAGCCTCACGGCGGTCCTCCTCACCGGCGTCTTCTGGGTTGTACTCTCTGGCGTCGAGCCTGCCGCACCGACCGAAGTGCCACAAGCCCTTCGCGTGACGGCCACCCCCCTACCCGTCGCCCCCGCCGCCGACCCCATCGACCGGCTGTCCCAACGTGGCGTCGAAGTGCGGCTCGAGGTGTCTGGTGCCCGCGCGCCCAGTGAGTGGTCGGTGGACGGATGCTCGGGGTCCGGCCCCTGCCTGCTCGCGCCCGGCGCTCACACGCTGCGCCTCTATCCGCAGAGCCGTGACCCGGTCGATCTCATGTTCATCATCAATGTGGACGGCCAAGGCGCCGTCATGACTGCACGTACGCCATCGGGCATCATCACCGCGCGACCCCCACGCTCGGGTCCGCTCGAACTGACCTTCGCCTCGAGCACGGGCTTGCGGCTCCGAACCCCCCAACCTCAGCCCGAGTGACGCCGCCAGATTGCTTCGATGGCATCGCGGCCCAGCGCTCGCACCCGCGCAATATTGCGCTCGGGAATCGCCTCCACCTCCGGGTGATGGCTGACGGCCCACGCCACATCACACTCTCGCAGCAGGTGCAGTATGGGCCACGGCGACCGGTTGGTGAGGTTCGACGCATCGTCGGGTGAGACACCTTCAAACACGTAGTCCGGGTGGAAGGTCGCGAGCTGGATCTCTCCACGAAGCCCCGTGCGATCGAGGGCCATCTCCACCAAGGCCACGAGGTCCAAGAAGGTGGCGAAGTCCTCCACGCCGGTTGGGACGACCATCAGTGCTGTCGCCGGGGTCTCTTCGGGTGCCTGCAGAAGCGCTTCACTGTGTTCCACCACCTGAACCACCACCTCACCGGCGTCCACACCATCGTGGAGGCTGACCCGAAGGCCGGGCATGGACCGAAGGGCGAACGGACAGAGGTTGAGACCCACCACCACGTGCGTCAACCAGGCACGAACTTCGCGCTCCACCTGCTCCGCGCCGGCCATGTTGTCCTCCCTCGTCGCTTCCGGTAGCACTCCGCCACGGGACATGTCACCCAGAGTTGGTGGAGGTTGGGATGCAGTATCGCCCCCTAGGTCGTACGGGAGAATCGGTGAGCGTCATTGGGCTTGGCACCATGACGTGGGGCCAGCAGAACACCGAAGCCGAAGCGCATGCGCAGCTCGATCTCTCGGTGGCTCATGGTGTCAACCTGATCGACGCCGCAGAGATGTACCCCGTGCCTCCCAAGCCAGAGACCCAAGGACGTACCGAGGAATGTATCGGTACCTGGCTCAACAAGACCGGGCAGCGCGACAAGGTCGTCATCGCCACCAAGATCACGGGCCCGGGGCTTTCATGGATCCGAGACGATGCGAGAACATTCACCGCCGACCAGCTGGTGCGCGCTGCCGAGGGCAGCCTTCGCCGCCTACAGACCGACACCATCGACCTCTACCAGCTGCACTGGCCAGAGCGAAAGACCAACTTCTTTGGTCGCCTCGGCTACCGACATGAAGACTCGGCCTTCACCCCCTTTGCCGAGGTGCTCAAGGGGCTTCAGCAGCTCATCGACCAAGGGAAGATCCGCCACTTCGGCTTGTCGAATGAGACACCGTGGGGGCTGATGCAGACGACGGCCCTCGCAGAGCACCTCGGACTCCCACGGCCCGTCTCCATCCAAAACCCCTACAACCTCTTGAACCGAAGCTTCGAAGTGGGTCTTGCAGAGTGTGCGATTCGCGAGGACGTCGGCCTCCTTGCCTATTCCCCGCTCGCGATGGGGGTCTTGAGTGGCAAATACAAGGGTGGAACCGTCATGCCAAAGAAGGCGAGGCTGACCCTCTTCGATCGTTTTCAGCGCTACCGCACCCCCGCCGCCTGGTCGATCTCCGAGCGCTACGTTGCGCTTGCCCATGACCATGGCCTCACGCCGACCACGCTCGCGCTGGCCTTCATCAACCAGCAGCCGTTCGTCACCTCAAACCTGATCGGCGCGACCACCGAAGCCCAGCTTCTTGAGAACCTCGCGAGCGCAGAGGTTCACCTCTCCGAAGACGTTCTTCGAGAGATCGAGGCGATTCACGCCGAGCACCCGTTCCCCTGCCCCTGACGGCGACGTGACCACGGGACGAGGAGCCCCAACATCCACCACGGGGCGCTCGGCGCCGTCTGGCATCCGCTAGACCCATCCTCTGGCCCGCTGCCGTCCGCACACGTGGCCGGTGGGTCTTCAAACACCAAGGTCTCGGACCATCGTTCGGGGTCGCACGTGGCCGTACAGCTTGGGTCAGGTCCGACAAACTGAAGCGCGCTGAAGACCGGCGACGTCACAGGTCCGTCCGCAGAGGTCAGGGTCTCCACGGCCACCACATCACCATCGGAGCAGGCGTACAGGTTGTCGCCAATGCTATCGAAGCACGACCATCCCACCGAATCGCGGTCCGTCCACGTCCCGACCAACGGGTCGGCGGATGACAACACGCCACCGCGGACGGACCACCAACGGCCCTTCACGGCAATCGGTCCCGAGACTTGGATGTGCCGCGCGGTCTCGGCCGTGGTCTCGAGCTCCCACGTCGTCTCCGCACCCACGATCGTGTTGACCGTGGTGTGCCAGGTCCACGACCGACCGTTGGCCCGCACCACGGTCCACGCCTCATCGCCAGTCGCTGCTTCGGGGCGAATGTACTCGAAGCGCTGCGTCGCATCGGGCAGGGACGTCGTGTCGCCTTCGAGCGCAAGCCCACCCGCCCAGCTGTACCGCGACAACCACGGTGTCGGTCCGGCCCCACCCACCCAGAGGGTCGTGGTGTCTCCGCTGGCCCCATCGGGTTGGCGATCGGCCCACCGCAGGACCTCGACAAGCCCCTCTCCGCTCTCACGGTAGAGCGCTCCACCAGCGCCCGAATGGGTCAGCACCCATGGCGCCTGCCGCCACACAAAGGCCTGTACCGCCACCTCATCTTCGGGAAGGACGCGAGGCTCAAAGGCACAGTCCCCCTCCACGGAGACCCATACGTCATCTCTGCTCACCACAACGACGGGCGTGCCACCCGCTCCAGCTGCAGCGATGGGGTCTGACCCACCGCCCCACGCAGCAGGGCAGATCCAGCCATAGGTGCCATCTCCGAGGTCACGGGCCAGCCCGAGCCGGGTCTCCACAAGGCTGGGCGCAGCATCTTCGGACACGAGGTCACAAGCAGACGTCCCACCGAGCGCGAGCACGCCGGTCGGCGCATAGCGTGCCGCTTCATCGGCCGACGCGATGGACAGCCCCACGACGTTCCATGCGATGATGCTGAGGATCCCTATTTTCATGAAACCCCTCCAGAACGTGCACTACGGCGCGCTCGCGACTGGTTACCTGTCTTCTCTCACAACCTCAAGGTTGACGTCATGCCCCATGTAAGGCCATAGACACAGTACCGGAGGACCTCGTGCGCCTTGAAGTTTCCCTCGTTCTGATCGCCACCCTGGGATCGGCTGGCTGCACGGCCGGCATCGCCACGGCACGCCTTGTGGCGGCAGACCGTGCGCTTCAGCAGGCCACGGAGGCCGGTGCTGAGTTCGGTGCGCCTTACGAATACCGTCTGGCGAACCGCTACTACGAGAAAGCCCTCGAGACCACGTCGTGGAACGACTACCGCGTCGCGATGACCCTCGCCGATGAGGCCGCCCGACTGGCCAACGCCTCCGTCGTGGTGACCCAAGGCGGCGAGCGGGGCGACGATGTGAACCGCGCAGGAGAAGACCTGACGGACGAACGCAGCGCCAAGCCAGACAAGGCCGCGCCCACGCCCGACCCCTTCGGTGACATCTTCGAGGATGAAGTCGACCGGGGTGCCACCGAGAAAACCCGGAAGAAGTCGCGTGACAAAGAGGTCGAAGAAGACGAGGAAGACCTCGACTTTATCGACGAAGACGACGAGCTCGATCTGGAGTCCCCATGACCACGCCTGTCAAGCTCTCCCTGCTCGGTCTCTCGTTGGCACTCTCGGCCTGCACGGCTGCACGACCACTCCTCGCCGAGCTCGACGCGATCGACAAGATGATCGCCGACACCCGCGGTATGCAAGGTCAAGCCTGCGCCCCCATCGCGCTCGCCGATGCCGAGGCTGATGCTGCCTTTGCGCGGGTCGACCTGCTGCAGGCCCGGCTTCGACAGGCGTCCGAGCATGTTCAGCGTGCAGCAGCTCATGTCGACGTGGCCTACGAGAAGAGCGCCGTCTGTGGGGCCACCGACGCCGACAAAGATGGTATCCCCGACATCATCGATCAGTGTCCGGATGACCCAGAGGACATCGATCAGTTCCAAGACACGGACGGGTGCCCGGACATCGACCCCTACGGCGACGAAGATGGCGACCGTATCCGCAATGTCGATGATGACTGCCCAGACGAGCCCGAAGACTACGATGGGCACAATGATGAGGACGGGTGCCCCGAGACCGGCGATGATGTCGACGGTGATGGGCTCGTGGCCGACCTCGACCAGTGTCCCGATGACGCCGAGGACATCGACGGATTCCAGGATGCCGATGGGTGTCCAGACACGGACAACGACAACGACCAGATTCCCGACATTCGCGACGTGTGTCCCGACGAAGCTGAGGACACCGACGACTGGGAAGACGGCGACGGCTGCCCAGATCTCGACAACGATCGCGACGGCATTGCCGATGAGGACGACGCGTGCCCCAACGAGGCCGCATCCAACACCGAGAACGGCTGCCCCAGCGACGACGCCGACAACGATGGTGTCGCAGATAGCCGCGATGTCTGTCCAGGGCGGCCCGAGACCATCAACGCCTACCTCGACGATGATGGCTGCCCCGACGAAGCCCCCAAGAACGTGAAGCTGACCCGAGCCCGCATCGAGCTCTTGATGCCCCTCCAGTTCGCCTCGGGTGGTGCCACGCTACTTCCTGCAGCCTTCCCCGTGCTCGACGATGTCCTGCGCGTCATGACCGAGCGCCCTTCGCTCGTCATTCGTGTGGAGGGCCACACCGATGCCGATGGCTCCGACAGCTTCAACCTCGAGCTCTCGCAAAAGCGGGCGGACGCCGTCCGAGCCTACCTGACGAAGAAGGGCATCGCGGGCAAGCGAATCAGCTCCCTAGGGCTCGGCGAGACCCGTCCGATCGACACCAACCGGACCGAAGCCGGGCGCATGAACAACCGCAGGGTCGAGATTCATATCCTACCGGAGTAGCTCCCCATCAAAGGGGAGCTTCACGTCGGTGAAGGCTAACCGACCCGACGTGGACATGGCCACGAGCACAACGGCACCCTCGGGCCCAAACCCCACATCGAGCAGTGAGGCATCCTCGGGTAGCTTAAGCGTCAGACGTGCAGCGGCTCGGTGTACCGGCGATGTCTGGACCACGAGAGCGGCCACAGGTCCAAGCGGCGTGTCCCGCTCTCCCGTGGTGAGCCAGGGCGAGATGGGGACGTGATGCGCTTCAAACGCCAGCCCCGTAGGCGTCGCTTGCGCCCACCACGCCCAAGACCGCACGCGCCCTACCGCGTGGTCGGCACATGCCCCCGTCAGCGTCACAAGATCCAACGGCGCCACGCCCGCAACGCGTAGTACACACTGACCGTCACACTCCGCCCAGCCGAGAGGTGGGGTGCTGTCGCCACACGAGGGCATCTCCGTGGGCTCAAGCAGCCCCACCGCCGTCTCGCTCCCGGGTGCGCGCCAGCGGCCATCAGGTCCGAGAACCACCGCCGCGCTGCCCGAAGAAACCTGCCACGTGCCATCGCCCCTTCGGCCGAGGGCGCCATCTTGGGATGACCACGGAAGCACCGTCCACTGGGCGCTCACCTCGCCTTGCAGGGCCGGTGTCGTGCCCCACGCGAGGCCGACCAGTACCCACGCGGCCCACATCAGCCCACGGCCTCGCCCACGGCCTGGTGCCACCACGCTTCCTTGAGCGACCCGCCTGCAGGCCCACGCTCGACCAGCTCTTCGAGAGACAGACCAGAGTTCGCACTACGTCCCCATCGCACCGGCTGAATCACGGCATCCTCATCACCACGCAGCAGGCGCCGAATATTTGCGCTGTGAAGGGCCACGATGCCGATGGACAACGGGACAGCGAGCGTCAGCACCGTTGGTTGCAGTGCGCCGCAGAGCACGAGAATCGCCACGGTTGCGCCGAGGGACGCAAGGCTTGAGCGGCCCGTGAGCACGAGGATCGTTCCCCACGCGCCAAAGGCGCCAAGCGTCGGTACCGGCGCCAGAGCCAGCATCGCCCCTCCACCCGTGGCCACGCCCTTTCCGCCT
>JBMHDG010000034.1:0-103923 GCA_049889515.1 Myxococcota bacterium
CGGGTAGCGGGATCGGCTCATGTCGTCGGCCAGGACGAACTGGAGCGCTTTGAACAAGATGACGTGCATCGTATTCTTTCGCGCGTGCCAGGGGTCTATCTGCGTGATGAGGATGGTTTTGGTCTCCGCCCAAACATTGGACTTCGCGGGGCCAACAGTGATCGGAGCGGCAAGGTCACGCTCATGGAAGACGGTGTGCTCGTGGCGCCCGCTGCGTACAGCGCGCCCGCGGCCTACTACTTTCCCATGGTCACGCGCATGGTGGGCGTCGAAGTGTTTAAGGGGCCCTCTTCCATTCAGTTCGGTCCCCAGACCATTGGCGGGGCCATCAATCTCGTGACGCGAGCGGTTCCTGACGGTATCCGTGGCGAAGTCGATATGTCTATTGGGCAGCGCAACGCCATGAAGCTGCACGGATGGTTCGGGGTCGGTGACGCAAGCGGTGGCCTCTTGCTCGAAGCCGTCCGTCTCGCGCATGGCGGGTTCAAGACCGTGGCTGTGCCACCGGGTACGCCCGAATTACCGACCGGCTTCGAGCGTCATGAGTTCATGGCGAAAGCGCTCTGGAAGCCCGTGGCCGAGCACCAGCTCTCCATGAAGATGGCCTACAGCGATGAGGAGAGCTTTGAGACCTATCTCGGTCTCTCGCCGGTGGACTTCGAGACGGATCCGTACCAGCGCTATGCGGCGAGTGCTCAAGACTACATGGCTTGGCGTAGGGCCATGGCCCAGCTTGCCTACGACGGGGCGTGGAGCTCGGCCGTGCAGTGGCGTAGCGTGGCCTACATGTCGAACCTTCGGCGTGCGTGGACCAAGGTCAACCGGATGGGTGTCGCGACGCCCCTCGCCGACATTCTGCGCGGCGATCCGGATGGGCAGGTGGGCTACTATCAAGCCATACTCGCTGGCCGAGCCGAAAGTGCGGGGCCCGAGGACCAGGTATGGATCGGAACAAACGACAGAACCTACTGGACCTTCGGAACCCAGCATGGCCTCTCCTACCGACGTCAAGGTGACACATGGGCCAGTCGTACGGATCTCGGCGTGCGGCTTCACTTCGACAGCATTGCGCGCCTGCATGACGAGGCCCCGTGGGCCATGGACGGTGGCCTACCTCGTCCCACGGATGGCGCTGAGATCATCACCTCAGATCAGACGGCATCGGCGCTGGCGTTCTCTGCTTATGTTCGAGAAGATGCTCAGTTCGGGATGTTGCGACTGCTCCCTGGTATTCGTGTGGAGGCCGTGGAGACCGTCATCGACGATCGCCTGCTCGGTGAGGAACGCCAGGCGTTTCGAGCGGTTCCGCTTCCCGGTCTAGGTGTACACCTCCAACCCCTCACCACATTGTCCGTGTTTGGTGGTCTTCACCGGGGATTCTCTCCGGTCTCCCCCACGAGTCCGGCCGACACCCTACCCGAGCTGAGCTGGAACACAGAGCTCGGCACGCGATGGACACCGAATCGGAGTCGCCTTGAGCTCGTCGGCTTTTTTAACGCCTACGAGAACCTTACGGGGCAATGCACATTTGCAGGTGGGTGCAGTGACCAGCAGCTCGATCAACAGTTTAATGCGGGAAATGTCTGGGTCTGGGGGCTCGAGGCGTTAGCGAGCCATGAGGTACCGATCCGGGGCGATATGAGCCTGCAACTCTCGGGTAACTACACATGGACAGGAAGTAGGTTCCTTTCAGCGTTTCGTAGCGCTTATCCGCAGTTTGGTGATGTAGAGGTGGGCGATCGTCTCCCCTACGTCCCCGAGCATCAAGGCATGGCCCAGCTCGTCTTTCTACACCCTAAATTTAACCTCTCGCTCGCCGCAACTGGCCGGTCCTTTATGAGGGACGAGGCGTCACAAGGAGCACCCGATGCGACGGCATCCGTCCCGGGGAGTCTTGTGCTCGACGCCGCAGCACATGCCATCCTCTCACCGAATGTTCGGGCCTATGTGACGGCTCAAAACCTGACGAATCAGTCGTGGGCAGCCTCGCTGCGTCCCTTTGGTGTGAGGCCAGTGATGCCCCTTCAGGTCATGTTTGGCCTGAAGGTGGGTGCGGATCCGCAATGATGCTGTAGGCCGCGCGGAGCGCATGTTCGGCGGTGGTGAGCATGAGGGTTCTCTTCTCGGGGCGGTCCTCTATGCCTTCGAGCGCAGCGGCACTCAGCTCCATCAATCGTGCAACATCATGCATGCGCCGAATGTCGGCCTCGACGCTCAGGTCATGATCGGCCACGCGTCGGACATTAGCGGCCGTCTGCGCAACCTTGTGGGCATAGTCTCGGCCGGGGTCACCACGCTCTAATGCCAGCGCAAGTGGCGTTATCTGTGCCATCAACCACGGTCGTGGGAAGGCCGGATCCGCGACGGCCCCGCCGTCACCGGCTTCGAGTTGGTCCACACCCACAAAGATCGACACTTCGTGGTCGTCAAAGCGGTCAAGGTAGTCCACATCGTGATATTCGGCGATCTGAACGGCGATGGCCGTCGCATCGTCGAGATGATTGAGGTGTTGCTCTTCAGGAATGCCAGGCACGGCTTCGACTGCGACCACCTGATGGGAGGCCGGCAACGACCAGCCGGCGCTCAATGTGCGCTTGGAACGATGAAGGGTGCAGAGGATACGTGCGCGAGCACGGGCAAGCACACCCCCTCCCTCTGAAAACCAAGACACAACCCCGCGTCGCAGGTCTGCCCGCCGACGCCGCTGGTCTTGTGGGAGTCCCGTGATCTCTGTGAGCCGTGTTCTGAACGTCTCTTGGCGGCGAAGCCAGTGGTCAAGGCCTGACATTCAGGGCTCCCATCGTTCCACGGCATCTCGTAAGACCGGAAGGCTGACGGCCCCCTGCCCCAACACGACATCGTGGAATCCGGCGAGGTCAAAACGGTCCCCAAGGCGCGCCTCGGTCTCTCGACGCAGCTTCCAGATCTCGATCTGGCCGACCTTGTATCCGAGTGCTTGCCCGGGCCACGTGACGTACCTGTCGACCTCATTGAAGATGTTGTTCTCGGCCAACGGGGTGTTTTGAACCATAAAGTCGATGGCTTGCTGGCGGCTCCATGCTTTGTGGTGCAGGCCCGAATCCACCACGAGACGGCTGGCACGCCAGGCGTCAAAGCTCAGCATACCCAAGCGGTCGAGGTCACCGGTGTAGAGGCCCAGCTCGTCGGCCAAGCGCTCAGTGTAGAGCGCCCATCCTTCCACAAAGGCGGTGGCGCCACGGTAACGAAGAAACGCTGGGACCGAGGGCAGTTCATACGACAAGGCGATCTGCAGGTGATGACCGGGGACCGACTCGTGGAAGGCGAGCACCTCTGCTTCATGGCGCGGTCTCGTCTCGGGTGCGTGCGTGTTGACGAAGTACTCGCCGGGCTTTTCACCATCTGGCGAGGGCTGACGGTAATACGCCACGGTGGTGTAGGGTGCCTCATGGGCGGGAATCTCGGCGATGACGCAGGGCGTTGCGGGGAGCCGCCCAAACGCCCCAGGCACCACCTGTTCGGCGCGTCTCAAGGCCTCCTCGGCCTTCTCCAAGAGCTGCTCACGGGTCTCAAACCGAAGCTCAGGCTTGGTTCGTAGGGCATCGAAGATTCCAGGGAGGGTCTCTTCACCGAGTGTCGTCGGTCCTAGGGCAAGAAACTCCTGATGGATGCCCTCGAGCGCCTCCAACCCCATCTGATGAATCTCATCGGGGGTGTAGGTGGTCGTCGTGTGGTGCGCGGCGAGAGACGCGTAGCAGCCAGGTAGGTTCATTCCAGCGACCCCAGGCGAGGCATCTGACCTCGTATTCGGGAGCAGCTCGGTCACCAGGACCTGCTTCAACGCCACGAGGGCGGGACGGACATGCTGATCAAGCGCTTCAGACACCCCATTACGATGCGCTTCGGGGATGCGGCCCAACATGGGCCAATCAGCGGTCGCCTGCGATAGCTGCCTGTCCATCTGCTCAATGACCAGCTCGGTGCTTTTCGTGGAGGCGACAAGTCCACTCTCCAACCCAGAGCGCAGGTTCGCGACGGTGTCGTCGACCTGACGCGGGAAGGCCTCGAGACGCTTTTGAAGCTTGCCGATCGCTTCGTCATCCCCGACGGGCTGCATGTCCAAGAGAGAGAAGAGGTCGACCATCGGATTAAACCGAGGCGAAAAACTCCACTCCGGAAACCTGCAGGACGCACGTTTCATGTCGTCGCGTAGGGCCTCGGTGAACAGGCGCAGGTGCATGCGTTCCCGGTCGGTCGCGAGCGATGCGCCTTCCAAGCGATCTGCGCGCGCCAAAAACTCCGCGAGCTCTTTGTTCCACGCACGATGGGCGTCGAGGCTGACGTCATCGAGGAGGTCGTCAAACCTGTGATCGCCCATGTAGGTGGCGCTGCTTGGAGAATGACGCAGCGAGGCTTCCCAGTGTTCGACGAGAAGGTCGGCAAACGGACCGTCGCTCACCCCGTCACGGGCGGGGTGAACCACTGTCCCATCGCCTCCAGATGGCGGAGCCGGTTTGGGCGTGCATGCCAACGCCAAGACCATTGGAATCACGACTCTGATGCTCATGTCATCCTTCCTTCAATGCAGCTTTGACCAAGAAACCGCTCGCGAAATACGCCCCCTCGTCACCCTCGATGGCGAACTGGATGACCTGGGTCGGCGGAACCTCGCGCTCCGGAACCTCGAGGATGGGTGCCGTCTGGAGCCCGGTGTCCGACTGACCGAGAAGCTCCGCCAAGGGCGACAGGCTTGCTGCGGCACGGTACATTTCGTCAAACGCGTCCCAGACGTTGGTCCCGGGGGTCACGCCCGTGAGGGATGCTTCGGTGGTCACGAGGTCGACCAGCTGGGTCACGTGGGATGGATGGACCTCTTGAATTGGGCGGTGAACAGTGGTCTGTGTCACGGGGTCATGCGCGACCACAACGTCGCCCACCGTGAGCTGGCCCGCGGCCACTAGCCCCGTTGGCGTGAGGATCATCGTCTCGGTGACGACACCGAATGCAACAGACATCTTGATTCTCCCCCGTTCAACAGGCGATGCTGGCCGTTGGTACAGAGCACCGCTAGCAAGGGCTGGGGTGTATCGCGCCGACGACCATGATGGCGACTTGAACTGCAGGCCAACATGTGGTCGCAGCACCGACGGTCAGGACGGGTCAGCGCTCGAGAGGGGTACCGCTCGGTAGTAGTATCGTCTGCGCCCTCCCACATCGGGTCGGTGCAGTGCCAGGCCGCCGAACACGATCATCAAGCAGAATGCCGATGCGCCCGTACCGTTGCGAATGTGGACCGGATCGCAGGAAGGACACCCGTCATACAGCCAGACAGGAAGCAGGACGCTTGTCGCTAGGGTGGCCAAGCCCATGCTCGTGACGTCGGCCCGCGACACCCCGTGCCTTGCACCAATGGTTGCCGCGACAACGGTGATCAGCGAGGCAGATGTCGCCAGCAGGGCCACATCATGCGTCAACGATGGCCGTAGCGCCCATGCGAGTGCGATACTCGCCGCGGTCGCGCCGGTGAGATCGGCGCGTCTACACCAGAACAGGTGCACCACCGATGCCGCGACCGGTATCGCCATAGGATTGTAGAGGCTGGACCACACCATGAACACCTTGGACTGACGGACTCATGACGTCTACCCGTCGAAAGGTAGCGTACGCTACTCGCCAAGGAGGGACAATGAACGCGATCTCATGGACCCGTGTGGCGCTCCCCGTGTTGATGGCGTGTGGTGGCCCCCGTGCGACCCTTGAGTTGACGAGCCAGGGTCAGGTTGTACCTGACTTCTTGCTCGAAGACGTCAACCTTAATTCGCCGCGCGCGGGAGAGAGCATTGGCCCCTCCGGCGAGCGAGGCCGAACGACAGCATGGTACTTCGGGCATGCCAACTGCGGGTACTGCTCTGCGCAGTTTGGCGAGCTCGATGCACTCGCCGTGTCCTTGGGAGACGCTGGCCTCGATGTTGGCATCTTTGGCATCAACAACGCCGGATACGAGGACAGCAACCCTGACATTACGGAGGGGCGGGTGCTGCCTTGGCTCCAAGATCCCAATGGTGATGTCTGGGTGAGATGGGGTGCTGAGTGGCGCGATTTGTATCTTGTGAATGCGGACGGTGAATGGGTGGAGACCTACAACCTCACCACCTTTTCTCTGGCGGACGAGGCCAATCGCGAGATCTTGATCGCACGTCTGACTGAGCTCGGCGGCGAGCAGTGACCTGACGCGACGTACCCCTTGTGCCCCCGGCGTGGTACGAGGGGCGTGGCGGGGCGTGCCAGGCTGGTGCCGGCCCCGGTTTTCAAAACCGGTCGGGGCGCGTCGAGAGGCTGCGCTCGGTGAGTTCGATTCTCATGCTCCGTCGCCACCCTAGGGGAAGCTCGATGCGCCGTGGACCGTGGTTACTGGTGATCGCCGCACTCCTGTCGGTGGTTCTCGCTTGGCTGGGGCCGCGCGAGGGCGACGCCCGAGCCACCAACAACCGTACGGTCAGCCTGTCCCCTGCGATCACCGAGACGTTGTTCTACATCGGTGCCGCAGACAGGCTCTCCGGCCGCAGTGATTGGTGTACACTTCCGTCCACCGCCTCTTCCCTTCCCGGGTACGGTTCTGGCCTTACGCCAAACCTCGAGCAGCTGATGCTCAGTGACGTGGGTCGGGTCTTGGTCGACGTGCCCCCACCGGAGGAGCTGAAGCAGCTTCTCCACGTGGAGGAGATGCCATGGCTCACGGTGTCCGACCTCCAAGCCTCCACACGGGAGCTTGGCCGCTTGTTTGGTCGCACGACGGAAGCAGAGGCCCTCGCAGGAGCCTACGACGTGCTTCATCCCAAGCCACAGTCAAAAGCCGCACACCGCGTCTTGGTGCTTCTTGGGATCCCCACCCACGCAGGCGGGGACATCTGGTACATCAAGCCCAACACGCTGCACGGTGCGGTGGTGGCTGCCGCAGGCCTGAACAACATCATGCCCGCGAGCGATGGGCCTCCAAGTGTCTCCGTTGAGCGCGCCATGCAGCTCGTGCCGGACCGTATTGTCGTGCTCAGTGCCGATGCCGACCTCGATACCCCGGCCGCACTCGCGGCTCTTCGCGCCTCACTGCCGCTTGATGCGGTGATGCAGGGCAAGGTCGATATCCTCACTGGCCCCGAGACGATGTCAGTGGGGCCCAGCCTTTTGAGCACCCTCGCTCGGTTGCGAGCGCTGCGCCCTTAGGCGGGGTCCGGCGCACACCAGAGGGCCAGCCGCGCTCCACTGGGATCTTCGATCACGGCAAAACCTTCACGTTGAACCAATATCTTTCCAGATCGCGACGCCACTTCTGCGAGACTGGCGTCGAGGTCGGCCACGACAATGTAGGGAATCCATCCACCGGGCTGCCCCATGTTCACACCGCGTCGATGACAGACACCGGCGACCGCGCCGCCCTCCGTCTTCATCACGTAGTCCTCGTACTCACCCATGGGATGTGCCTCGAAAGACCATCCTGCGACCGCAGCATAGAAATCCCTCACCTCGGCCGCGTTGTCGACGGTGAGATCGAGCCAGCCCACGGTCCCCAGCGCAGGCCCGTCACCCATTGGAGGCCCCGTTGACCCACCCCTCTAACGCAGGCGTCAGCGCGAAGGATAGCGCGAGGCTGAAGGGCTTGATGAACCGCGTCAGCACATACGCGGCTGCGACGTAGCCCGAGGTCTCTAGGAATCCGCTGGCATCCAGTCCTGTCGTGGACTGGATCCAGAGCGCCATCGGCGCAAGGTCTACGCCCCAAGCCAAGAGACTGGTGAAGACCGTCATTTCGATGACGAAGATCGTCAATGTGACCACGACAAAGGTCCAGCCATAGCGCTCCATAAACGCCATCGCGCCCTTGGGAGCATCGGGCTCTTTGGTAAATTCGGTCATCAGGTTCCCCACTTGGCAAAACACCTCCATGTGCCTAACCTGCTGGCGGCCATGACCTCGGAGGAAAGGTGGGCGAAGATTACTATCGGGTTCTGGGTACCTCACGCGGTGCGAGCGACAGTGAGCTGAAAAAGGCCTACCGAAAACTCGCCCGCGAACTTCACCCGGACCGGCACCCCGACAATCCACAGGCTGAGGAACGATTCAAGCGTGTCAATGAGGCCTGGGAAGTGCTTGGCGACAGCACCAAACGCAAGCTCTACGACGAGTTTGGCGAGTCCGCCGCGCAGTTTGGCTGGGACCCGAAGAAGGCGGCCATGTACCGTCAGGCCCGCCAAGGCGGCTTCGGCGGGTTTGGTGGTTTCGGCGGCAATGGCGACATCAATCTCGACGATCTGATGAGCATGTTCGGCGGTGGTGCACGTCCTCGAAGAGGAGCGGATGCACAAGTGACCCTACGCCTGAGCTTTGAAGAGTCGATACTAGGCAAAGAGGTCACCATTCAGGTCGAAGGCAACACGGTCAACATCCGGGTTCCTCCGGGCGTTGAGGACGGCGGACGCCTTCGTCTTCGTGGACGAGGTGGTGCAGGGTCTCAAGGCGCGCCGTCCGGCGACCTGATCGCCCACATCAGGGTGGCACCCCATGCGCACCTTCGCCGTGATGGCCGAAACCTCTGCGTCGATGCACCGGTCACCCTCGGGACGGCACTCATGGGTGGAAGCGTGGTGGTGAAGACATTGACGGGCGACGTCAAAGTGAAGGTGCCACCCGGAACCCAGCCGGGCCAGCGCACAAGGATTCGAGGGCGTGGTGTCCCCGCATCAGGGCGTAAGCCTGCCGGACACCTTGTGGTGACGTTTACGCTCGTCTTGCCGCCGTTCTCCGAGGCTTCAGAAGACCAACGCGCGATGATACGAAATCTCGAGACCCTCTACGCCGATCCTCCGAGCACAATGACACCCGGTAGTTCCGAGGGGAGTTAGCGAGCGGGGGGTATCGGGGCGGACACCTGTAATGTGACGCCATCACGTCCGACGCGGCCATCGATACTGCGGACCTCGACGCCGAGCCAGAGCGAGCGCCCTACCGCAGCGGACACGTCCGGCACGACCAAGGTGACGGCCCATGGCGTCTCGGGCGCAGCTTGCCCCTCAAGCGGTAGGCCTAGACGGAGCGGTCCGCCCACCACATCAGAGGGCGACTCGAGGCCTCGCAGCACCCACGTGACCTGATGACGCCCCTCGGAGATCCCCGAGGCTCGCGCCCGCACCCAGAGATGTTGAAGCCCCTGGGACCCAGCCTCGAGGCGCAGTGTCTCTCCCGGTGTGGGGGTCACAAACGCGGATTCGCCCACCCCGAGGGTCACGTCGAAGTCCCCACCATCGATCCAAGCGGCCGCGGTATCCGGAACGCTTGACGTGGATGGCTGGCCACCGCAGCTGATGAGGGAGAAGATCCCCACTCCGATGGCCACGCGGATAGTCTTGCGTCCGTATGGCATGCACTTGATTCCATGTGAAGGAGTTCCCATGTCCCGGTTTACGATAGACCCAGACATTCGGGTTGCCCATACCCTACCCGGCCAGGTGTATGGGTGTGAACGCTCACACCGTACGCTTCTCGATGTGGCGTTTGGTAGCGCGTGGCATCTAGGCCCAGACCTCACCGACCTTGAGGCCGATGCGCTCGTTCCTTGGCTGGTCGGACCCGGCGTGCTCGATGAGCCGGTGATTGTGCGTGCGGATGTGGACGGTGGGCTTCATGCCATGAGCAATGTCTGTACCCATCGTGGCGCCGTTCTCAGGGATCAACCAGGCAACCCCAAGGTCCTCACTTGCCCGTATCATGGGCGTCGGTTCGACCTCCAAGGAAGAGCGCTGTCGTCACCGGGCTTCGAGAAGTGTGGATTTCCACGCGAAGACGAACATCTTCAGCGGTTTCGGGCAACGCCATTTGGGCCCTTCTCACTCATTCAGCTCGAGGCGGCCGCAGAAGACTGGGCGCACCGTATCGCACCCGTGGCTGCCCTTATCGAGCCCCTCATTTCGGTAGCGATGACCGCGGAACCTGCCGATGACCATGCCTACGACATGGACTGCAATTGGATGCTGTACGTCGACAACTACCTAGAGGGCCTCCATGTGCCCTTTGTACACCCCGCGCTCGCCCGGGCGTTGACACTCAAGGACTACACCGTCGAGACCTTTCCGGGTGGCGTGCTTCAGATCGGGATGGCGCAGCCCGGCGATCATGTCTTCACGCTGCCCGCGGACCATCCACACGCTGGACAGTCGATCGCGGCCTACTACCTCTGGTTGTTCCCCCACATGATGATCAATATCTATCCTTGGGGCATCTCGTTGAATGTCGTCCGACCCCTCGGACCATCCCGCACAAGGGTCTTCTACCGCACATGGGTCGCAGACCCCTCGAAACGCGGAGAAGGCGCGGGTGGCGATGTGCACCAAACGGAATCGGAAGATCAGGCCATCGTTCACCGGGTCGCGCGTGGCATTCGGTCACGCGGCTACCAGCGGGGCCGTTACGCACCGATTGCGGAGCGTGGCGTGCATCACTTCCACCGGATGGTGGCCGAGATCCTCCATCGCTAACGTACAGCGTGGTACCACCGCGCGAGGCGTTGAGGACTGACGCCCGCTGAATGTAGCCAGGGGAATAGTCGCATGAGCACCCCATAATAGAGGGGGTTCGTTTCGAATCTACGCCCCGACGCGCGCACTTCAAGTGGCAGGGAAACGAGCCGCCCGAGGGGACGGACCGCTCGGATCAGTTCCACGTCCTCAAACATCGCTACATCCGGTACCCCGCCGATGGCGTCATAGGCCTCACGACGAAGAAAGATGGCTTGGTCACCGTACGGATAGCGCGTGAGGCGAGAACGAAGGTCCGCAATGCGCAACCACAACGGCTCGGCGCGTTCACCCACGGTGTGGAGTAAGAACGAACCGCCAATCACATCGTCTGCCGAGAGGACCTCACGGACCAGCGTCGCCGAGCCTGGTGGAGGAACGGCATCGGCATGGACAAACCACATCACGTCCGCCGTCGACGCTCGCGCCCCGGCCGCGAGCTGTTTTGCGCGGCCTCGCGGAGCCTTCACCACCGTCACGCCGTAACCTCCGGCGAGGTCTACAGTTCTGTCCGTGCTGCCCCCATCCGCCACCACCACTTCATCCACATCGAGATGCTGAAGCGCGTCAAGCAGGCGTGGTAGCGCTCGGGCTTCATTCCATGTGGGAACAACCACGGCGATGCTGAGACGGTTCAGCGCTGCCATCGGATCACCCGCTTCAACGCACCGGCCACGAAGGGGGTCAATCGGTCCTTGTTCCATGCGTCCCCGACCCGTCTCAAGGCCTCCGAGCGTGTCGGGTATGCCCAGACGCCATCGGCGAGGGCCGAGACGCGAATCCCCTGCTGCATGATGAAGGCGATCGTATTGATGAGCTCGCCAGCCTGTTCGCCGGCCACACTCGCGCTCACGATCCGCCCAGACCGGTCCGCGAACACCTTCACGAATCCAGCCTCACCACCCTCCGCCTTGACGCGATCGAGGTCCCCCAACGGCACGCGGATGCACGTGAGGGTGGAATCCTTCTCGGCATCTACGATGGAGAGGCCCACATGAGCCACCTCGGGCTGGGAGTAGGTGGACCACGGCACCACCCGGTCGCTCCAACGCTCTCGTCCTAGAAAAAGGGCGTTTCTAACGATGGCGCGCGCCATAGCGTCTGCCGCATGGGTAAACTGCTGCTTACCAACTACATCACCGGCTGCAAAGATCCGCGGGTTGCTGGTACGTAGGTTGTCATTGACTTGAATATGGCCTGATGATGTGCGCGCCACGCCGGCCACCTCGCAGTTGAGGCCCTCGGTGTTGGGCGTTCTTCCCAGCGCCAGCAAGACCGTGTCTGCAGCGACACGGTGCTCGGCCCCTTCGATGGTGTAGACCACTTCAGTCGTGGGCCCGTTCTGCTCCACCGAACGAATCGTGGACGACGTGGACAGCGTGACACCGTCCTCCCGCATGGTAGCGGCCAGCACTTCTGCGGCTTCCCGGTCGGCCCTCGGGAGAATTCTGGGCGCACCCTCAAGGATCGTGACGGTACTGCCAAGACGAGCAAACGCCTGACCGAGCTCACAACCAATCACACCACCACCAAGAACCACCAATCGCTTCGGTAGCGTCTCCTCCTCAAAAATGCGTGTATTGTCTACGACGCATGGGAGTTCGAGCCCCGGGATTGGCGGCCTTGCGGACCGCGCACCTGTGGCGATGACAGCCTTTCGGAAGGTTAGCCGCTGCCCCGCAACATCCATTGCGTTGGGCGCGACGAAGACCCCCCGGCCGAGAAAGACATCCATGCCCATCTCGGTGAACCGTCGTGCGCTGTCGTGTGGTGCGATGTCGGCACGAACCTGTCGGACGCGTGCCATTACGGCTGCTCCGTCTACCGACACCTCGCATGACACGCCCACACGCCCAGCCTGCCGCGCGCGTCCCGCCGCGTGTGCAGATGCGAGCAACGTTTTGCTAGGCACGCAGCCGACGTTCAAGCAATCCCCACCGAGATGCGCGGCCTCCACCAACGCGACCCGTGCACCGAGTCCTGCAGCCGCCGACGCCGTGACAAGGCCTGCGGGCCCTCCCCCAAGGACGACGAGGTCGTAGGTGCCAGAAGCGGTTGGCTGCGTCCAATCCTCGGGAAACACATGTTGCTTCCATGTGACGTTGGCTTGAGTCATCGCCCCACCTCAGGTCAGCCGCCGTGCGAGCTCTTCACGCGCCCGCCACCCTACAAGTACCGTTGCTACCCCTGTCGCACCGAGTCCACCCAAAAAGATGACGCGTGAGGCGAGGCCGCCATCTGGAACGTCGCCAGCCAGCAGGACGGCCACATCCGTCACGGAAGCCCCGAGCATCGTGTACAACAGCGTGCCGGGCAACATCCCCACCAGCGTGCTCGTGATGAACGCACGGTAGCTGATCCCCGATACCCCGATGACATAGTTCAACACCCCAAACGGTGCGACTGGGGACAGCCGGAGGAGGCCATTGATGACCCATCCGTCGCGCGCCAGGGCGCCATCGAGTGCCGCCAAGCGTGGGCGGGCGGCGATGTAAGACGCCACATGTGCCCGCAGCCATGTTCGTGCGAAGACGTAAGACAATGAGGCGCCCCCGCACGCGCCCAAAATGATGAAGGGCAGCGCGGAGAGTCCCCAACAAAAGCCGCCAACCAACGTAAGCAACGATGCGGGAGCCATCAGCGGTACGGCCAAGGCATACACCACCGAAAAGACTGCGCGCGCAGCGATGCCGCCATGACGAAGCACCTCAACCTTCGCAGCGATGACCGAGACATCACCAAAGGTGAGGGTCATCAGAACCGCTACGCTCGCCACTACGAGGAGTCCAACGCCAAGAGACCTGCCGCGCATCACCACCTGCCCAGGCATAGCTCATAGCGTGTCAGCGAATAACGAGCGGGACGCTCTCCCGCTGTTCCTCAGCCCAGAAGCGTTTGTAGTCCTTCTCGGTGCCCAGGTCGTAGGACAGGACGCCCTCGCTCGCGAGGCCTTCGATGGTGGTGCGCTGCAGCAAGTTGCCCAACGACAGGTGGCGATAGGAATCCGCGTAGCTGATCTGGAGGCCTCGGTAGGACGTGCCGAGCAACCCGCCGAGGACAAATCCAATGAGCAAACCGTCAGCGTCTCGCGCTGTAGTGATACGGAGTGCGCCTCGGCTCGCGAGACGAGGAACCATCTCGGCGTAAAACGCCCTCATGGGTCCTTCGGCCACGCCAACCCCACTCTGCCCTTTCCATGACTTCGCCTCCACACTCATCACCTCGGTAAAGAGGTCAGCCACGGCGTCGGGTGGCACGTTCGCGATGCACGAAAACGTGATAGCGTCAGGGCATTTACGGACAGCAGCTCTCAGGTTCTTACGAAACGTTCGGGTGCGCCGCCCCAACCAGCCATCCATTCCGCCTTCGAGGGAGGCCACGTATCGAACGGTGGGTTTACCAAGACCAAGTCGCATACCGCGCCCAAAGGCGTGAACAAGCTGCGTGAACGCCCGCCCACCACGCTTCAGCCCAGTGAGAAACAAGGCATCCCACGCGTCGCGGTTCTCCAGCGCTACTTGTGCAAATTGTCTCGACAGACGCGCCGGCTCCTCACTGACGAGTGCCGATGCGAGACCCCACGAGGCCTCGAGCGGCATCCAGGTGCGCCCGAGCGTGGTCTCGAAGGTCATTAATGGTACCCACCCCGCCCCCAGCCGATACACGAGTGTGGGTACATCGGGGTGAAACGCGCGCTTTGCAGGTACGACCCAATCGGACAAGGAGCAAAACCTGTCCACGATGTCCGCCCGTGCGACCGCCCGATCGTATTCCGCCGCACAAGCCTCGAAGGCTTCCAAGGACATCGCATTGGGCCGTGACGCATTCACTACACATCCCCGACAAGACACCTACCCTACCCTAAAAACAAGCCACTGCCACGTGTTCGCCCACCCCCGAGACAAATCTCGTCACGAAGGTGACCCATCACGTGCGGTCTTCTTCGGTGGACTGAGCACGGGGTCTTGCGCCTGCGGTATAACCGAGCCGCGTGTTTCGGAGATTGAGATGCAGTTCGAGTTATCCACATGGTTGTACGGCCCACCTCACCTCGCG
Source organism: Myxococcota bacterium (assembly GCA_049889515.1). GTDB lineage: Bacteria > Myxococcota_A > UBA796 > UBA796 > JBMHDG01. The sequence continues at coordinate 14,601 of JBMHDG010000034.1, forward strand.
CCTCATGTGCACCTGGCGCGCGTTGACTTGTGGGAATCCGTCGCCTTCGTCCTGCTGATGGTGGGTGCAGCGTACGTCATGGGTAAGCTTCAAGGCGATGACCGCTCCATCTTGCCAGGCCTCGGCAGCGCAAAGCTGGGTGGCACAGAGGACGGCGCCTTGCGGGAGGCCTTGAACCGCGCCGCGAATCTCCTTGAGCGTGGCCAACGGCCGCCCGACCTCGGAACACTCCTCTCCGCCATGGAGCAGCGTGAGAACCTGAAATACATCAGCTTTCCCATCGCCGTTGACCGTCTTGTGGCGGTCTACACTGCCTTGCCTTCCTCCCGTGAAGGTGCCGACCCTGGCGTGACGGCTGATCTTGAGGGCCTGTTTGGGGTTCTTGGTCCCAAGGGTGATCGGGAGCTCACGATCCGAATCCTTGGCGCGCTCTGCCGTCAGGTCTCGCATCACCACCAAGCCGCAGCACCGTTGCTCAAGATGTCGATGCGCAGCCCGATCATCTGGAACTATGCCGAGGCCGCGCTCGAAGAGGCCGCCAAGTCCCAGCCCTCCATCCGGAAAATGCTACGTGAAAAGGCAGGGGGAACAGCGAAATTTGTGAAACGGTCTAACGAGGTCTATGGCGCAGATCTGACGCGTTTTAAGCGGCTGGTGACCGATTATGCACGTCCGATGACGCGCGGCGCCGTGCTCGAGGAACTCGAAGACCAACTCTCGCGCGAGTTTGCCTTCCTGTATCACGCCGGCCGATGTTCAAGACGGTTTGCGTGGGTGACGGCCGAGCTTGAGCGCCTGATGGAGCTTATCGACGAGGAACGCATTCAGGTCGTGCAGGAGGGGCTCCGTGAGGGTGCTGTCGGTACGGCGTCATTCCTCAACAGACTCACGACCCTCTGGATCGCCGATGAGAGCAAACACGAGATGGTTCGCCCCCTCGTGGCGTCGCTCTGCGCGGCCGTGAAGGCACATACGTTTGCGGCGGATGCGGTGGCCATTCTCTACGTTGACCTGAGCAAGGCCTATCCTGCAGATGATGGCCTTCCCGGTGAGATTCGCAGAGCCCTCTGGAAGGCCCTTAAAGATGCTTCAGAGGAATCTTTCGAGATCATCAAGTTAATGGCGCGCCACGGCATTCCCGCGACGCCCGTGCCGTAACGTCAGAACCAGAGCTGATAGATGGGGAGATCGTCGGGGTTGGGCTGCGCCTCAGGGATCACCTCCGACGTAACGCCCACATCCACCTGCTCGGCATCACCCAACTGGCGAAGCCGCCCGGTCTGAAAGTAGGCTCGGTCGCCAACGTCACCGCTCGCCGACCCGCCGGTCACCATGCCGAGCACGGAGTAGACCCGCTCGGACATGATGCCGCTTGACTCATCATAGATGCTGACGCCATCGAGAGACACCTTGTAGGAGTCCGACCCACTCGTGGCGTCGCCCGTCGCGCTGGTGTCGTCGCCTCCCACCTGCACGAGTCCACGCCCCTTGGACTGGACCAGCAAGTGGCCTTGGTATCGATTGAGCTGGTGAATGACCTGCGAAGACCCTCGTGAAGTGTCTTGTCCTGGGAGGTAGAAAATGGGCGAGTTGTACTCCACCCACTGCCCTGTCTTCAGCTGACCCTTCACCTCAAGCCGCATCGCAAACACGGAAATCGACCGCATCAGAAGCTGCCGCAGCTGCTCCTCCATGAGCGTGATTCGGCGGTTCGTCACCCCTTCGTCGCTGACCAGGCCGCCACCCTCAAGACTGATGTCCCGAACACGACCATCGTCCGTGACTTGTAGCTGAATGTCTGTGCCGGTGAGCAGCTCGTCCCACTCATTCAAGACAGGTCCAAGGTCGACAATAGCTTCTTTACCCTGCTTTTCTAGACGTTCACGGCGCGCCTGCTTGACCTGATCGCCGATGAACCGCACGCCCTTCAGCGCGATGTCCTCTATCTGGCAGTCCACTTCATAGATCTTGCGGGAAAGACGCCACGACTTCTCGCAAGACAGGACCAGACGATTCTGCAGCGCCACGACCCGAGACTCCCGATTGTCCTGCCCATAAAGCATCCAACCGTAGGGTAGGCCGAGCTGAGTTTCGACCACCCAACGGGTTCGGTCCCACCGAGCAAAGAAGTCGTCGTAGACAAAGACTTCTTCAATCTCATCATTGATGAGCTCTCGTTCCTTGGCATCTGCCGAACCAAACATCAGAGCGCCAGCCAGCCACATCCATCCCATTATCATCACCTCGACTCGGGCCCTATCCAGTGCCCTTGGTTCTGTCTTGCCTGCTTGTGTCGTGTTCTGGGATGTTCGCCTGTTAATGACGACCATGGTCGAGTCCTGCCTCGATGTAGGCGAGACCCGCGGCGACGTAGTGTGCGGCACTCTCCGCAAGACCAGCCACTTCATCTTCCGTGAGGCTGCGCACCACCTTTGCGGGTGTGCCCAAGATCAGACTCTTGGGTGGGAAGACACGATTGCTGGGGACAAGCGCGCCCGCCCCCACGATGCAGGCCTCGCCGATCACGCACCCATTGAGCAGGATCGCACCCATGCCTATCATCGCATGGTCCCCCACCCGCGCGCCGTGGATGACAGCACGATGTCCCACCGTGACCCCAGCGCCTAGGTCACAAGGAAAACCTGGGTCTGCATGGAGGACCGCGCCATCTTGGATGTTGGTGCGGTCTCCTATACGAATGGCCTCCACATCACCTCGAATCACGGCCTGAAACCATACAGAACACCCTGCACCGAGCGCGACATCGCCAAGCACGGTGGCATTCCTGGCGATAAACACGCCTGCCGCCACCTGCGGCGAATGGCTTTGAATACGAAAATGTGACGCCATACGTCCCCCCGTACTACGGTCGAGCCGAGCTACCCTAACCCGAACGATGAGAGCGCCCCCGTGCGATGGGACACCCTCAAAACATGGGCATTGCGCACCATAGGTGTATGCAGCCTCGCATGTGGGCTGTTCGCGCTCGTCGTTCCTTTGGTCCCCACCACCCCGTTTGTACTGATTGCCGCGAGCTGCTTCGCAGCCTCATCACCGGAATGGCATGCATGGCTACTTCAGCACCCCACAATGGGTCCGTTGATCGTGGGATGGCAAGATCATCGCTCTATTCCCAGATGGGCCCGGCCCCGGGCACTGGGCATGATCGCCGCCGTCTTCACGGTCTCCGTGTGGATGATCGACCTGATCGCCGTCAAGATCCTCGTGGGCGCGATCGGACTTGGTGTCTTCATCTACGTGAGCCGGGTTCCAGTTCTCGACGACCCCTGACCACACCACGGCATCAGAGGTATGCGGACAGCGCCTTAAATTCAGTGCCACGTCCTGACCATCCACAGGCGCCGCAGCGATGCCCAGCCTTTCGGGATCCCGCAGTCTTTGCTCCATCCCATGTGAGCGCAGCCGCGCCACAAGATGAACAGGTCATCGGGGCGAGGTCATCGACGCTCAAGAACAATTGCTGCATCACTTGCGCGCCGCGCAGCTGGAGCTGATTGGCGTCTTCAAAGCGGTGCACCGTTCCGATCCGGCGCCCCTCGCTGTCGTCCCAGACATAGAAGTCGACTCGGTAATAGACAATGCCAGGCTCTCGTTTCGCCTCGTCCACATGTGCATGTGCGCTCCAGTTGTCCACAATAGGAAGCGCCCAACGCTCCCCTGCAGGGTCTGGATTCCGAGTTTTACGGAGGCCCAAGGCCGTCAATACGCGACGAACATCGTCATCCTTGATGGGTGCGGTGCCCTTTTTCAGGCCAGCGAGCTGCGTCTCTGTCAACATCAAACACTCCACGTTTCCGGATGATGTCCACCTACTGCTGAACACCAACCTACGTCCGCCCAATGACGGTTCTCGACGCACACTTTACCGCATGTGAGCACTGAGCGGGGCATAGTGCATCGTCTACCGGAGTTCTGATGCGCACGATGACCTGTCTAACTGGCCTGCTCGCCGCCTCTTTGGCCACCGCTGGACCGCAAATCGATGCCGACGACTGGGGCACGTTCGATACGGACGCATCATGGGACCACATTGACGTCGACCAGCCTGACGTCGACCCATTTGTCGTCGGTGGTGTGGAGTCTCCGCCCGGCAAGTGGCCAGACGCCGTCTACGTCGATGCTGGCGGCTCAGCGTGCACTGGCACCCTGATTCATCCCCGCGTCGTGCTCACTGCAGCCCACTGTGGCCCCGGCATGCGAAATGTGACCATCAACAGCGTTGAGAGCAATGTGGGCGCGCTCCCCAGCGAGCTGCGCGGCGATGCCGAGGTCATCTCGGTAGAGAAAGAATGGCTCCACCCAGGATATGGCAGCGGGTTTGGCGATGATATCGCAGTGCTGGTGCTCTCCGAGCCGGCACGCACCACACCCCGACGCATCGCTATGGACTGCATCATCGAAGAGGACCTCGCGGACGGGGTCGAGGTCGAAGTGGTAGGTTGGGGCAACACCCAAGCGAATGGCACCGGGTCGACCAACGTTCTCAGAGAAGGCACGACATTGGTGCAGACCTTCGACTGCAGCATGGGTTCCGTGGGCGGCTATTCGACGGGCTGCGCAGAGATCGGCACCGAGATTGGCGCCGGCGGAAACGGCGTCGACGCCTGCTTTGGTGACTCTGGCGGTCCGCTCTATCTCCCTACGGACCGGGGCACCTATGTCGTGGGCGTGACCAGCCGCGCCTATGCGGGGGTCCCCGCTGGTGAGCCCTGTCGGTATGGCGGTATCTACACCCGCCCAGATGCCTACATCGACTGGATTGAAGAGGTCACGGGGTTCGACATGGCCCCCCCGACGTGCAACCGCGCGCCGGAGCTCTCGACCGAGCGGGTCACGGTCCGAACCGGTGGCCGCACACGAGGGAACCTGCTTCTCAACGACCCGGACGGTGGCACTTACACCTACCGTGTCGTCCGTGAGCCGGTGCTCGGCACCGTGGAGATCAATGCAGATGGAACGTTCACCGTATCCGCGAACCGCGGCGTGACGGGCCAGGACTCCTTCATTCTCGCTGTAGATGACTACGGTGAGGGCGAGACGGCGTCAGACTCACCGGCAACAGCGACGATCGAGGTGCCGCTTGAGATCCACAACCAAATGACCGGTTGTTCAACGTTCGGCGGACGCGGCTCAACTGCGTTTCTTGGCCTAGGGCTCGTCGCCTTCGGTCTGCGACGTCGCTCGTAGGTTCCGAGACACCCTGCCACGTCATGCGGCTAGACGCCGCGTTCACGTCAGGACTATGTGCAGCAATTCATGTTCTGATGCACGAGGCCTGCCACGAAAAATCGGTATACTGTTTGCCCGAGCGTGGACTGCTCCCGTGACGGCTGAAGGGTACGAACTGCAGTGATTGGAGTGCATGTGCGGCAGGCGGTGACAGCATGGATCCTCGGTATCGCATGTGCCTCGCCCGTGCCCTCCGAACCGCAGGCCCCGGCGGAAGATGAACCGTCCCTCTCGTCCGAACTCGACGTCGAGGCCTCACAGCTTCGGATGCTCTCCCGGCGAGAGCTGATCGCGAGTGTGGAGCACACGATAGGTCTGCCGGGCAGCCCTGCGTGCACCGACACCGTGGATTGTGTCTACTCGGAGCAGTCCTGTGTGGAGGGCACATGCTCCCCAGACCCGTGCGGCCTCCATACGTTCGTCCTGCAGGACATGTCAGCCACCAGCGTCTTGGTGTCAGGCACCTTCAACAACTGGGCGGAGAGCGAAACAGATGGCGCCCTAGCGATGGTACCCACTGGCACGGGTGACTGGTGGGCCAAACAGAACCTCGGTTCCGGAAGCCATGCCTATAAGTACATTGTCGATGGAACATGGATCCTCGACCCGGGCAATCCAAGAACTGTGACGGATGGCGCATACACGAACAGCTTGCTGGAACTCGACTGTGACGGTGCTGCCCCCGCAGATACCTCGAATCTCTCCATGATGTTTCCCGTCGACACACGTCCCGAAGGGTGGCCCTATGACAACCACGCCACGGCAGGTTCGATGGACACCCAACGCCTCGACCGAATTTACGAGGCCACACGCGACCTCGCGCAGGCTCTTACCGCCAGCGGTCAGACCCCGTGTGACCCTGCCCAGGTGGGATGTGCCGACACTACCCTCGACCAATGGGGGCCACTGTTGTTTCGGCGCCCGCTGCCGGATGTGGAACGCGAGCGATACCGGTCCATCGCCCACGAAGGATCAGACCCTCAATCGGCGACCGAGGACATCGTCGCGGCGCTTCTGTCGAGTCCCCATCATGTGTACCGCATGGACGGCGGCCCCGAGGCCACCCTGTTTGACCTCGCTACTTTTGTCGCGTTTGCCACAACCGGACGTCCGCCGGATGCGCAGCTTCACCAAGCAGCCGAAGACAGCACCCTCGCCTCTGAGGCCGTCCTTGCCCAAGAGATTGACCGCCTACTCGCCACACCCGCGGCCCTTGAACACCTTGGAGCGTTCGTTCAACAATGGTTCGACGTTACGAACCTCCCGACCGTCCCGAAGCAACGAACGATGAGCTGGCAAGCACGAACAGACGCCTTGAGCGAGATTACGGCGCTCGTCGTCCATCATGACGCATCATTCGGCGCCTTGATGCGCTCACCCGATCATGTGGTGTCCGACGCCACGGCATCGCTCTATGGTGTGGCCTCAACCGGCGTTCCCGCCATACAGTCCATACCCGAGCGGCCCGGTCTTCTCGGCTCAGTGGCCGTTCTGGCCAGCGCTGCGCACTCCGATCAGTCAAGTCCCGTTCTACGCGGCTTGTTGGTTCGGGAGCAGCTGCTCTGTCAGCCTCTCGGAACACCACCGCCTGACGCAGGTGGCGTGCCTGCCGTAGACCCCGACGTGTCCATCCGTGATCGCTTTGCCCAGCACAGCAATGATCCAGCCTGCGCGGTCTGCCACGACGCCATTGACCCCATTGGTTTCGCCATGGGGCACTACGATGAGCTCGGTGCGCGAATGGACTGGGACGCCGGGCAGCCCGTCGATGCCACGGGAAACCTGCTGTCCAGTCTTGGCGGCACCGATCATCCGGTCGATGGTCTGCCCGCGCTGGTCGAGGCCATCCTCGCACATCCTGACGTACAGACCTGCGCCATGAAACAACTCTACCGCTTTACTATCGGCCAAGAGGTTAACCTAGACCACCCCATTCTTGCGGCGATGAACCACGAGATGGTGGAGCATGATGGAGACATGCGGCACGCCATTCGCGCGCTCCTCCTCCACCCCATGCAACTCCGACGCTGGGGGCTGCCATGAGTCCCCCTTGGACCCGCCGAGACATGCTGCGCACCTTGGCCGGTGTTGGCGTGAGTGGAGCACTCACGCCACTTCTTGGCGGCACCGTGGCCCACGCGGGCATGTCTTCATTGGCCCGACGGGTGGTGTTCTTCTATATGCCGGATGGCGTGCCTGGGGCCAGCGCTAGCGGTGAGCCGAGTGCCTTTCATGCTTGGGAGAGCCATGGTGTTCCCCAACTGCCCGTTGGGCTCACGCCGCTCACCCCATGGGCGGACCGTTGCCTCTTTTTCCGAAATCTCTCGATGGGACCCACTGGCGCCGGCTCTCATCCTGATGGAGCAAAAAAGCTCCTGACGGCTCGCGACCACGGCATGGGCGAGAGTATTGACCACTACTTGGGGCGGACCGCGGGTGCCGCAGCGCCTTGGCGGCACCTTGTGCTCGGTGCCGCAGCGACTGTGAACTCGCCGAGTAGCGATAAATACATCGTGTACCCCTCTGCCGGGCAGAGCCTGGCACCAGAGGATTCCCCGCGCCGCGCCTTCTCTTCGCTGTTTGGAGGAGGGTTCGACCAACGCCGAGCCCCCACAAGCGCAGATCGTTCAACGGCGAGCATCCTCGACGCCCACCTCGAAGACCTTAATGACCTCCGGAGTCGGCTCGGAACCGCAGAACGCGCGCGACTCGATCTCCATCAAGAGGCCCTGCGAGAACTTGAACTTCGCCTCGACGTCGATGTGGGCACGCTCTCTTGCGACACCCCCAAAGCGTCGTCCGGCTGGCCAACCGACGACAGCATTCACGCGCCAGAGCAGTTTGGCGCCGTCTTGACTGCACAGATCGATGTGGCTGTCGCGGCTATGGCTTGTGGGCTCACCCACGTGGTGACACTCCAAGCCTCACATCACACCTCGGAGCAGATTCTGAGTCGCATCCCGGGCAGCCCCATGTACGACCCGGCGTTCGATATGAGGAGCCACCAGGCGAGCCACTACGGCCCCTCCCACGACCTCGGCAATCGGCTGTACACGGACTTTCTCTCGCAGCGACAGTGGTTCCTTGAGCGTTACGCGTACCTCTTGCAATCACTGCACGATCGACCAGAGGGCGACGGCACCATGCTCGACTACAGCCTCATCGTGTTGGTGACCGAGGTTAGCGATGGCAATACGCATGCTCATGATGACATGCCCTTCATTCTTGCAGGCGGTGGGGGCGGCCGCGTGCGCACGGGACATGTCATCGACCAAGGATACCGGCGGCATGGCGACCTCTGGGCCGCTGTCGGCCAAGCGATGGGACAAGACCTTCAAGGATGGGGGGATGGCTCCTCCGAAGCGCTGCCTGGTGTCCTGACCCGCTAGTCCCCACGTTCCCGTGCTTCCCCTGCCGCGAACATGGCCTCGATGGCGTCCTCTGGTACGCCGACCGATTGGAGAACTGTCCGTGTGTCCGCCCCTCGGGCTTGTGCCGGCTGCATGGCGCATGGATGCCTGCCATTGAACCGGACGGGTGACGCCACATGCCGATGACCGTCGACCTCGACACACAATCGTTCTGCCTGCGCAAGGGCGTGCGCAAGGTCGACACAGACTTCTACACACGCATCGAGTGGCTCGAGCACAGTCGCCCACCAGGAGGTGTCTTTGGACCGAAACAGCGTCGTCAATTCCGCCTTCAGGTCCGGCACAGAGTGGACCGCCAATAGATCCGCACGCCCCACGGCCACACAGAATCGCTTCAAGAAGACAGGCTCAAGAGCGGCCATCGCCACTGCCCCCCCATCTCGCGTCGCATAGACATCGTACAAACCCACGCCATCCAACCGACTCGTGTCGTCCGTCGGCTGACCCGTGAGTGCCGATGTGAGCCCCGTCACGCCGAGTGAGATCGCTGCATCAAACATGCTTACCGAAACGCGCTGCCCCGCCCCCGTGCGCGATCGCGCCACCACCGCAGCGAGAATGCCCGTGACGAGATGCAGCGCAGCGCCGAGATCTGCGACCTGCGTGAAGGTCGGGAACGTGTGGGCATCCAGCTGCCCTGCTCTGGCCAGCACGGACAAGTCATGCCCTGCCCTCGACGAGAGTGGCCCGTCTTCGTTGTACGCGGTCAGCGATGCATAAATCAACGAGGGATGGGCCTCTGAGAGCGACTCGTAGCCCAACCCAAGGCGCGCCATGGTGCCGGGCCGGAACCCCTCCACAAGAACATCTGTCGTCTTCAAGAGCTCATGCACGACAGACCGTCCTGCCGCAGTCTTTAAGTCGAGACAGACACTACGCTTGCCTCGCTGAAGGTGCCGATGAAGCGCCCCCACTCCATCGATGAGCGGCGCCATCTCTCGTGTCATATCGGCCCTTCCAGGCGCTTCGATGCGAATGATCTCTGCGCCATAGTCCGCGAGCACCCGTGTGGCATAGGGCCCCGGCAGCAAGGTCGAAAAATCGAGCACACGGAGCTCGGATAGTAGGTCAGCACTCATGAACAACCGTCCACGTCATTCCGACCCTCATGACCATGACGAAAAGTGCCGCAACAGCCCGATGCACCCGCTACAGTAAGAGATGAACCCACGGTGACCCTCCCTACACCCAAGCGTCTATGGCAGAAATCAGACATTCCGAAAGTCCCCATGAGGAGTTCCTCAGCACTGTATCGCATGGTGTAGGGGCGATCGCCTCAGTCATTGCGATGGTGTTCATGTTGTTGGTCGCGTCGGATCATGGCGACCCGTGGCGCATTGCTGCTGCATTGGTGTTCGGGACCGCGCTGACGGGCGTCTTCACATCGAGCACGCTCTACCATGCCATGCCCGCGGGGGGGTGGAAGGACGCGCTCCAGACCGTCGACCACATCATGATCTTTGGCCTGATCGCGGGGACGTACACGCCGTTCACCCTCGTCATGCTCGATGGATGGGTCGCCTGGACCATGCTCGGCGTGCAGTGGACCCTAGCGACCATCGGCGTGACACTAAAGCTGAGCTACGGCCCTATGAAATATCGGTATGAGCAGCTCGCGCTCATGATCGTCATGGGCTGGAGTGCGTTGTTCATTCTCTACCCACTCGCGTCTACCCTGTCTGTCTGGGGAACCACATGGGTGGTTCTTGGCGGGGTGATGTATTCCGTTGGCGTCGTCTTCTACCTGGTGGAGCGCATCCCCCTGAACCACTTCTGGTGGCACCTCTTCGTGATGGGCGGTGCAGGTTGTCACGTCACGGCAATTGCTGGGCACGTGCTGCCCTAGGGTGCGATACGCTGTTCCACCGAGGGGTGCAGCGTGCAGATCATCAGCGAGTTTGACAGCGGAAACATCACCGTACTCTCCCATGTCGATGACACACATGTTCGGCTGGCCATCCAGCCGGACCCGACAACAACCACACCTGATGGGCCGGTGACCTTCTTCCAGTGGTTTTGTTTCGAAGCGCATGGTGTGCGCGGCAAGGACCTAACCTTTACGATAGAAGGCATGGATCGCTCGTCCTACCCTGCGGGCTGGAACAATTACCGCGCCGTCGTCTCGGACGACGGACTCGCGTGGCGGCGGACTGACACCACGTACGATGGACAGAACCTCGTCATCCGCGCGCAGGCTGAGGCCGATGTCCTCACCGTGGCCTACTTCGCCCCTTACCCATTGGAGCGCGTACGTGAGGTCGTGCGACGCTCGAGCGCCCATGAGTCGGTGACCTCAGCACCGTTGGGGCTCACGCTCGACGGACGCATCTTGGACCGTTTGATCGTGGGGTCCACTGACCGCGACCTTCCTGTCGTGTGGATTCTGGCGCGGCAACATCCGGGAGAGTCGATGGCCAGCTGGTGGATGGAAGGATTCTTGGAACGCCTGCTCGACGATGACGACACCCTCAGTACGGTGATCAGGGCCGCCGTGACCCTCCACGTTGTGCCCCACGCCAACCCCGACGGCAGCTTTCGGGGCCATCTGCGAACCAATGCCGCAGGGGCCAACCTCAACCGTGAATGGCTCACCCCCACCGCGGAGCGATCGCCAGAGGTGCTCGCTATCCGAAACGCCATGGACGTGTCGGGGGTCGCGCTGTGCCTCGACGTTCACGGTGATGAAGCCCTACCCTATACCTTTATCGCCGACGGACATGGTGCACCGGGATGGTCCGCTGCCCAAGAGGCGGGGTCCGAGGCGTTTTGTTCCGCCTATGAGCGTGCCAATCCAAGCTTCCAACGTGAGCATGGCTACAAGCGAAGCCCTCCAGGACAGGGCAACCGCACCATGTGCACCAATGCCGTCTCTGAGCGGTACGGCGCCGTAGGCATGACGCTTGAGATGCCGTTCAAAGACGATGCCAACCACCCGGACCCCTTGGTCGGATGGTCGCCAGAACGCTCCATTCGTATGGGCCGTAGCGCGATTGATGCGCTGTGGGGATGGCTCGCGTCTCGGGACTAAGGTTGCCCCGTCGAGATGACCTCGGAGGCGCCCGCGCCAACTTGGAGCCACCAGGCGCCGCCAGAGATGAGCACTGGCTCTGCCGTCACCTCGACCTGCCAACCAGGTCCGAGAACACAGACCCGTGGGGACGCGACGTTCCAGTCATTATCTCGTGATGGCAGGTCCTGGCGTACGTTGCGATAGGTGTCAACGGTCCAGGTCGCACCTGACCGAACGGTCTTCTCGGGCCCCAAATAGACCCAACCGGACTGATTCCGACATGCACGATTTGCCTTGGGTGGGGGGCTAGAGGCACGCTTCTCCGTTGCGGTGCCCTCGACGGACGTGGAGACTGGGGGTGTCGGCACAGACGGTGCGTTGGTCACCGGAGGGTCAGGCTCGACGCGAACGTCGTCGTCGGCTGGCCTCATGGGGGGGGGAGGTTCCAATGAAGCCGCTGTAGTGGCCGGGACCGCCGGCGTGTCACGCGTAGGTTTACCTGAAGGTTCCGGAGCCGATGCCGACGGAACCTCGTCAACCGCTACGCTGGTGGGCGCGGATGAAGGTGCCCCAAAGCCCGTTCGCGCATTCACCTCTGGCGCGAGCACCTCTGCGCTCGACACAATGCCTACGACGGTCGCTACTAAAACGACGCCAATGAACGCATACAACCCAGCAGGCGAACTGACACGCAACTCACCGCTCTCCTCGAGACGGGAAACGACACGAGCAAGCCCCGGATGATCCGGCGAACGCTTGTGTGCGGCGATCACCAGGCGGTCAAGCCGACCCTGTAATTGGGCTTCTTCTACGATGTGACGCCATGCGGCCAAGGCATCGCCCGTGAGTTGGACATCTTTAATGCCCGCAGCGGAGCACACTGCGGAGCGTTCTGCCCAAGATGGCAAGGCAGAGGACAGCAGGCGTACGATCGCTCGTTGATCCTTTACATGCGGTTCCATGAAGAAAAGGTATCTCTTTAGAAGATGTTTCCGTTTAGGAGAGTGCCAATTTTCGTCCGACCCAGACCCCGTCTATCGATGGCACGTCGCCTTGTTGTTTCGGTAGTACTCCTTTTATCTCCGTTATATGCCGATGCTACACCATCGCGTCATACGCAGGTACATCTCTTGCGGGCATGGCCTACCTCCAACAAAGTCTTCGTCGCCGCACGGATCAATGGAACCACCCGCGGTGTGTTTCTCGTCGACACGGGTGCCGATACGACCGTTCTTCAACGTGCGTTCGCGTCCCGAATCGGCCTGAAGCTTGAGGGCAAAACCGTCGAACTGAATGGCCTCGACGCCACGGCGGAGGTGCGGCATGGGGTCCTCAACAGCTTGGCCATCGGCGACAGGAGCGTCACCGAGCTCCATGTGGGCGTGGGCCTTCCGGGCTTACCACCGACCATCGCCTCCATGCCTATTGACGGGATTCTCGGAAACGACGTCCTTCAACAGTTCCGCGTCGAGCTGGACTTTAAGGCCAACGTGATGATCCTCCGTGATCCGGATGTCCCACCCGTTGGAACCTATTCACCCCTGCTGTTTGATGGTGCTCATCCCACGGTTCCGCTGACCCTCGACATCAACGACCACCACGTGCGGCTGCTTCTCACCCTCGACACGGGGGCGACGGGCTTACTTCTTCGGGGACCTGGCACCCTTCCCGATAAGGTGGGGTCCGGCATGGTGGGCCTGGAACCCGTACCTGGGCTTGGTCGCCCCACGGGTTCAGGACGTCTTTCGTCGACGAAACGCTTCAGCGGCACCCTGCGTTCGATGGGCGGAGCGGCACTGAACCACCCCATCGAGGTCACATGGTCGGACTACGACAATCCAGAGGCCCTGAAGCGCCTCCCCATTCGCGGTCTGGTCGGTCAACAGGTCATGCAAGGACGACGCCTCCGGTTCGATTATGGTTCGGGATGGGTTCAGCTCTCGCCATCCCCTCGGATCGCGAGATTTTTCGATGGTCGTCGTGATGCCCTTACACACGATCTGCGGCAGTATGGGCGGACCAATCACAACAGGACGGTGTTCCGCGCACCGTTGTATGTGGCGCTCGGCCGTACAGGTGTTGCGACCCAGCTCCTTGAAGCCACGGTGGACGCGAACCGGCGAGAGGCTCATCACGACCCCACACCACACGTGATGCTCGCCCGTCTCCAACGCATGGCTGGGGACCATCGTCGGGCCACCGAGGTGATGGCTGCCCTCTCATTGGGCGATCGTGTGACCACTGGTATCCATCATGAGTTGGTGATGATGACGGCACGTCAAGGTGCCCGTGAACAGGCCACAGCGATGGCAGAGCATGCTGTCGCACACTTTGGACATCGCTGGGACACGCACCTCGCGTTGTTCGACGTCATGGAGCGTGTCGATCCCGTCCGGGCCAACGAGGCCCTGCACCGTGCACGCGACCTCGGAGCCCCCCGCATTCCCATCCTTCTGGGTGAGGCTCGTCTGGCTGGGCGACTCGGCGACAATGACGGGCGCTTGTCGGCGCTGCGGCGACTCATGGACCACGACCGCACCTATGGCGCAGCGTACTGGTTTTATACCCAGTTCGCAGAGGCCGAGGACCTCCCACTAGCCGCACTTGATGTCGAACGCGCACTGCACGACGTTCACCTTGACCACCAGCCTCTAGACTTCTTGGCCGGCGCCTTGGCTACGATGGGTCGAATGGAAGATGCCATCCGCGTGGCGGACAGCGGGCGTCAGCGCGACTGTGATCGCGCCCGTTCGACGCATAAGGAACGGCGATATTGCCACATCTGGTACGACGCAATGCTCGGCCGACACCGACCTTCAGATCTCTCATTTTTGCGGCGTTCCCTCTCGATTGGCGAACCCGAGCTTCCCTCCCAGCTGGACACACTGGCCATGGTGGCGGAGCTCGCAGGCCTCCATGAAGAAGCACACCGCGCACGGGCACGGGCCCTCGCGCTCGCGCCTACGGATGCCTACCTTGCCATGCAGACACACCTCCTCCAGCACTCGCATGTGGATGGGTTACATCCCTAGGGTTCCCGTTCAATGGAGACGGCATGTGGTTGCTGACCCTGCTCACGCTGGTCGCCGGTGCGGCGCCCACGGTCGTTCGTGTGTCAACAACGACAGCATCGCCATCTTTCGAGACCGATGATGGTGCCTCATGGGTCTTGGCGTACTGCGGCGCACCTCAGCGCGAGGCTGGTCCGGTACGTGAAGATCTTCAACGGGAACTCGAGCGGGATCTCTTGGGGAAGCAGGTCACCCTAGAACGTCGGTCCACCACGACGCGGGATGTTGCCGTAACCGTTGATAGCCGTGATGTGGCGCTCAAGTTGTTGGAACAGGGGCTCTGCAGCGTTGATGCTGACAGGTCAGATGTTCTGCTCCCGCGCTACCTGACCGCACAGGCCCATGCACGCAGCCGCGGCCGTGGTCTCTGGGCCTTGAATGCCGTCTCGACCGTCGGCCGGTTGGTCATCAGGGACGCCGTCATTGACGCGCCGGGTGACGACCGTCGGGACCCAACACAGGAGCGGATCACACTCCTCAATCTCGGCCCCGAGACGCTCAACTTGGCGCACTATGGGCTCGTTGACCTCTCCGGACGGAGGTTTGACCTCCCGGAACTCGCGGTTCCACCCGGGCGCCGCGTCACCGTTCGATCGGGCCGCGGGCGTCTCAAGCGGGCCATCGACGCTCCCCTCGAGGTCTTCTTGGCTACCCGGGGGCCCGTGTGGAACAACCGGCGCGAACGCATTGTCCTTGTGGGGCCGCACGGATACGAAATTGACCGAATTACGTACCGACCATAGGCACCGTGACCCGGACACGCTACATGCCAGCGTTGGATGGAGGCCCTGTCCGAGTGGATGACGCAGAGTTCCATGCCCTACGAGACACCCTACATCGGCTGATGAACGGTGAGCACAAGGACAGTTCCCTTCGCGCTGAAGCCGATGGGTGGTTCCCGCTTGCCGAGATCCAGGCTTCCGTATCCGTGGCGCTCGAGCGGGACATCGGCAGTCAGCAACTCATGACTGTCATCCGACGCACCAGACGCATGGAGCACCTTGATGGTCGTATTCGGCTTCACAAGCGTCAGAAACGTCGAAAGCGTCAGCGGCCGACATGGACACCCGATATTCTCTTTCATGCCACGACCGACGGACAGCTCGATCGGCAGTTTGGGCCACGCGCCTTCCAGCGTGCGCAAGACGGCCAGAAGGTCACTGGACGATTGAGTGCGGGTGCTGGGCGGTACGTGTTCCTCTCCGCAAATGAAGACCAGGCGTGGATGGCAGCCCATCGCCTCCGCGGCACCCCGCGAGTGCTCGCCATCGACACGGCGCGTGCACGGCGTTCCGGCGTCCGGATGTTCCAGGTACGGAAGGGTGGCCTGTATCGGTCCACAGACATTCCGGTGCGGCATGTGTTGACCCTGAGGCCAGGGTTTGGGGAGCAGCTCTCCGCTGGGGGGATTCCCATACGAATCGACAGCGACGGCACCGTACGTATGGCGTTGATTCAGGTATCTCGGCGGTCTGGCGTGACCTGGGAGGTCGCCAAGGGCAAGCTTGAGCCCGGTGAGAGCCCACGTGCTTCCGCCGTGCGCGAAGTCTGCGAAGAGATGGGGGTGGATGTCGAGTTCGACATCCTTCGCCCGGTTGGCGATGTTCGATACGGATTCCTCGCGCCCGGTGGAGCGCCTCGGCTCAAGACCATCTTCCTGTTCCTGCTCCGGGCACGGTCTGCCATGGGTGATTTTTCACCCTCTACACGGGAAGGCATTGGCGCGGTGCAGTGGTTCACGGTCGACGAGGCAGTGGCCGCTGTCACGCACAGCAGTCTTCGACCCATGATGGTAAAGGCACGCGAACTCATCAAGACTTATGGTGTCGAGCAAGACCCATCGGAGATCGACCCCTCACTCGGGTAACCTTATTGCCCACCCGGAGTCACCATGCATGTCACCCTTCTGGGTACCAGCCCGAGCGCCTTTACATGCGGAATTATGTTGCTCACCCGCGCGCGGCAGCTGGGCTACGCGTTGACGGTCTCGGTTGTGGGCGAGCCTGAAGATGTCTCACCAGTCCCCGGCCCTGCTGTGGTCTATGCACCTGTCCTCGCCAGCTGCGGCGTAGGTCGCGAGAACGGCTCCGGGGCTACCGTGGTGGTCGCCGGCCCACCAGGGGAGCCCGTGATGGCCACAGTGTCTCCCCACGGTGTGGAGGGGTGGTTCACGGTGGACCGGACCGGAACAGGTGCACATCCGGCAACTCAGGCCTTCGTGCGTTTGTCATGCGATGACCGTCCTGCCGCGCGTGAGCTTGGCCGAACGCTGCGTCGGGCCATGGATAGTCTGGGCATGTCAACCGACACGGCTGTCCTCGACGTACTGTTCGGGGCACCGGTGCCTCCACTCCTTCGCTTGGCGCTCGCCCTACGCGCCGGTCGAAGCATGTCGGGTGGACGCGGGCAGCCGATCACACGGTACCTCGCCGGACCTGCCGACCTCGCCAAGGAGCCCTACCCAGGTTTGTTCGCTCCCGCGGACTTGCGGAGTCACATCGGTTCTGGTGCGCTGAACTGGGTTCTCAACCGGCTCTCGACATCCATCCGAGACCAGGCCGAGGCGTTTTGTCACGAAGCGCTACGCCTCGCCGAAGAAGACGATGGACGCGACCTCATACTGCTGCACGCGCTGGTGGTCCTAGCGAGCCATTTGGCACAGCTGCCGGTCCAGAGCATCCTTCCCCCCCTCGGTGCGGCGGAAGACAGTGTCGCCGTAGGTTTGGCCAGCGCCCTCCGTGCAGAAGGTGATGGCAACGCCAATACTGAGCTCGAGCAGGTCTATCGGTTTCTCGGCGGGCGCTTCACGGCCGCAGAGGCCGTGCGTGTCGACTTCGTCGTGTCCGACAATCCACCACTCGAAGACGGAGACCACGTGGCACGTTGGCAATGGTTCTGTGCCGAGTGTCGCATTGGCCGAAAGCGCGCGGATGCGATCTGGGAAGAGGTTTTTCACCCCTTCGACTAGTCGTCTGACGTCTCGGCGCCCATCAAGTTGGGGTGATGCATGTAGAAGTCATCGTCCTCATCATCATCGGAGAGGTCCACCTCGGGTGGCGGTGGTGGTCGCCAGTCGCCGTCCATCTCATCCGCCGGTGCCCAGGGGTTCTCGGCCCAGGGGTCCATTTGACCCGGCGCGCCGCGGTCCACCTGTCCCCCCTCACCTTTGGTAATCTGGCCATCATCACCGGGTAGCTTACCTTCTCCACGGGGCATCCCCTCACCTTTGGGAATGCCCTGTCCAGGAAGGATACCCTCGTTCTTCGGGACCCCTTCCCCCTTCGGTCGTTGTCCTGGTGCACCTTTCTGCATGCGTCCTCCCCACTTCCACAGCCTACGCGCTGACGCCACCGTCCTACAAGCGCCAATTCACGCCTGAACCCAACCCCGCAACGACACGCCTTCGATGTCCCAGACCACTGGGGTCAATGCGAGGTGGTCAGCTGGCACGTCGAAGCTGAGCGCGGTGGTCAAGGTCTCCCGCATCAGTACGTGCTTCCAACGCTCGACATGTGCGAGCATCTCTGCATCTCCATCCATCCAGACCTTGATGCGCTGCGTGTAGCCAAGACGGCGCGCCTTACGCTCGGCCTGAACCCGATTGACGAGCTCGCGCACAAGGCCCTCGGCCTTCAGGTCCTCATCGATAGTGGTCGCGAGCGCCACAACAGCCTCCGCGGACCCTGCGGCCTCAAACTCACCCTTTGCCTGCACGCGGACATCGATTTCGTCAGACGTAAGCTTCAGGGAGGCACCGTCCAACGTAACCTCGAGACCACCACTATCGAGCGCCGCCTGGACCTGTTCGGGCGGAATGGTTGCGAGGATCCCCGCCACGCGCTTTACGTCCTTCCCGAGCCGAGGCCCCAGCGCCTTAAAGTTCGGCTTCACGGCATAGTCCACGTATGTGCTGGCATCTTTCGCAAAGTTTAGTGTGCGCACATTGAGCTCTTCCGTGATCAAGTGGGCCATGGATTCGACGGCCTGCTGTCGATCAGGATGGGCCAGTACGACGGTCGCCGACGCGAGGGGCTGCCGCACCTTGATCTTGGAGGCGGCACGCGAGGCCAGACCAAGGCTTGCGATCTGTCGAACGAGCGCCATGTCGGCCTCAAGCTGCGAATCAATGAGGTTCACATCGGCCGTGGGCCATGCCGCTAGGTGGACGGACGGACACGTGTCTGAAGCACAGCCAAGGGCCTCAAAGAAACCTTCTGCGTGGAACGGCACAAACGGTGCGAGCACATGGCTCAACGTGGAGAGCACCTCATATAGCGTCCACAACGCGTCCTCGAGGTCCGGGCCTTCACCCCAGAATCGGGCCCGGCTCCGCCGCACATACCAGTTCGAGAGCTCATCAGAGAAGTTTAGCAGCGCACGACTGGCCTCATAGAGCCGGTAGCCCTCAAGGTGTTGTGTGACCTCGACCACCGTTGACTGCAGGCGGCTCGAGATCCAACGATCGAGTCGCGAACGCTGTGCCACAGGACGCGGTGCCCCGGCCGCTACACTGAAGACGCCCTGCTCCTCCGCGATGTTCGCGTAGATACTAAAGAACGAGTACACATTTCGAAGCCGGATAAGGAATTCTCGCTGCCCTTCTCGAATGGCACGCATACTCAACCGCGTGTTGGACCATGCCGGGCTGGCGCTGCAGAACAGCCACCGGAACGCATCCGCACCCGGGGGCTCAATCGGAAGCTTGAACCAAACCTCATCGCCCGAGAGGCCGAGCGCCGCGATATCCTCGGGATGCAGCACCACTGTATCTTTCTTCGGCACATCGAACGCTACGATCTTCATGTCGATGGCGTGTTCATCGGGGTCACGCTCCGCCGATAGCGTCACCTTGGCCTTGCCCAACTCGAGGGCATCGACCTGCGCCTTTTTCAGACCGACGGTCCCACGCTTGAGTTCATCGCTCGGGAGCACACGAAGCCGTGTGGTACCACGCATGACCAGGAATGGGCTCGTGTAGTTGCCCTTGGACTTGGACTCCTTGCGGCCTGCCCGATCGGTCACATGGCCGAGAACGAGGCAGTTTTTATAAGGACGCGGATACCCCACCGGGTCGAGGCCATATTCGCGACAGGTGGCGTCATCGAACAACAGCGTCGAGATCATGAGGAGGCTGTAGAACCAGCCACGTGTCTGATCGACGGCTTCGCAGATAAAGTCGGCGGGGAACTGGTCTCGGAATGCCTCAACGTTCTGATGCGGGAACCCCTGCTGTGCGAATGGCATACACCCAGAGTCAAACCAGCAATCGATGACCTCGGGAACACGCTCCATGGTCCCGCCACACTTTGAACATGGCACAGATACGCGGTCGATCCATGGACGGTGGATCTGAAGATGTTCGTCGACGTCCGTGGCGAATCCGGTGGCGCCCATCTCTCGAAGTGCCTTCATGGATGGCGGGCACACCTGATGCTCGCAGGAGCCGCACGTCCAGATGTTCAGCGGGGTACCCCAGAACCGTTCGCGTGAGAGCGCCCAGTCCACGTTGTTGCGGAGGAAGTCACCGAAGCGACCCTCCTTGATGTGATCGGGATGCCACGCCACCGCACCGTTGTTTTCAAGGGCCTTATCCTTGACAGATGTAGTGCGGATGAACCACGCGGGTCGCGCAAACTGAATGAGGGGGTCGTCGTCGGCACGCCAACAGAAGGGATACTCGTGACGATACGTCTCACGCTTGAACAGTGCGCCCTTCTCTTTGAGCTCGCGGATGATCTGCTTGTCGGCCACCTTACAGAAGACGCCCTCGAGTGCCCCCGTTCCCGCCACGAAAGTGCCCTCAGCGCCTACCCACTGCAACAGACCCAGCCCATGGGTCTTGGCCACGAGCATGTCGTCTTCGCCGTACGCGGGCGCGGTGTGGACGATGCCCGTGCCACTCTTGGTGGTGACGTGATGGCCGTCCACTATCTCGAATGCCTTTCCGCCCTCGGGAGCGCCAAAGTTGAACAACGGCAGATACCGACGCCCGACGAGATCGGCGCCCTTCACGCGACGGCTCACCTCGAGGCCATGCGCCTCTGCGAGGTCTGCGGCCACGACCACTTGACCGCCATCGGGATCGTCACAGTACGCGTAGTCGACGCCTGGATTGACCGCGAGGGCGACGTTGCTTGGGAGCGTCCATGGCGTGGTCGTCCAGGCCAAGTAGCTGATGCTGGCGTCTTCAGCGTCGCGAAAACGGACCGTCACCGCGGGGTCATCTACGGTCTTGTAGCCGAGCCCCACTTCGGCGGCTGAGAGCGTGGTGCCCCCCTGGGGCCACCACCACACCACCTTGTGCCCTTTGTACAGCAATCCCTTGTCGAAGAGCCGCGACAGCGCCCACCACACGGACTCAACGTAATGACGATGGAAGGTCACATACGGATCATCGAGGTCTACCCAAAATCCGATAGACTTGGTCAGCTCGTCCCACTCGCGCACATAGGTGAACACGTTGTCGACGCAGGCACGGTTGAATTTCTCAAGACCGTAAGCCTCGATGGCGGCCTTTCCATGAACGTCGAGGAGGCGCTCCACCTCCACTTCGACCGGCAGTCCATGGGTGTCCCACCCCGCCTTTCGGGAGACTCGGTACCCCTGCATGGTTCGAAACCGTGGAAAAACATCTTTGAGAACGCGCGTGAGGACGTGCCCGTTGTGAGGCGTTCCGTTCGCCGTGGGTGGGCCCTCATAGAACACCCATGCCTTCCGGTCAGAGCTCGCCGCCTGAAGCTTCTCAAAGATCTTTTGCTGTTCCCACTTGTCGAGAACTGACGTTTCGAGATCAACAGGGGAAGACAATCCTGGGAACATCAAGCCTCCGCGCGAGCAGGTCGCGTCCACGTCCTGTCCCTATCGACTGCGCGCGCCTTCTTCCACCGTGGATTGTCTGGTTCGGGCACCGCCGATGCTACTGCTGTGGGGGCAATGCGCCCAGGCGCCGGTACCACCCCGTGACACGGTGTCCACGAGGGGCGACAACGCCCGTGAACGCTCGTGTCAGACCAGGTCGAAGCTCGACCAAGATCCTCGTATCCCCCACATACACGCCCCGTCGGACACCCCATCCGTTCGGGAGTACGCGATGCAGATCTGACAAGCGACGCGTCGGTAGCACCACACACACACGTGGAGCCAAGATTGTGGCGACGCGTATAAAGTCCGCGAGCGATGCGGTGTCTTCGAACTTCGCGGACCGCGTATAGAGATCACGGGGGAGTGCCCCACTCCCCGCGGGATAAAAGGGAGGATTGGAGACGACGAGGTCCCAACGCCCCTCGGTGGCGAACGTCGTGACATCACCGACGACAAACCGCGGTGAAGCCACACGGGAGTCTTGAATACTCCGAGCCCAGGCCGGCTCCCATGTCTTCACGCGCTCAAGCCCCCACGCTTCGACGCGCTGTGACGCAAACAACCACGGGATGATCCCCGAACCTGTTCCCAAGTCCAGTACCCGATGAGGTTTCCCTCCCTCCAGTGCAAAGCCAGACAACCAATAGGGCTCGCACCCATATCGAAACCCACGGGGCGGCTGATAGATCGTCACGCCTGGGACCGGGTGGTTGCCGCGCCAGTCCGACACGTCCGCCCATCCATCGTGGCTCACGGGTTCACATCAAGGGCGCGGTAGGCCACGACCCGCAGGCCGACATCCTGCTCAATCCAACCCTCCAGGACCATCGTCTGCCCTAGATACTCTTGAAGTGTGGCACGCGCCTGCGCCGCCACAGGCAACAGAACATCGTTCTGTGCGTCCCAGAATCCGAGCCCCATGGGCGTCACTTGAGGGTGCCCCAACCACACCTGAAAGCCGGACAACCCACTGCGAACCTTCCAGTCACGGACGATAAAGCCCTTCCGCGTGTCCCACGCCTCGAGCTCGACGAGGTAGCCATCGAGCGCACGGAGCACGGTGTGTTCCCCGAGGTCAAGCGGTGTGGTGCGTCCGTCCGCGATGGTGAGGACGGTCTGATCGGCGCGTTGCTCGACGAAACCGTTGACCTCGACAACCTTTACGCAGCCGAGCATAAGGAGCCACACCCACATCATGCCTCCACGCAGCCACGGTAGCGGTGCGGGACGAGAGACGCCTCCCACGCACGCTGCAGCAGCACTTCCGAGGGGTCATCAAAATGGGACGTATCGGTAACCCAGTGAACCAGCACGTCGGGCGCGAGCTCAAGGAGCCTCCCGACCGCCTTCGGCCCCACGACATGAAGCAGGTCGGAGCCATCCGGGGCGTCGAGCTCCACGACGGCGGCACGGCCGGCCCGGAGGTCTCTTGCCATGGCCTCGGATACCTGGAGCCGGGCCACCCGACACCCATCCCGACGCTTCACAAAAAACGGATGTGGGCCGCGAGCGCCTAGGCGGTGGGCCATCACGAGCTGACGGACCCGGTGTGGTAGCTCAGCAGCCTCACGTGCTCGCTCTGCGTCGCGGCGAGACGCTTGCCGTGCGGCCTGCTGGATCTCAGCACGTTGTCGCGTCGCCTCATCCGCCTCGGCGCGGAGCTGACTTTTCCGCTTCTTGGACGACTGCCGCTTCTTTCGTTCCTGCTTGAGCTGACGGTCCACAGCACGCGCGCGCTTCTTGGATGCGAAGCCTTTGGCAACCAGTTGATCTTTCAACGACATGTTTCCACCGCCTGATGCCGCTACTGCAACGCGTAGACATGTAGCACTTGCTCACCGGGCATGGATATTCCCCCCACCTCTGACGCACTTCGATGCGGCACGGCGCGCCGCCCTACGCCCGTCGTGAGCACATGGCCACGATGCGCACTGAGGTTCATCATCCACCGAGCGAGGTAGAAGGGCCCCGCGAGCTCCCAGCCGACATCCGGACGACTGGTGGCGCGAAGGATCGAGGCATGCCCTGGCGCAAGCCCGGCTGCCATCTGAAACCCCGAGTGCCGCGACGCGGTCCAGAGCGCGTGCGCGGCGTCTGAAGCGACACCGATCACGGGCGCCAACCGATCGTCCACGACCCAGACAGCGAGGAGACTTCGTCCCTGCTGCTCCCAGATCTGCGCGCCCGCGCGCAGCAGCACATCTGCCCAATCCGCCACGAGCTCACGCAGCACGCCAGGGTCCTCATCTAGCGCCGCCCCCCCATAGGCCTCCGCAGAGAGCACAACGATAGACCTCGCGTCCCCAACAACCGGGGGGGCCGCTTCGGAGGCCGCGAGCGTTTGTTTCACCCAAGCGGCCAGGTCATGGGAATTCGCACGGTGTCCTTCACGTGCCCACAAGGCTCCAAGTGCCTCAATCATCTCTGCAGCGCTGTCAAATCGCGCGTCCGGCTCACGGGATAGCGCTTGAAGGACGAACCCCTCCACCGCATCAGAGACCTCGTCGCGGTAGGTCCGCAGCGAGGGTACATCCGCCCGCCGCACTCGGGCGAGTGTTTCATCGCGCGTTCGCGCCTTGAAAAGGCGCTTTCCGGTAATGAGCTCCCACAACAAAATCCCAAGGGAAAAGATGTCGGTACGGCCGTCGAGGGTATGATTCTCGATCTGCTCGGGGCTCATGTAGGCGTATTTGCCACGCACCACCTCATGCAGGCTCTTGGCTTGAAACGCAGCGCGGCTGATGCCAAAGTCCGTGATCTTCACTTCACCGGAGTGACTGATGAGGACGTTCTGCGGCGATATGTCGCAGTGGATGAGACCAAGCGGCGTCCCGGAGTCGTCAGCGCGTTCATGCGCGAAACGCAACGCCTTTAAGACTTCGCCAGCAATAAAGAGTGCAAGAGGAATGGGGACTGGGCCATGAGGCCGCGCCCGCTTGATCAGTCGCGCAAGATCGAGCCCAGCGACGTACTCCATGGCCATGTAGAGCGAGCCATCCACCTTGCCGAGGTCAAAGACCTGCACGATGTTGACGTGCTGCAATAGGACCGCAATGCGTGCTTCATCAATGAACAGACGCTCGAATTCCTCGTCTTCGGCAAGCGTGTCGAGGATCTTCTTGATCACGAGCGTCTTTTCGAAGCCTGCGAGCCCGAATGCACGCGCCTTCCAGACCTCGGCCATGCCACCTGTCGCGATCTTCTCGACCAGGTGATAGTCCCCAAATGTGTTCGACGCGTCTTCGGCCACGAGGTCCTCTGTCGGCTCTCTGGCATATAGCGTAGCACCATCTACTGTTCGACACGGAGCGCCGATGTCCGAATCACTTGGTAGGCTCCTCGCCTTGGTGGACCGGCTTCGCGCACCGGACGGCTGCCCGTGGGACCAACGACAGACCCCGCACACGCTCTTGCCCTACGTCAGGGAGGAACTCGCAGAGGTGGCCATGGCTACCCAAGACCAGCCTGCGTCGAATGTCGCGGAGGAACTCGGCGATCTGCTATTCGTCGTACTCTCCTACGCCCGGGCGGTGGAGGTGGAGCGTGGCATCGCGCTCGATGATGCGGTTGCACATGCGCTGGCGAAGATGAAGCGTCGGCATCCCGGGGTCTTTGGTCATGCCAGTGACCGTACCTGGGACCAACTCAAAGACGAGGAGCGCACCCCAACAGCGGCGCACCGCAATCCCGTCTCAGAGGTTCCCCGCCAGGCCACAGCCCTAGACGAAGCGTTCGCCATCGGCGCCGCTGCATCGACCCTTGGGTTCGACTGGCCCGATGCGACGGGTCCAAGACACAAGATTCTCGAGGAGCTGCGTGAGATTGACGAGGTAGCCAACGAGAGCGATACAGAGAACCTCGACATGGAGATGGGCGACCTGTTGTTCAGCGTCGTCAATTTTGCACGTAAGCTGGGCCTTCACCCCCACGATAGCCTGCGAAGAAGCAACGAAAAGTTCCGCAGTCGTTTCGAGCGGGTCATGCAGGGGGTGGCCGATCGGGGGTGGCGTGTAGAGGATTGCACGGCCGACGACTGGGACATGCTCTGGTCCAACGCCAAGGAGTCCTGTTAATGCTCATCAGGTTGTTTCTACTCTTTACCCTCTTGCCCGCAGTTGAACTGTATCTGCTGCTCCGGCTCGGTGGCTTGGTGGGGCCCATCCCGACCTTCCTGATTGTGTTGGCCACCGGCGTCATCGGCGCGCAGCTTGCCCGCCAAGAGGGCCATCAGGTCCTGATGAAGCTCCAAGAACAAATGTCTCGCGGGCAGCCACCTGCGCGTCAGCTCGTGGAGGGTGTGCTGGTCTTTGCGGGGGGCTTGTTGCTCGTCACACCAGGCATCCTCACCGATTTTGTCGGATTTTCGATGATCGTTCCTGGATTACGACCCCAGATCGCCGAAGCGGTCATGTCGTGGGCGGCTGCGAACGTGGAATTCAAGGGGGTCCATGTCGATATCGGGGGGGCGCGCTATACCGGCCCTCCACCAGATGGGTCCCCCACGCAAGATCCCGCTGTGACCGAGTCGTCCCCCTTTGACCATCCGACCGCCTAGAGGTGCGCCCCATGGATCCCTCAAACAGCCCACCCGAGACCGAGCAGGATGCCCTCGATGAACTGGGCGAGCAATTCATGCAGGCCGTACAATTGAAATCTCGCGGTGAGGTCGATGCCGCAGAAGACGTGCTTCGTGAAATTTTGAAGACGGAGCCACGGCTCGCAGAGCCACATATGGAACTCGCACGGATCCTTCTCGATACCGGACGTCGCCAAGAGGCCGAGGACCATGCCCGAGAGGCCGTTCAGCACTTGCAACAGGGCGACACATGGACCCAAGACATTCCCGAGCACATTGTCCGCGGACTCGCGCATGCGACACTCGCGGAGGTCCTGCGTCAACGCGCCGACGAAGACGACATCATCTTCGGCGACCCCGAGACCTTTCATGCGCTCGTCGCGGAGTCAAAGCAGCATTTCAACGAGGCGGCTCGAATCGATCCGTCCGATGAGTACGCAAGTTATCACGCCTTCTTTCTCGGACCTACCTGACAGGACGCGCCCGCGGCAACCGCACTTCCACCACGGCACCATCGTCATGGTTGAAGACGCGCATGGTGCCACTCAACTCCCCCACGAGCCGTTGGGTCACATAGAGTCCCAACCCGGTTCCTCGCCCCGGTGCTTTGGTGGTCACGAAGGGCTCGCCCACGCGTTTGGAGACATCCACATCAAAACCGTGTCCTGAGTCCGTGACCTGAAGAAACACGTGTGCTTCCGTGGCACGCACGGCAATCTCAACAGCACGAACGGGTCGACTGTGCACGGCATCATAGGCGTTCTGAACCAGGTTCATGATCACCTGATGCAGAGATGTGCCCGAGACATGGACCCATAGGGGCACATCGCCGAGCTTAAGGTCCAATGAGGCCTCGGCCAGCTCTCGACGGACTTCGAGCAGACGCACGGCACCGCGAACCGTCTCACGCACGTCGCAGCAGATGTGAGGGGCGTTGCCGGGGTCTGCAAGACCGTCCAAAAGCGCCTCGAGGTAGCCCACGTGTTCCATGATCTCTCGGACCCGCGTGGCCATGGTCGTGGGACGCTGAGCCGCCAGCTCGCTCGCGGCCTTGATGGCAAAGACCGGCTGGCGAAGTTCATGCACCCATGCACGCCACTGCAACATGGACCCGTGGTCACCGTGTTTAGAGTTCATCGAGCGTCACCGGAAGGTCGATCAGTACAGGTGCGAAGCAAGGCGTGCCCCTCGCACCGCTTGCGCCTTCTGCCTGCACCATGAGTACGTACGCACCCGCAGGCAGAATCGTGCCCGTCTGATCGCGCCCATCCCATGTCCATTGTCCACTCGCCTGCGTGGGCACCTCGTAGTCCACACGCACCACATTCCCCGAAGCGTCAAGAACCGTGTTCACCCACCAGGCGGGCGCTTGGGCACTGGAATACGCCACCTCAATCGAATCTGCGTCTATGCCCACGCCATCATCGCCATCTGGCCGAAACTGTTCTTCAACCGACGTAAGTGCACACGTATCAATCGGTTGTGCATTACCTGCGATGGACTGAAACACGATTTGCAGGTCCGTCGGCGACCCCGACCAATCACCGCTGAGAAGGTTCCCGTCGAGATCAGAGACACTCTGGTCGACAGTGAGGGACCACGCCCCCAGCTGGGGGTCCGCCGGCGGCGAGACGTTCAGAGTGACGAGGCGTCCCGAATCATCCACAGTGGCACCGACCACCGACGAGGTTCCGGCTCCGGAGAGTAGGAAGTTGGAGGGGGCGATCGTCACCGGTTCGAGCGGCTCACTAAAGGTCAAGATGATCTCGGAGATGGGGTTCAGCACGGGCGATCGTGGTGCCTGGTCCCACAATGTGGGGGATGCCATGTCACCCACAAGCTCCACCACTGCGCTCCCGCTGACGGCATTGGAGGGGTGAGTGAACGCCAGGGTGGCCTCACCACCCTCCTCCACCGTTGACGCATCGAGTTGAGCCACGGCATCGCCGGACGCATTCAGGGTCAATGCAAGTCCAGACCCCGTAGGTGTGGCGCCCGCAATGGTTCCCTTGTCTGTCCTCACTATGAGGGTCCCACCGTCGGCTGGGTTTCCTTTGCAGTCGAGCGCACCATCCACCACGACCGCGCTTTGCGTCCCGCCATCGATGTCAATCACTGGGTCCAAGACATCGATGACAAGCGGACCAACGGGCGTACCATCGTCAAGGGCCGAGTACACGCGCGCGGTGACATCATCGCCGCACCCGTCAGCTTGAATCACAATGGCCTCTGCAATCGCGACCCCTTCCCCGGGCGTGTCCACGGTGAATGTGGGCGTGGTCCCCGTCTCCCCGCTACCGCCAATGATACGAATCCCGTAGGCAAACAGCTGACCGCCTGCACCCGCAGAGGAGCCCACCAGGGTTGCGGAGAGTGTTCCAAGCCCCGTGGTCTCATCCACACATGCGCGGCCGAGCGCTTCGCCATTGAAGCTCACGTCGGCAGTAGGGCCAGCGCTTGGACATTCCTTCGCCACACGCAGCTCGGACAGCTCTGCGGTGAGGCCATCGACCGTGCTAACCAATAGGCTGTCGTTGATATTGGCATCATTCCACGTGAATGCCACCTCACCTACGCCGTTCACCATCGCGCCGGACACCGCCAAACCGCTCTGCGTGGATGATGTCACTTCTATACTCGTACTGATCGTGGACCGGTTCCCCCATGCGTCCAAGGCCTCTACGCTGACTGCGGTGGTCTCACCGACCCAGACCCACGGCGCATCGATCGTCGCCGACAGTTCAACAGCCTCAGCGGCCCCCACGGTAATGGGTAGTGAACTACCCAGGTCTTCCCCGAATTGGGCAGCGGTAATGGAGGTTAGACCCGCTTGGGTGAGGGTCACATCCACTACCGCACTCCCGGAAGCCGTGAGGGTGACGTTCTCCACATCTAAGGTCGACGTTGTATCCGCAAGCTCTAGGATGGCGGAGGACTGCGTTTCGTACGGATTACCCCAGGCATCCACAGCGTCGAGGGTCAGCGCAAACGCCTCGCCCGCGAGCACACTCGTGGTCGCGGGCGTGATGGTCACGGCAGCGAGCTCTCCGTTGACGACGCGAAACGGATCGCTGAACCCCGCCGAAACACCGTTCAGAACGTCCGCACGGATCGTCTGACCCGAACGCGCCTCTGTGAATACACATGACCATGTACGTGTCTGACCCACAACGCCCTGAGGCACACAAGCAGGCGCTTCGCCCAGGCCAGACGTGAGGGTCACATCCTCGTCGAGGACCGACGTCGCTCCCACGGTATTTCCGTAGGCATCTTCAAACGCCACCTCGAGGACAAAGGCTACACCCGCGACAAGGGTATCGGGAAGCACGCCAATGACAGGACGGGCGAGCGGTCCAGGGTCTACATCGTACGTATTGGAGCGCCCCGTGCGACCAAGATCGTCATGGATCTCAAGCGTAATGTCGGTTCCAGCACGGGTGACCTGAACGGTGCAGACGGACGGTGAAGAAGACGGGTCACAGTCGTCTGACGCCTCGACACCATCCACAGAGTCGGAGAAGGTCACCGATGAACCAACCCAAGCCGCTTGGTTGCCGTAGGGATCTACCGACTCGACAATGGCCGTCAGCGAATCCCCCGCGATGACACTGCCCTCCACGACCTGCAGCGAAAACGCGCTCATCTCCGCCGCGTCCACTGCAAATGAGGCCGACTGGCCGGGAATCTCCGCTGATACGGAGCGCAACGCATCCACGGTACACGTGCCGTCACCGGTCGCCTCGATCAGGGTCACGGGTATCTGCGTCGGCCCCGACACAAAGACGCTGTCGACCCATCCACCACAGAGATTCGCGAGGACAACCTTCCGCTGGAGATCATCCAGCGCGGTGCCGAACTGGTCTC
The DNA here is from genome assembly GCA_049889515.1 of Myxococcota bacterium. Taxonomy (GTDB): domain Bacteria; phylum Myxococcota_A; class UBA796; order UBA796; genus JBMHDG01. Next base: position 44,664 of record JBMHDG010000034.1, read on the forward strand.
GGAGACGCAGGGTTGCCGAAAAGGTCTCACCCGCCTTGGCCCGTTCGAACGAATCGGGGAGCGAAATATCCAACAAGAGCTCATCGCCGGGCCGCCACTCCACACGGGTCGTGTCGCCGGACACCGCTAGTGAATCCACGACGGTCACGTCGATATCATAGGTGCCCGGGAGTGATGTGGTGACACCGAATGTCGTCGTGCCATCTGCCCCGAGACGCCCATTGAGGCCCTCGGACGTGATCCGCCATGCCTCGTCGTCCACGCTAGGAAGCGTCCACTCGACGGAGCTGCTGCGGTCTTCTCCGGTGGAGAGTTCCTCCGGAATGCGGAGGTCGACGACAACCTCGAGATCAACGGGAGCAGCCTTGCCCAGACCGTCGACGGCCGCCAACGTGACTTGCTTGACGTCATTGACCTGAGTGCTCACCGCGTCGACCGTCACCTCCACTCGGGTGGCGAGTACATCTGTCACCGTCAGCGCATCCTCGAGAATGCCCTCCCCACCATTCGGACTGGTGACCACGAGATCGTATACCCCTACGGGCGTACCCGCAGCCACGGTGGCTTCAAGGGTTGAAATATCTTGGAGAACAGCAGAGCGTGCCGCAAAGCGCTCACCTAGGTCGTTGCGCAGCGCGACCTCATAGGTTGCGTCGACCTCGGATCGGTCGCTCTGAACAACACTCATTCGAAGCCGAGGGTAGAAGTCCTGACCTTCGACAACCACGGTCTCGTCACGCCCATTGTAGACCGACGTCGGCTCGACACGGGTCGGCAGGGGGTTTGGCGGGTCCATGGCACACCCTGATCCGACGATCCCGGTCACGACACACCCAGCGATCAAGATCCGTGCGTTCATGTCAGTACACTAGCCGGAATCCAACCAAAGTGGCGAGTCCTCCCACCTGGCCAGCAAACACTGCACCAGAAGCCTGCGAGGTCAGTGGGTTTCCGCGAAGCTCCACGAACAACTCCCCGCCTGGAACGCGATACCCATAGCCAACCGTCGCGGCGACCCCCGGAGGCAATAGCCCTGCTGATCTCTGCAAGGCCACGCCATCGAACTTCGCTTCACTCCAGTACGGCGCCAATGCCGCACCTACGCCCGCCCAAACCGCATGCAGCTCGAAGTCTTGCCGAAGGAGAAGCGAGAGGTGCACGGGGAGAATGTTCATTCGCAGCTCCGCGAGGGTACCCAGCCCCGTCTGCAGCTCGCCGACACCGACGTAGTAGGAAACCCCAGTCCGGAACATCAACCCGGGACCTGCATACCGCGCGCCACGCCGACCAAACGCCCGCACTTCGGCATCGAACGCAAAAAATGGGGAATTTAAGCTCCCAAAGTTGGTGATCGGTCCCGCTGCGAACGAGACCACGCGGTTCACGGATGGCGTCTCCAGACGAAGGACCTTCTGCGCCTCAAGGTCGAGCGTCTCACTTCGCGCAGAGATGACCACATCGCGAGACTTTAGTCCCGGCCCCGGGCGAAAGGCGAACCTCTGTGCCCCATCGGGAGCCATTCCGATGGGCGCAATCCCACCCTCGGAGACATCGACGACAAACTCTTCATCGGGAAGCAGACGGCCATCACGATCGAAGAGCCGCACCGTGGCATCGAGCACAGCGCGTGGACCCGGAACAAGCGTCGCAGACTCGAGGCTCAGCTCGAGGTCCGCCACGCGACCCGCGTCTACACGTGTTCGGATGGTGCTGGACAAGTCAGGCAAGCCGGGCCCGCGTCGTCCTCTCGTACCTGGCAGAACAATCGACCGATGGACCAATGAGGGTGAACGTGCTTCCACGACAACGGGACGGTCGACGCGATCTAACGGCACCTCGAACGCTGCCCAGCCGCGCGCGTCCGTTACGCCTTCCAATGTCCGTGCACCAACCTCCAGTGTGACCGGCACCCCTACGATGGACCGGTAGAGAAGGTCGAAGCCACGCACGAACACCACCATGGGCTGCATGATGCGCGACGGTACGGTACCGACGGCCAGCTCCAGACCGATGGGTGCACCTGTGGTGACGACCGGGCTCGACCACCGCGCCGTGAGCGTCTGGGAGCCGATATCGACAATTCCATCCGCCCGAAGCACACCCGCACTAATGGGGCCTCGCTCTTCGAGTTCTTCGATGCGACCGGCACTTGCAGTCATGTCTATCCGCCCACTGTCGATACGCTCCCCAAGGGCGTTCTCGAGCCACGCCTGAACGTCTGCGACGGGAAAGTCAGCGGAGATTGTCTCGGGGTACATGCGCATCCCGAGGCGAACAGGCACACTCTCTGCGAGGGGTACGGTGATGCGCTTTGAGACGTCGTTTGCCTCACACACCAGCGACACATCCCACGAGGATGAATTCCCCAAGGGATGCGTGGACACCTCAAAGACACCCCCGACCCTTGCGACAACAGGCAGTTCTCCGAAGCCCCCCGTAGCGCAGCGGGGTGTGGGGGCCCGGGCGGCACGGCCAAGGCTATTGAGCGGCATGACCCACACCACCGGTGAAACGCGACCGGGAAGCCGGGGCCTGCTCACCATCGTCAATAGGCGCCCTGCGGTCTGCACCTCCAGTGCAATCCGTCGCGTCGTCTCATTCCCCGCACGGTCCACCAACTTCACGACAGCATCGCGGTGCTCGGGGTACTGCCACACCTTGATATTGAGCGCACCCGAATCGCCCACAACCTCTGGGGGTGACCACCTGCCCCCTACAGCCACCTGAATGGTTGTGCCTGGCGCCACATTCGAGAACGGAAGCGACAACTGCTTTCGCAGCCGGACCCTAGAGAGCGCGGGTACATCTTGACCTCGGAGGTCTCGCATCGCAACGACCAGGGTTCTCGGCGTGGGATTGTCACCAATAGAGAGGTGCACCTCTAAGCCCTTGTTGACCGGCAGCACCTTGGTCACGCGACCTTCGCTGGTCGCTACTTGCAGCACTTCGGGTGGGACAGTTCCGTCCGTGGGTACCTCGAGCCGCAGGGTCTGGCGTCCGACCGCGTAGACCGGAACGCCTTCTAGCGTGAGCGCGCTCAAGGAGGGCGCGGCCACGGGAAGTCGCACGCGCCGTCGCGTGCCATCTGCGGTGAGCTCGATCCCAAGGCTGCTGGCGTTGTCTGGAGGAACGACCGCAAACGACCACACGCCAGGCGGAACTCGGTCGTTGAGCGGCACGACGGTAGCGCCTGGCACGACAAACTCGGGCATGGTGGCGAGGGGTGACCCATCTTCCGAAGTGCCACTAATCCAGAGCCGGTTTGACCTCGCCGACACCAGTCCGCCGTCGGGCGCCACCGCCACCAGTTCTTGCGCCTGCGTCACACCGATAGATGCCGTACATGCACAGAACATGAGGAGAAGCCGCACACCATGCCACGGCTCCTGAACCCCACGAAATTGGCGCGACCATAGTCGGATTTAGACCTCAACGACGGTAGTCGATGTCCAGCTCGAACGTCGGAGGAGTTGTATCACGTTCGAGCGACGTCTCCGCTGCTCTGGTGCCGAGAAGGACGTCGGAGGCCAACACCTCCAGCGTCTGCACCCCTTCCACCGTCGGCACATCAAGGAGAAATGCGCCCTGTCCGTCGGATACCGTCTCGACCCGCCCACCCGGGCCCTCCACGGCCACCGCCACACCCGGTAGTGTCGTGCCGCCGACGGCCACGGCTTGCTCCCGGACGACCTTCTTTGGCCAGTCCACACGTAACAATAGCTCCGTCGACACGGACGAGGCGGCGTGACTGCCATCCGCAAAGACATGAAGGCGCTGCCCTTGCGAGACATCGGATACCCCCGTCACGCCAGACAGGGCCACGCTGCCCTCTTCGCTCACAACCGTGAGGTCATCGCCTGTTGTCGCCACGCCAAACGTCGCGTCCGTCGCGAGGACAGATTGGTTTCCCCGTCGGATGCGGAGGGCATTTCCATCTGGCCAGACCCGTGCCCGCAGGCCACCCCGTTGGAGCTCCATCTCCAGCACATCTGAATTTGTGCTTAGCAATGAGACCTCTGCCCCAGGCAGCAGGGTTATCGGATTGCTGCCGTCTCTCGAGATGACGGCACGGCCGTCCTCGCCGGTAATGACCCGGTCGCCGTCAGCGAGGACCATCCCGCCGACCACTGGCTGTGTTTCCCCGTTCCGTGCGCGCGTCACCTCACCTTCGACAGTGTCGACAGTGAGCAGCGGGCTCCCAGGCGTTCCGCCTAGATAAAATCCGATCGCGACAATGCCCACGATCGCCAGCAAGACCAACGCGCTCCGGACCCAGCGCTGAAGCTCATGCATCGACGCCCCCCGCGTGTGCATCCCAAGGGCAACATAGCCTCCAGGCCTTCCCATCACCCGGCTCATCGAGGGAACCGCCATTCATCATCGTCAGCCGCCGTGCCAACCAGAGCGCACTCGCGTGCGCCTTCCATTCATCGGCCGTCGATTCACTACCAGCAAGGGAGCCTTCCGGCTGAAAAATCACGCACCCCGTGGTTCGGGTCTGTTCGACGGACAAGGTGAGCGAGGAACCGGACGGAAGCCCAGCACCGAGCGCCTCGCAGAGTCCAACGATGATTTTTTCGAGCATGGCAGGCTCGATCTGCGCCCTCACTTCGCCTTCAGCCTGCATGTGCAAGACCACGCCTCGAGCCGCAAGATCCTCATGAAGGCGTGGGTGCCATTCCATCAACAGCGACGAAATGGAGACCGTGGGGCTTCGGGTGATGTCCACCGTACCGTCAGAGAGTCGGAGCATCTGCGCCACCACGTCCCGACACCGTTCGGCTTGGCTGGTGATGTGTCGGAGCACGGTGTCAGTGGTTCCACGTGCCGCCAACAGCTGCGCGTATCCCAAGATGGCTGCAAGCGGGTTGTTGAGCTCGTGTGCCAACCCCGCTCCCACCTCGGCCACGGCTGCCAGCTCGCGTGTCCGAACCAGATCGGCTTGTGCTGACCGTAGTTCGCGGGTGCGGTCTTCTACCCTCGCTTGAAGCTCTTGGTTAAACGACTCGATTTCACGCTGCTGGTTCATGATGCGGTGCTGATTCCGCGCGAGACGGGTCGACATCTCATCGAACGCATCGGCAAGCTCGCCGAGCTCATCGTTTCGTTGCATCACGACCTTTCGGCCCAGGTCACCATTCGCGACGGCGAGGACCGCATCACGAAGCCGATTGACAGGCCTCGACAAGCCACGCTCCACGGAAACGCCAAGCCCGAAGGCAACCACCAAGCTCAAGAGTCCGACCAGTAGCGTCTGAATCCGAATTTCACGCATGGCTGAAGCACGGAGCGTGGCAGGCTCCGCCATGAGCACGACCAGGTCGGTGTCTGGAACGTGCGACACCGCCCCACGAACCCCATCAAGGTCATCACTGGCCGGGCTGAAGCTCGAGTCCTCATCCATCCGCAAGAGCTCCGAGATGCGCTCTGGATCGACCAGCGTCTGCGCGCCGTGAATACGCGATCCGTTACGGTCGAGTAAGCCCACCTGTCGCCCGCCCCCCTTTGAAAACACCGGAGCCAGACCGCCGAGGTCGATCTCAGCTGCGAGAAAGAGCGCACCGTCAGGTGGCCCCACGACCACTGGAATGGTGACGGTGTTGGCCCGGCGGTGTTCCGTAGGTGCGCCAAAGGCCACGGTCTCACCGGTCGTGAGCTGTGGGAGCACGTTGAGCCAAGAGGCCACGTGATCGGGGTCGCTCGGCACCCGCCCCGGCCAAACGTCGGTGGCTTCGAGATAGAGCGGTGCCACAACGGGGCGATTGTCACGGTCAACGATAGCCACACAGACGACCGACCTTACACCAGTGTACACGGCCCGAAGAAACTGCGTCTGAAGCTCGATGCTGTCTGCGTCGAGCGTCCATGCGCGGGACCATCCCTCGAGCGCATCCCCCTGCCCGTCCAACCATGTTCCTACGAACGTCGCAAGAGTCGTCGCCTCCCGCGCCATGGCCTCTTCGGGCTCCAACTCCGCGCGTTCGCGAATCGACTGGAGAGAGAGCATTCCAACGGTGAGCAAAGGCGTGACCGCCAAGACAGCCATGACGAGCGTAAGGCGTACCCAGAGCCTCATGTCAGCGCCCTACCGGCCATCGAAGGGTAAACGCTGTACCCTCACCGACCGTGGACTGCACATGCACGTGGCCGTCCATCCGTGTCATGATCCGGTACACAATATTAAGCCCCAACCCGGTACCTTTACCGGGTTGTTTCGTGGTGTAGAACGGATCGAAGATCGAGCCGAGCGCCGTGTCTTCGATACCGTGGCCTTGGTCCTCTACGGAAGCAAAAACCGCTTGCTGGCCTTCGTAGATGCCATGATGTACCCGAACGTCGACAAATCCAAGCTCGCCACGATGCTCGGTGACGGCCTCCACGGCGTTCTTGACCAGGTTCACAAAGATCTGCTGCAGCTCGCCTGCACGCCCTGTCACCACCGCGGTATCGTCGAGGTCCACCCGGATCATGCCTTCGCGAACGGCAAGCGACCGCGCCACCAACTTTACGGCGTCTCGCACAACCGCAGCGACTAGAACAGGTCCCGGCTGTTCATCGCGCACCTTACGGCTGTAGCCAGTGAGCGAGTCCACGATGTCGCGGATAGAGTTCGTGTATTCCACGATCTCGGACGCATACTCCCGAACCGCCGTCGCATCATCTTCTTCCTGAATGGTCTCCGCCAGACCCAAGATACCGAACAGCGGGCTGCTGATCTCGTGGGCCACCCCGGCAGCCAACGTACCGATACCCGCAAGCTTTTCGGCCTGAACGAGCTCATCCTGGGTCGACTGCAGCCGGCGCATGGCGTCGACTAGGGCCGCGTTCTTCTCGGCCAAGGCCTCGTTGCGATCGGCCAACTCCCGAACCAAGTGGCGGTTCTCTCGCAGAATGGCCTGCCGTTGAATGGCCTGGTCGACCTTTCGTTTCACATCAAAGATGCTGCGAGGCGGTTTGACGATGTAGTCAAACGCCCCCAACTGCATCGCCGTGAGTGCGGTGTCTAGGGAGGCATACCCTGTAATGAGAATGACTTCGCAGTCTGGCCTGATGGCCTTGGCGTGGGCCAAGAGGTCGAGCCCCCCAATGTCTGGGAGGTTTTTGTCGGTCAACAGGACATCGACCTGACCCGCCTCCATGACCGCGAGCCCCTCCCTTCCGTTGGTACACGTGACGAGTTCATAGCCATCGTCGTCTTCAAACAACGTGGAGAGCAGCTCGAGTATCACGGGCTCGTCGTCAACAATGACCACGCGTTTGGGTTCGCTGTCCACGTCGCCTCCGGGAATCTCACCTACCCCACCAGACCTTCACCCGCAGCCAACTGGCCCTGACTTGACTCACGAACAGCCTATGTTTGGCCGTTTCACCACCTATCGTGCAGGAAAAGGTCTTGCGCCTCGAACGGTTTAAGGCCACAAGAACTACACCCTTGCATCGCTACAGGAAGACCACCCATGGCGTCACACAGCATCGTTTCCCGGTCCGTTCTCTGCCTCACCGTCCTCTGGTGTGCCGGATGCGCCACCACACGTGGCGGCAACAAAGACAGCGACGGCCAAGGCATGGATCGCATCCGAGAGATCAAGCTGGTGGAGGAAGATCTCATCCTTCAAGAGGTCGATCTTGACGGGAATGGCACGGCCGATGTGTTCAACTACTTCCGTGAGCGTTCCGCAGCATCGAGGTTGTTGGTGCGCAAGAAGATTGACCTCGACTTCGATGGTCGAGTGGATGTCATCTCCACCTTCGATGAGGACGGTGCGCTCGCGACCGAGCAGATGGATGGCGACTTCGACGGTCAGATCGACTGGACCGATCACTACCAAAATGGCGTTCGGGTCATGGCAGAGGCCGACAGTAACTACGACGGCGAGTCAGACATCTTTTTCTATTATTCGGTCGCTGGAGACGGCAGGCCGCGCATTGAGCGCAAAGAGCGCGACACCGATGGTGATGGCCGTATCGACTTTTGGGAGCGATTCGACGAGCGTGGCGTTGTGGTTCGTACCGGGCGAGACACCGACGGAGACGGCAAAATGGATGAGCGTGACGAGTAGTCATGCGCCTCGTAATACGGCGACTTCGTGCTGAACCATCCGCGAGACCATCTCGTCAAAGGTCACGGTAGGCCGCCAGCCAAGCGCTTCTTCGACACGGCTGTAGTCGCCGACCAGTACGTCCACATCAGCGGGGCGCAGCAGGCCCTGGTCCACTACGACGTGCTCCTGCCACTCGAGTCCCACCGCCCGAAACGCCGCTTCACAAAGGTCGCGGACGGAGTGACTCACGCCCGTTCCAATCACATAGTCCTCGGGGTGTTCCGCTCGTACCATGGAGACCATGGCGTCTACAAAGTCCGGCGCCCATCCCCAGTCACGACGAGCATCCAGATTTCCGAGCGCGAGCGTTTGGTCGAGGCCGGCCTTGATACGTGCGGCGGATCTCGCAACTTTCTTCGTCACGAACTCTCCCCCCCGCCTTGGGGACTCATGATTGAACAGGATGCCACATGACACATGCATGTCGTAGGACTCCCTGTAGTTGACGGCCGACGCATGGGCGAAGAGCTTCGCTGAACCGTAGGGGCTTCGGGGGTGAAACGGCCCGGATGCGGTGACACGTCCCTTGGTCCCGCCATACATTTCGCTGGTGGACGCCTGGTACACGTGTGCGTCGGGCGCCGCAAAGCGTACCGCCTCCAACATCCGCAACGCACCCAGTCCGGTGACCTCGGCCGTATGAACGGGCTCACGCCAGCTTCGGCCCACAAAGGACTGCGCGGCGAGATTGTATACCTCCGAGGGCTGTGACTCCTCGACGGCACGAAGGAGGCTCCCGGCATCGAGAAGGTCACCATCCAGCAACGTGACGTCCTCCGTGAGGTGCGCGATGCGCTGCAGGCCATCCGTGGAGCCACGACGAACCAACCCAAACACCGCGGTGCCCTCTGCAAGCAAACGCTCGGCGAGGTAGCTCCCATCTTGCCCCGTGATCCCGGTGATGAGGGCGCGCTTCATGTGTCCTCCTCCTTCCGCTCCATCACGTACAGGGTTCCACCGTCAAGCACCACTCGGACGGGCAACTCGCATGCAAGCACCACGTCGTGGTCTGGCGCCCATACCTGATGCCGACCCTCGTCGTTACCCGAGACACTGCGTGCGCGGCCCCCACCATGATGCCGCATCAGGGCCGGCCAAGAACCCAGGTCGTCCCAACCGACATCGAGGGGCAGAACCCAAAGACCCGTCTCCTTCTCCAAGACCCCCACGTCAAAACTCACCCGCTCTGTCTGCTCCCAACCGCCCCCGTCCCACCACGCGCGACAGCCCGGGAGATGCCGATGGTACGCCGCGAGAAACGCCTGCACTGGACCACAAAAGATCCCTGCATTCAGCAGATAGCAACCGCTCTCCAGCATCTCGGTGGCGCGCTCTAGGTTGGGCTTCTCGTGAAAGCCTTCGACCTTCGCGGGGCCGTCCGGGCGAGCTCCTACCTCAATCCATCCAAACCCCGTCTCGGGACGCGTGGGCACAATGCCCAGCAACGCGATCGCTTCATGTGTTCGTGCGACCTCGAGGCTCTGGCCAATGACCTCCCGAAAGCCATCGTTATCCGTGACGTGATGATCGGCGGGCAGGATAATCACATCGGTCGCGCCAGCACGAACGGCCTCTCGAATTCCAAACAGCACGGCGGGTGCGGTATGACGCGAGCTCGGCTCGGCGACAATCTGCCCCGCAGGCAGCCCCGGCACCGCGACGCCAACCACCGATTTAAGTTGAGGTGTCGTGACCACGATGCAGCGCTCGATTGGACTTGGTGTGCGGGCGATGGTCTCGGCGATCATCGACTCGCCAGTGACGAGCGCACGGGTCTGCTTGGGGCGTTCCCGTGTTGAGAGCGGCCAGAGGCGCGTACCGTGTCCACCGGCCAGCACAATGGTCCAGACGCCGCTCATGCGTCCACAAACCAGTCTGGGTGAATTTGATGAAGCGCGCCGTAGACTGCGACAGCTGCTGCATTCGAAAGATTTAGAGAGCGAATCGCGCCCCGCTGTGGAATCAAGCAGGCTCCAAATCGGTCCACCAACTCTTGAGGAAGCCCAGTGGTTTCCGCGCCGAACACGAGCACATCGCCCGCCGTGTAGGTACGCGCGGTGTAGGGCACGGTGCCTCTCGTGGAGAAGAGATGAAGCGTCCTCCCTTCACTCCACGAGAGAAATGCCTCAACACTCTCGTGATGTTGGAGGTCCACGTGCTGCCAGTAATCTAGACCCGCCCGACGCACCGCCTTCTCGTCCACCGAAAACCCAAGGGGGTGGACGAGATGTAGCCTCGCGCCAACGCCTAGACAGAGTCGTCCGATATTGCCCGTGTTGGGTGGTATCAGGGGGTTGACCAACACTACATGCAGCGGTGGTGACACATTTCCTCCAGGATGGCACTGGGGTTCCGCACCAAGAACGTGGTGCTCGTATGCTTCTACCCCCAGAGCGCGCTAGGGTGAATCGTGAAGGGGGAACGCCGTGTCGCTGCCACCGCTGCCCGCCGGTTACCGCGCCGAGTCACTGTTGGCGATGCGCGTTCACTCGGCCAGCTGGATTGCACAAGGCCCACAGGGAACCGTCGTGCTGAAGTGCGCACGAACGTCACGTGGGCGACGGCTCCTGATCCGCCAAACCAAGGCCATCCGTGCCTCATCGTCACCTCACCTCGTTCGGCATGTGGCTCACGACCCCAAGGGAGCGTGGCTGGCCACCGCGTATGTTCCTGGTCAAACACTGTCCGAATGTGCATCCGAGCTGACCTGGGCCGAACGCGAAGCCCTTGCGCTCGAGATCGTAGGTGGGCTCGCCACACTTCATGAAGGAGGCGTGGTTCACGGCGACCTCGCCCCCCACAATATCGTTATCGATGCCGCTGGCCATGCCGTGATCCTTGACATCGGTGGCATGTCGGGCGGCACAGCAGGATTTGCCGCACCAGAGCGGTCATCCGGCTCACCGCCCACGATCCACACGGATGTCTATGAGCTGGGGACAACACTCATGTTTCTCTTCAGCGCGCGGCCACCTCTGGGTGAACGCGAGGTCCAGCTCGGGGTCTGTCCAGTGCCCGTCTCGGCCTCTTGCCCGGAGATCTCCGCCGGGGTCGATGGACTCCTCGAGCGCATGTGTTGCGCCGATCCTTCCGTGCGGCCCGACATGAACCGTGTCCGACATGCGATGGTGACCCATATGGGGTCTTCGCCCGCCAAGGTGACATTCCTTGGCGCGACAGAGGTGCGACGGAGCCTCCGGCACCAGCTCGCCATTGCACGGAGCGGAAGGCCATGTGTCGCCGTCCTGTATGGCCCCCCCGGAAGTGGCCGTAAGATGCTCGCAAGAGATGCCGCACATGTCGCCAAGCTCGCCGGCTTCGATATTCAGTCAGGCGTCACCGCAGCCAACCTTGGTCACAAGCTACAGCGCCCCACATCGGGCCCAGTCTTTGCCGCTGTCCGCTATCGGCCCGGCCAGCCCCTCGCGTCGGTCCTTGCGTTCCTTGAGGGCGGGACACCAGGCCTCATCGTTCTTCATGCCCCCCGCCCTATCCCTTCACTTACGCATGAACATGTCACCCAGCACTCGCCCGCCCCCCTCACGTTAGAGATCGCACAACGTTGGGGTGCTTGGGCAGGACTCTCACATGCCGAGGCGCACCGCTTATGGTCACAGACCAACGGCCTCATTCAGTCCTATGCGTTGGCGCTCGCGACGCATGACATGGACACGGTCGGGACCCAAGACCTGCCCCCCGTGGCGGCAAAGATTGCCGAGGCGCTGGCGCACCATCAGGGCACACAACGCGTGGATGTCATGGCCGATCACCTCGGCATGGCACCCCTCGACATCATCGATAATGCACAACTCCTCGAAGCCATCGGGCTCCTAGACCCCGGTGGCGATCCCGAGACGTTGCGGTTCCTCCCGCGACGAAAGCGGCGCATCGAGTGGTCATCGTGACTCCACAAGAGGCACTTCGGAGCAGTGGTCTATTTCGTGCGCAACCACGCGAGGTCGTGGTCGCCAACCTCGTTGAGCGGACACTGGGTGAACTCGAGACGCGCGACGACGCGGCGTGGTTTAGCGCGCTTGAGGACCTCTTGTTTCATGAACGAAAACGGCTCGCGAAGCGCACCAGCCCCACACCAGAACACGAACGCCTTGACGCCCTTGGCGAGGCGATGCTCCGCGGGGGGCGGTCGGCCCAACAGCATGCCATCCGCGGCATCTTGACGGCCTGGGCAGAGGAAATCCACGGTACGTTTAGCCCTCGGGCCCACGCCTTTGCCGTCCGGTGGTTTCCGCCGGCCCTCGGTGGTCTCCTTGGTCGTCCTCGCGGCTTGTGGGACTGGAACCTCGACCCAGCGCGTCGTATCCAGATCGGTGGCGACCTCGGGCTGCTGCGTCAGCTTGCAGATGAAGCGACGCTCATTCTCGCCCCCACCCATGTATCCAACCTCGACTCGCCGCTACTGGGCTTGTCGCTCGTGCGTGCAGGCCTCCCTCCCTTTCAGTATGGCGCAGGCCTCAACCTGTTCTCCAATCCCGTGTTGGGATGGTGGATGTCTCGCCTAGGTGCCTATACGGTGGACCGCACCAAGCAGTCGGCACTCTATAAGCAGACCCTGAAGAACTACAGCATCCTCCAGCTACAGGACCGCAACCACGCGCTCTTCTTTCCGGGGGGCACGAGGTCTCGAAGCGGTGCGATGGAGCGGCGCCTCAAGAAGGGGCTGCTCGGGACCGGTATCGCGGCTTGGCAGGCAATGCTGGCGCAACGCCGGGCGCATCCTGACGTCTATGTGGTACCCGTCACGCTCTCCTTCCAGCTCGTTCTTGAGGCGAACACCCTGATTCAGGACCACCTCGAAGAGGCGGGGCGACAGCGCTACATCATCAGCGACGATGAGTTCACACAGCCTCGTCGGCTCCTCGAGTTCGGGCGTCGCGTGTTGTCGATGGATGCGAGCTGCGTCGTACGATTTGGGCACCCCTTGGATGTCCTGGGCAACCCTGTACCCGCGGAGCGAGCAGCGCGAGAGGACGCTTCTCTTCGGCGTCGGGCCTATGTGTGTGGCCGCGATGGACGCGTCCAATCCGATCCGCAGCGTGATCGGCAGTACACCGACCGGTTGGCAACGTCATTGGTCCGCGCCTACCCTGCCTTGTCGACCGAGATGTCGACCCATGTCGTCGCGTGGGCGGCGTGGACGGCGCTCGAGGCCCAACTCCAGACCACCGATGTGTTCCGTGTCCTGCGGTCCAGTCGCGCACAGCGGCGTGTGCCCATGGCGGCCTTTATGACCTGCCTGACACGCGGTCTCGATCGGCTGCATGCCGGCGCACGCCAGCGCCAATGGCACGTCGCATTGCCCGACACACCCGAGCGTGTACTCGCCGAAGCGCTCGATCGGTTTGTCGACGGCTATCACCGTAGCAACGCCATCGAGCGGACATCGGACGGCATTGTGCTCTCTGACCCGAGGCTCTGCCTTTATTATCGTAACCGCTCCAACCTGTCCGAAGGGAGGACCCCATGAGGGTAGGCATTCTTGGTGGTGGTCAGTGGGGTCAGGCCCTCGCACGACTCGTCATCGCCGCAGGACACGAGCCGTACATCGCGTACCGCGACAAGCGACCGCCGCACATCCTTCCCTCCACCGATGATCCCCCCCACGTGAGCGCATCGTGTGAGCTGTTGCTTGTGGCGACGAGCGCTGCCTTTGTACGTCAGGCCATTCAGCTTGCACAGCCAGGCCCCCAACACCGAATCGTGGTCGCAGGACGCGGCCTGGACCCGGTCAGCGCTGACTGGTTGACCGATGCCGTACTCCAAGAGTGTGATGCGATCCGCGTGGGCGCCCTCGCGGGCCCAGCACCCATCAATGAAATTCTTAATGGTGGTCTATGTGCTGGCGTGGTGGCTAGTCGCTACGATGAGGTCTGTCGCATGACGATGGAGGCGCTGCATTCTCCGCGGTACCGCGTCTACGCCTCCAACGACCTCCTCGGCGTTCAGCTTGCGGGTGCCATGATGCCTATTCTCGCGACGCTGGTCGGGCTCACCAGCAGTCTGGGCGGAGCGGGTGTCGGCCTTCATGCCATGATTATCTCCCGCGGCTTGGCCGAGGTCGTGCGCCTGGGTCGGGTGTTGGGTGCCGAGCCCACAACCTTTCACGGACTTGCGGGCGCGGGCGACCTCGTCGCCGCGCAGGGGCGCGAGGAGCATGCTCATTTTCAAGCAGGTGTCCAACTCGCGAAAGGGAACAGAACGCAGGGCCCCATCGACACGGCAAGGGCTGTGCTTCGGCTTGCAGCGCTCCATCGTGTAGAGCTCCCGCTGACGCGCGGCTTGGTCGAGATCTTTGACGGCGCAGACCCACTCGATGTCGTGCATGCCCTGATGTCCCGACGTGCGACCTCGGAGCAGGCGTGACTCCGTCCCTCCTCGACCGCCTCCATGAAGCATTTCATGACGCAAAGTCGCCCGTCTATGAAGCGATTGACCGGTTCGTCTGGGTCTTAATCCTGTGCTCAATCGCCCTGACGGCCGTTGAGCTCTACCTCCCGGACGACCATGCCTCCACACCAGCTCTCGAGGTGGTGGACCGTGGGCTCCTCGTGGTCTTCGTCGTGGAGCTTCTCCTTCGTGTGGCCACGTGGCGTCCCGTCGATCTCACGTTGTTTCAGTGGACACCCGCAGAGCGCCTACACGCTGCCATTCTTGGACGTCTACGGTACCTGCTGACGCCACTGGTCTTCGTCGATGTGCTCGCTGTGCTCTCGCTCTATGGACCACTTCGAAGCCTTCGTGCGCTTCGGCTTCTGCGCCTCCTTCGCTCCGTCCGCGTCTTTCGTTACGCCAACCCCTTCGAACACCTCTGGGGGGCTTTTACCGACAACGCGATGTTGTTTGGGTTCGCCTTTCTACTGCTCGCCTTTGAGACCCTCGTAGGCGGGGTGACCATCACGATGGTCGAACGCGGCGCGAACGCGGGCCTCAACACCGTGGGCGATGGGCTCTGGTGGGCACTCGTGACCTTGACGACAGTGGGCTTCGGCGACATCACGCCGGTCACGGGTCTGGGGCGCATCGTCGGGGCCGTACTGATGGTGGCCGGCATGGTGACCTTGGCCCTGTTCGCAGGCATTGTCGGCCACACCCTACTTCACACCGTGCTTACGATTCGTGAGGAGCAATTCCGAATGTCCTCCATTTCTGACCATGTCATTGTCGCGGGGTACGACCCCGGTGCGCGTATGCTTCTCGATGCACTCACCGCAGAGATCGATACCGACAAGCACCCGGTGGTACTGTTTGCACCTGGCGAGCGCCCCCCATCGATTCCACCGGAGTTCCGATGGGTCGCTGGCGACCCCACCAAAGAGTCCGAGCTGGACAAGGTCCGACTGACCCACGCCAAGACCCTCATCATTGTGGGGTCCCGAAACATGGATCCTGCCGGCGCCGATGCCCGCACCTTGCTGATCACGTTTACGGCACGCCGGTACCTGAGTCAGCAGCCCCTCGCAAATCGGCGCGTCATGCCACTCTACGTGGTCACGGAGATCTTGGATGCAGAGAACGTAGACCATGCGCGCGCTGCGGGGGCCAACGAGGTCATCGAGAGCACCCGCATGGGGTTTGCGCTGCTCGCACACGCCGTGGCCCAGCCCGGAAGCGCCGATGTCATGGGCCGGGTGGTCGCCAGCGGGGCCCACAGCCTCTACCTCGGCCCTGCGCCCGTCGGGGCCCCGACCCGCTTCGATACGCTGTCCGACCGCCTCAAGCAGGAAAAAGGGCTGTTGGTGATTGGCACCAAATCACAGGCCATCGGCGAAGAGCTGCTCAACCCACCCGACGACCACTTGGTGGGGCCAGGCGATGCGATCATCTATCTGAGTCGAGGTGCCGCACTTTGACAATCAACAGCATCTGGGCGCGCTACGGTACAACGTGGAGCGGCAATGACACGGCATGTATGGATAGGGTGCTTGGCCTTGTGGGCATGTGAGTCCCCCACCCCTCCCACCCCCCTCGACGACACGGATTCCGAGGCGCCGCCTGCGTCCGATACGTTGGTGGTCATCGATGACACGGCCTCCCCGTGCGGGAACGGCCAGATCCGGGTCGCACACCTCTGTATTGAGGCGTGGTCCGAGCGATGGATGGACGTCACTGCGTTGATGGTTCGCGAGGTCCCCTTGCCCTCTGAAGGCGTGTCCGTAGTTGCAGCCTTCGGTGAGCAGGCCTTTCCCGTTCGCTGGGATGAGCGCTATCACACGTGGATGGCAGCCAGCTCCGCGGGTTCCGGCAAGATTCTCGCGATAGGCACAGATGCGCTGCCGCGGTCGGGGCAAGAAGGCCTTGCGGTCACTGACCACGCGCTACGATGGCTCGATACCAGTGACAACGCCTCGCTCGTGCACCTTGGCGGGCTTGATGCCTGGAAGACACCCCTTGAGTCGCTGTCCTGGACTATTCGAGATGCAGCGGTCGATGAACTCAACTCAGGCGATGTGGCCATCATTCATGCGGCCACGGCGTTGTCTGCCGACGATGTGACGGCGCTCATCACGTTCGTCAACGATGGGGGTAGCGTGGTCGTCGCTGGCCATGCGGCCGCTCCCACCTTCCAGGGTCAGACCGCAGGCGCCGGCCTTCTCCCGCTCAATGACCTCTTGCGATCCTTTGGTCTTGTGATCACCGCCATGGACGCACCGGATCCGCTCTCACCAGCGCCGGCCGACCCGCCATGGTTGGAACAACACGCCGCGGGTGCCATGCTTGCATTGAAGCAGTCGGCGCAAGACCCCCTCTCGGTGGGTATCTTTTCGCTAGCACGTGCCCGCATCGCCGCAGAGAGCGCCTTGTGGTCCCTGCCCGCGACCGACAGCGCGTACTACGACGTGTTTCTCCCCCTGTATGAGGCCTATGGTGCCGTCCGTCCCACACCTGACGCACCTGTGGATCCCGACTTCGATATCGCAGCTGGGGTCCTCGCCATCTGGGAGCACCGGCGCCACCTCGATCTGGAGATGCCGTCAGCCCATCCATCCGCTGTGGACTTTCCCCGCGTGCCCACGCAGAACGCCGTTCCGACTACCGTGAGTCTTTCCCTTGACCTTTCCTATGAGGGTGTTGGCGAGGCCCTGACCTTCGCAGAGCCCAACGCGCCGCGCCTCGTCTCCACGGGCATATGGGCCCTCCCGGGGGAGTCGCTGGTTGTTGGGGTACCCGCCAGCGCCTCCGATGTGGGCATCGGACTTCAAATCGGCATCCACACCTCGGAGCCGTGGGACACAGGTCCATGGTGGCGTTTTCCTGCAGTGACCAAGACACGGCCTATCGAGGCCACGACAACCTCCATCACCAGCGCATTCGGTGGTCCGGTGTATCTCACTGTTCCCCCAGGCTGTCTCATGGGAGAGGTTGATGTCACGGTCTCGGGGGGAGTGGCCATGCCCACGTTTCGGGCGGGCGCCACGACCTCATGGGTAGCTGAGCTGAAACAGCCTGCGCCAATGGGCGAGCTCATCGGAGAACATGTGGTCTTGACCCTGCCCAGAGAGCAGCTCGAGGCCCTCTCCGCACCCGACGCAGTGACGGCGTTTTGGGACGCGGTCCTCGAGGCGCACGCGACCCTTATGGGGCTCGATCCGCGTCCTCGTCGCGAGCGAATCTTCATCGACATCGCGCAATATTCCGAGAGTCAACAGGGTGGCTACCCGCTCGACATTAGCGGCGAGGCTGGTGTATTGCTCACGGACCTCGAGACCCTAGCGGTCTCGGGCCATTGGTCTCTCACGACGGCACTTGCGTACAATGCCGTCCATGAGCAGCTCACCCTACCCACGGCACCGGGCGTTCTTCCACAACTATTGAGCGTGTACACGTTCGAGACGGTCATCGGTGGCTCGATCAATGACGCACATCCCTTTCTCCAACCTGCAGTGAGGTCGGGGTACCGGATGAGCTACCTTCAGCCCCCCACGAACTTCACGGAGTACAATGATTGGCTAGGCACCGACGCGTGGCTGCTCATCGCCGAGTCCGAGGGCTGGCCCGAGCTATCCGCAGTGTTCGAGCTGTACCCCCAAGACCTTGTCACGGTGGTCGATGAGCCGATTCCGGGGCGCCTCGACCGGCAGATGGTCCTGACCTGTACCGAGCTTGCCACGAACGCATGTCCGTACTTCACGATGTGGGGATGGCCCGTGAGCAATGGTGCCTGCAACATCTGCTCGAACCAGGGGCCAATCCTCGCCCCTGCACCATAGTTAGCGTTCCTCACCGTCGAGTTTTCGTTTCCAGTCAGGCACCGCAAGTGGTGTCTGGGGCTCATAAGCCACGGCGAGAATCTCTAGCTCCCGCACCCCACCGGGTGCGTTGAAGGTCACGCAGTCGCCTTCTTGTTTCCCGATGAGCGCACGCCCGAGGGGACTCTTCCAGCTGATGACTCCGCGGTCCACATCGACTTCATGTTGCCCGTAGATACGGTAGGTGTGAGCGACGCCGTCTTCATCTTCTACGTCGACGGTCGCGCCGAACTTCACGGTCTCCCCGCCGACCGCTACCGGGTCAACCGGTCGAATGCGGCTAAGACACCGCATGAGAAAGTTGAGCCTGCTATCGATCTGTCGAAGGCGCTTCTTGCCGTAGATGTACTCCGCGTTCTCGCTTCGGTCCCCAAGTGATGCGGCATAGCTGACTTCTGCCACGACTTGAGGCCGTTCCACGAGACGCAGGAACTGCAGCTCATACTGGATGGCCTGCAGTCCATTCGGCGTAATGAGATTATCGGTTCCGCTCACCCTACGGTCCTAGAACGATCCATCCTGAATGTTCCACGTAATGAACGAACGTCCGCTGGGACCAATGTCCGCGATGGTCTTTCGGTCAAAGCTCGTGCCGTTCCACATGTACTGACGGAAGGCCTTTTGGTCGTCTGCCGCAACGTAGATCTCCAGCTTTCCATCGCCATCAAGATCCGCGACGTGGGTCGCATGCTCGAACCCAGAGGACTCTTCGTCGATCAGCATGTTCTTGAACGTTCCATCTTCTTGAAGCTCGAGACGGAACAGTCCGGCCTTCCAGGACGCAGCAACCAGCTCTACTTGCCCGTCAGCGTCGACGTCACCCGCGAGGAGGAATCGCAGCTGATCGTCGTCAATCTCCGACACAGTCGTCGCCTTGAAGCCCTCACCGTCTTCATCGTACCGAACGATTCGAACGGGGTCGACACGCTGCTTCTTGCCATCCTCGCCCTTCACGGTGTGCGCCTCGATCACGACATAGAGCTCATCTTTGCCATCACCATTGACGTCGGTGACCAAGATCTCCTTGGCGTGGGAATCCTCAAATTCCACCACGGGCCGATGGGTGTAGGCCGAACCGTCCCACGTGTACTGGTACACGGCGCCGGGCTGGCTCACGCCACTGCTGCGGTTGCGGTCTGAAGGCGTGGAGTAGAACTCTTTCGTGCCATCACCGTTGAGGTCTCCAATCTCGATCTCATGCACAAAGGTGTCGCCCTTCTCGTGCAGCTCGACGAACTCAAAGGACGTGCCCTCGCCTGTGCCAACGGCCACCACACCACGGTCATGGGTCGCCACCACGAGCTCGTCCTTGCCATCACCATTGACGTCGCCGACCTCAATGTCGCGCATCCGGTTGAACTTGCTGCCATCCCACGCGCGCTCCCAGACCACGGTGTCTGTCCATGAGCCATCGTCCCCACGGGTCCAGTGCTTCACATGACCCGGCTTCGGCGCACGCTCTGCACCGATGGTGAGAATCCCACCTGCCCATGGAATGGCCTTATGAAAGACGTTGGCATCCGGATCTTCAAACGACTCCTCGAAGAACTCTCCGTCGTGCAAGCGCAACAAGGCCAGTCGGGCCGGCATGGGTGCGGGACGCCCATCCACCTTGCCGAACTGGGCCTGAACGACCACCAGCGAGGGCACCGGATCTGCAGGTGCCTTGGGTGCCGCGGGCGCTGCCGGAGCTGTCGCTACAGGCGCCTTCGGTGTCGGCGCTTCCGGTGCTGTGCCGCACGCCGCCATGGTGAACACGGCAGACCCGACAGCACCAAGTGAAAGCCACGAACGAACACTCAACCTACGGCCATTTCCCATCACGTTGCCTCCCCGGCATTCCGAAACATCAAGACGAATGTTGGGGGAACCGTTGCCCCGATCTGCTCTCCACGTCAAGGTAGTCCCGTAGGAGAACGCGTGCAGCCACGTGCATCGACCACTAGAAGTCCAGCCATTCCGGTCACCGCTGGGCTCGCACTGCTCGCGCTTGCTGCGTTTGCGGTCATGAGCATTCTCTCCCAGGACAATGACATCCGGGCAGCCGTGGAGGCCGACCTCCGGTCGCAGCTCACTGCCAGTGCAGTGTCCTGGGAGGAGTCGACGCTCGCAGAACTCCGCGACATCGTGGCCCGTTTCGAGCCGAGAGATGCCGACTTCACCAGCGTGCAGAACACCATCCGAGAGCGGTATCCGATCGTAGATAGCGTCTACATCTGGAACATGATTGCAAGCCCCCCATCCTCGGACGTCACCGCGAAGGCGATTCTGGTGTTTCCGCAAGCCAGGCCCGGAGAAGATGCGCTTCTCGAGGAACACCCGTGTGTAGCGGACGCGCGTGCAGCGGGGTTTGGCTCCCCCACCATTGTGGAGACCGCACAAGCCGAGGCCCGCGCATGGCGCACCAACTGTCGGAATGCGCCTCTAAGTGTTCAGGTCTATGCCGCGCTGCAGGCGGCAGAGGGGCTGCGTCAGGTCGGTCGACACTCCGAGGGGATTCGAGCGCTCACGGTCCCTGGCTTGAGTGACCCGGTTCCCGTGCGTGGGGCTCCCGAACTGGGCGTCTCGAGCTACCTCCGGGCACTGCGGCGTGTCGCGCGTGCGGAACTGCTGCTCGCGCTAGGCAATGAAACAGATGCGGCAGATCTCGCCTTCGCGACCTCGGTCAGTCTCGCCACCCTTGACGCCCCTGATCTCGAACGCACCGTGTTTACGTTCGCCCGCGCGAGAGAGATTCTTGAGCGTACCGGCCGCGTGCAAGATGTGGAGCGGTTGGCTCAACTGGAGGCGCAGTCCAACCAACGCCTCGCGGCATGGACCGAAGTCCAACAGTCCATCGAGCGCCTCGGACGCACGCGGCAGTCGATGGCCGCGCGCCTGGTGGTCGATCCTTACGGCGACGACCCGTACTTGCTTTACTACAGCCAACTGCCGGATGAACGCCGGGGGGTGGCAGTTCTCGTGAAGCACAACCGCCTCATTGACAGCATCTATCGCTCCGCGTCGCAACGGTTCCCAGACGGCGTCTTCTTACAGGATGAACGAGAGCGCATGGTCCGAGGCGGGGGGACGGCAGCGCTGACGGTCGACCTACCCCGCACCCTTCAACGGGTTCGGGTCGGGCTCTCCACAACCTATGTAGACTCCCGGATGCGACCGCTCCTCGGACAGAAGGTGATCCCCATCGCTATCACCCTTATCTGTGTCGCATTGGGGCTCGGGGCCTTGTTCAGCCTCACCATGACCAATCAGGAACACCGAAGACTTCTCAGCCGTCAGCGCGAGTTTACGCAGCGTGTGACCCATGAGCTGAAGACGCCGCTCGCCGGCATGAAAGTCATGGCCGAGAACCTTGCGCTTGGCGCCTGGAAGACCGATGCTCAGCGTGATGCCATGGCCGAGCGCATTGTCGACGAGGCAGACCGGCTCACTGCACGCGTCAACGAGATCCTCGCCTTCTCCCGAACGCGTGCGATCTCGACCAAAGAACGTTTCGACATTGAAGAACCCCTACTGGAGGCGATTACCGTGTGGGGGCCCCGCTATGAGATGGGTGATGTCAAGCTTACGGCGGACTTTGACGCCACTGACCCGGTCATGGGTGACCCTCTCGCACTGCGTGATGCCGTGAGTTGCTTACTCGACAATGCCTTCAAGTACCGAAGAGAAGACCTGAAGAGCGAGGTCGTGGTGAACTTGCGGCAGATCGAGCGCAGCATCGAGGTCGAGGTCATCGACAATGGGATGGGCGTCCCGATTGAGTATCGGCGAGACATCTTCAAGCGGTTCGTGCGCGTCGAGGGTCCCAATCGTGGCAAAGCAGGTGGGCATGGACTCGGGCTCGCCCAGGTCGACGACATCATTCGCCAGCACAGGGGCAGCATCCGCTGTGAAGACGGTATGGATGGAGGAAGTCGCTTCATCATTCGGCTTCCTGTAGCGGGGTGATCGTGATGGTGGAACTCTCTGACGCATCCGACGCCATCGCGGCGCTCGCCCCCGGGGGCACACTGCACCTCGCGATGTTTGGGCCCACGAGGCCTGAGCTGTTCGCTGTTCTCCAGGATGCCGCAGACCGACACGTGCGTACCCTGCTCACCACGGACCTGGTAGGCTTTGGGGACGACCTCGCGATTCGGCCGTTTTCTCCTTATGACATTCGGTTTCGCGTCCAAGTCCCCACGTTCGACGAGGAAGCGCTGGCCAAAGAGGGTCGGAGCCTTCAAGACCTCGAGAATGGCCTGCGAAACCTGCGCGCGTTTGGGTACGTGGTCCAACTCGAGCTCGTGGTGAGCCGCGACACCGTTGACGCGCTGCCATCGACGATTCTCTACGCGATGAACGAGCATGGGGCGCTTCAGCAATGGCTACAGCTCGCCTCATCCCCCCCTACGCTCATGCAGCTGGGATCTGCCCTCACGGCCCTCGATGCTCAGGCCCCACGGCCACGACCACGTCTCAATGCTGCCCTGCATGCACTGCAGCTTCCGGTCGGTGACCTCGATTCCGTCGACGTGCGTGCCCACGGCGCCGCAGGCGACCCCTGGTGCCCCCTCGAGGCTCACCCTGATGAAGCTCCGCCAGACCCCGACACACTGGCTCGCAGGCGGCGCTGGTTGCTCACCCCAGAACGCGAACGCGTTGGACGACGTGGCGACACGAGGGATCACCATGCCCATGCCGCGTCCAGCGTCTTGCTACGGCCGGGGACCGGCGTCTTTGGGCTCATCCTTCCCCACATGGAGCGGCACCACGCGCTTCTTCAGACCTCGGACCTAGGCCTGTACTTCAGCGGCCGGTTCGAAGACGACGTGGACCAACAACGCTTTGCCGCGCTCTGTCGCTTTACACGGGACGAAGTCGAGCGACAGGAGATCCCGATAGACCTGGCGCTGCTTCGGCGTGCCGTGCAGTCCATCCGGCGCAACATGAAGCCAAAGCACACCCAGAGCGCCATTCGCTGGCGAGATGAGGGCGAATAGGCCGCTGCCTTACGGGGTGGCGATCCATTGTTCAATCGGAGGGAGCGTGGCCTCCGACATCTTGGCAAGCAGTGCGTCCATGTCGTGGTCCGCAACGAGGAGTTCGTTCAGGATCGGACGCACAAAGCCCTGTCTCATGGCCGTGCGCACCATCTCGAGCAGCGGGTCGTAGTAGCCGTCAAGGTTGAGCACGCCGCACGGCTTGGTGTGGTAGCCCAGCTGGGTCCAGGTCACGACCTCGAAGAGCTCTTCCCATGTGCCCCACCCACCTGGGAGCGCGACAAATCCGTCGGCCAGCTCGGCCATCATGAGCTTTCGCTCATGCATGGAACTCACCACGCGAAGCTCGGTACAACCGGCATGCCCCAGCTCAAGCGCCTGCAGCTTCTCGGGAATGACCCCAATGACCTCCCCCCCCGCAGAGAGCGCACCATCCGCGACTTTTCCCATGAGCCCCACCGACCCGCCGCCATAGACGAGGCCAATGCCATGCTCGGCGAGCTTGCGCCCCACGTCGAAGGCACGATCGCCGTAGACCGGTACGGTACGGTCCGAGCTTGCGCAGTAGACAGCAATGCGGCGGAACTCACGTGTCATAGAATACCCAGGGCTGCATGCGCAGCTGCAAGCCGAGCGACGGGCACCCGATAGGGCGAGCAACTGACGTAGTCGAGCCCATTGGCATGGAAGAACGCGACACCCGTGGGATCACCGCCGTGCTCTCCACAGACGCCCACCTTGAGTGTCGGACGTGAGGCCTTGCCTCGGGTGGTCCCCATCTCGACAAGCTGCCCGACACCCTCCGTATCAAAGACGGCGAGCGGGCTATCGGCAAAGAGACCCTCCCGCTGGTAATCCGGGAAGAACTTACCCATATCGTCACGGGACAGTCCATAGGTCATCTGCGTAAGGTCGTTTGTACCAAAGCTGAAGAAGTCCGCGTGCTGGGCGATTGCACCCGCGAGGAGGGCCGCACGAGGCAGCTCGATCATGGTGCCGACCAAGTACTCAAGCTCGACCCCATGCTCCGCCAACACACCTTCGGCGACCTCGACGGTCAGCTGACGCATGCGCTCAAGCTCTTCTGGGAGCCCCACGAGCGGGATCATCACCTCTGGAACCACGGTGCCGCCGGCCTTGACCACGTCACAGGCCGCCTCAAAGATGGCGCGCACCTGGGTGCGGTACACCTCGGGGGCCGTCACGCCGACGCGTACGCCGCGGTGTCCCAGCATCGGGTTGGCTTCGCCGAGCTCGTCCAGCCGACCACGCAGTTTCTCGGGTTGCACGCCGAGCTCTTGGGCAACGGCGCTCACATCCTCATGACGGTCTGGGAGGAACTCATGAAGTGGTGGATCGAGAAGCCGAATGGTCACAGGGAGACCATCCATCGCCTGAAAGAGGTCGACGAACATGGCGCGCTGAATGGGAAGGATCTCGTTCAGCGCGCGCTGCCGACTTCTAGGATCCTCGGCGAGAATCATGCGGCGCATGGCACGAAGTGCATCCTGCTGGAAGAACATATGCTCCGTTCGACACAGCCCGATGCCACGTGCGCCAAGCTGGCGCGCCTTGGCAGCATCGGTTCCCGTGTCGGCATTGGCGCGCACGGTGAGACGCGCCTCGGCGTCCGCCCACTCGAGGAGCGTGGACATGCTACCCGAGTCGGTCTGTGGCGCGAGCATCTCCACTTGGCCCTTCATCACCTCGCCCGTCGCGCCATCTAGCGTCACCCAGTCGCCCTTCCGGACCACGAAATCGCCGGCGTAAAAGAGCTCCCGACGGGTGTCCACCTGAATACCCGAACACCCCACCACACATGGCTTGCCCATACCCCGAGCCACCACCGCTGCATGGCTGGTCTGCCCGCCTCTCGCAGTGAGGATGCCTTCTGCAAGCGTCATGCCTTGGATGTCCTCTGGGGAGGTCTCCACACGCACCAAGATCGTCGGCTCATCGCGATCATGGTGCTCCTTGACGTCGGACGACTCGAACACCACGCGACCGCATGCCGCGCCAGGCGAGGCATCGAGGCCCTTGGCGATGACGGTTCGTGTCGCGTTCGGTGCAATCACGGGCCGCAGCACCATCTCGAGCTCGCGGGGGTCGACGCGTGTCAGGGCCTCACGCCGGTCAATGACGCCATCCCGCTCGAGGTCGACCACAATCTGAACCGCAGCCTGCCCCGTGCGCTTTCCACGCCGCGTCTGCAGCAGGAAGAGCTTGCCATCTTCGATGGTGAACTCAATGTCCTGCATGTCGGTGTAATGCCCTTCGAGAAGATCTTTCACCCGGAGAAGCTCCGTGTAGACATCGGGCATGGTGCGCTCGAGCGTCGCGCCATCCCGGTCGGACCCCTCGTTGAGAGGTAGCGGCGTCCGAATGCCCGCCACAACATCCTCACCCTGCGCGTCGGGGAGCCACTCCCCAAAGATGCCATCCCGTCCCGTCTTTGGGTCACGCGTGAAGGCCACGCCCGTACCGGAACCCTCGCCACGGTTTCCGAAGACCATCGCCTGGACATTGACGGCGGTACCGGTGTTGTCTGGAATACCTTGTGTGCGACGGTAATAGCGTGCGCGATGGCTGTTGTAGCTCCGGAATACGGCGCTGATGGCAAGGGCCAACTGCTCCCGTGGGTCTTGCGGAAAGGCATGACCCTGCTCTTCGAGCACCTGCTTGAGCTTGCCGGTGAGCACTTCTAGCTCGGTCGCGCCGAGCTCTTCCATCTTTCGGTCGCCCAAAAAGGCCAACTCGGCCCGACTGAAGTGCGTGTAGTGGATGTTCAGCACCACATCGCCGAACATCTGGACAAACCGGCGGTAGCTGTCCCAAGCAAACCGCGCGTTGCCCGAGCGGGCCGCAAGCGCACGAACGGTCTGATCATTGAGACCGAGGTTGAGCACGGTATCCATCATGCCCGGCATGCTCACCGGCGCACCAGAACGCACACTGACGAGTAGCGGGTCGGACGCGTCACCAAATGCCTTACCTGTCTCTGCTTCGAGGGACGCTACGGCTGCATCGAGCTGCGTATCTAGGCCCTCGGGCCACTGCTCTTCGTGGCTGAAGAACCACGTGCAGGCCGCACAGGTGATGGTGAATCCAGAGGGAACCGGAAGCCCGAGCTCCGTCATCTCTACCAAACCCGCACCTTTTCCGCCCAGCAGCGGTCGACGCTGCTCCGGGGCAGGAAGCGCGCGGTCGTTGAACGCAAAGATCCATCGGTCCATCGTCATGGTCCCTCCAGGGGTCAGCTGGCCCCTAGCGCTGTTGAAGTGCCCTCAGCGGGTCGAGATACGTCGAAAATCGTACAGTCCAGAGAAGATGTGTCCCACGGCAGACAAAATCCCCTGCCGACGCGCACGAATGGCCAAGTCGTCATCGTTGACCATGACCCCATCAAAGAAGGCCTCGACGGGCACCTGCAACCTGAGAATATGGGTGAGGGCCGCATCAAAGTCACCCGTTGACGCGGCATCCTTCGCGTCCGCGGCAACGGCCATCGCCACCCGCAGCAGGTCGGCTTCGACACCCACAGGGCACGCCTCAAGGGCTGGGACTGCCGCGTCCACCTCGGCGGAGATGTTGAGCACGCGCTTGAACGTCTGCATGATGGGTCGGAAGCCATCGGTACCCGCAATGGCTGCCAGTGCGGTCACGCGGCGATCGAGCATCACGACATCATCTCCGCCAACGGCAACTGCTGCGTCGACAAGGTCAGGGGTGGTCCCCTGACTGACGTGCCAGGCCTTAAAGCGCGTGAGCGTAAACTCGACGAGCTGCTTGACAATTGCAGCGCGCTCGCTGGCCTGCGGCCCGGTCCCCTGCGCCGCCGTCCACTTGTCGAACGGCTCACCCTCTGCCATCTGATGCACGGTGTCCACCGCGAGGCCGAACAGCCCCTCCAACGAACTGGCTGCATTCGCATCACGAAGAATCTGAACGATTCCGAGTGCCGCACGACGCAGGCCTTGCGGGTCCCCACCCTTGGGAATCAATCCGATTCCGAAGCACGCAGCGAGGGCATCGAGCCGGTCGGCCAGAGCAACCACGCGCCCCTCCGGTGTAGCCGGAAGATCATCGCCTGCATATTTCGGGAGGTAGTGCTCCTCGATCGCGTGCGCGACAGCCTCTGGTGCACCCTCATGTTGGGCATAGAGTTTCCCCACGTGCCCCTGCAGCTTGGGGAACTCCCCCACCATCTGCGTGGCCAGATCGGCCTTCGAGAGCTGGCCTGCCTTGGCTGCGGCCTCGGTGTCTGCGCCGAACTGCGGGGCAAGGGCCCGACCGAGCGTGCCGAGGCGTGTCGCCTTGTCGGCCATGGTGCCGAGGCCACGGATCCAGCGCATGCGTGGCAGTGCGGACGCATGCTCCTCGAGGCGCTGCTTCTTGTCTTCGGCGAGGAAGAACCGTGCATCATAGAAACGCGCTCGAATGACACGAGCATTACCGGCCGCGATCAGGGCTGCGTCCCCGAAGGGATTGTTACTGATGACGACGAAGCGATTGGTAAGCACACCATCTTTGTAGACGGGGAAATACCTCTGATGCACCTTCATGCTGGTGACGAGCAAGCGCGGCGGTAGCTGAAGAAGCTCTTCGTCGAACGTACCGATGACCAACATGGGCCACTCCACCAGGTGGAGAACCTCTTCGAGAAGTTCGGCATCCACAATGGGGTCAGAGCCCAGTGCCGCGGTAGCCTCTTCGAGCAACCCCAGAATCGCCTGCTCTCGAACGTCGAGGACGGGCTCGACATGCGCCTCACGGAGCCCCGCCACGAAGTCTTGGGCGCCCGTCACGCGGATCTCGCCGGGGCAGAGGCGATGTCCCGTTGTGGTGTTGCCCAGCTCGATGCCGTGCACGGCACCGGTCATCGGCACCCCATCCCAAGTACAGATGATCTCGTGCAGCGGTCGGCCAAACCGAAGGCTCCCCGATCCCCAACGCATCGACTTCTGGAACGGAATGCCCTCGATGATTGCGGTCAGCTGCGCGGTGACCAGCTCGACGACCGATTCTCCACCTTCGGTGACGGTCAGTGCCGCGACACGCCCCCGTTTGGGGAGCTCCACAATGGTGAGCTCAGAAGGGTCAGCCCCTTTCCCCCGCGCGAAGCCCGCACCCGTCTTGGTCGGTACCCCGTCTGCATCGAACGCACGATCCGCAGGGGGCCCAGTGACGACCGTCGTGGTCGATGGACGGTTTGACGCAACCGCTTCGATCGAGACGGCCAAGCGTCGGGGCGTGGCGAACAGATGGACCGCGCCATGCTCGACACCCTCGATGGCCTCGAGAACACGGTCTCGGAGACCCTCAAGCGCAGGCCGAACCATACCGGCCGGCAACTCCTCACAACGAATGCCGAAAAACAGCTCCGCGTTCATGCCGCACCTTCCTTGGGAGCCACCCATGCTTCGGCACACGCACACGCGAGCTCACGAATGCGTCGAATGTACTGCTGCCGCTCGGCCACCGAAATGGCGCCTCTCGCATCAAGCAGATTGAAGGTGTGGCTCGTGAGAATGCACTGGTCGTATGCAGGCAAGACCAGGCCGGCGTCGGCGAGCCGCTTACACTCGGCGAAGCTCTTGTTGAAGATCTCGAACAGTGATTCGGCATCGGACTGCTCAAAATTGTAGGTAGACTGCTCAATCTCGTTCCGCTTGAAGACGTCGCCGTACGACATGCCTTCCACCCATGCGAGGTCGTAGACATCGTCGACACCTTGCAAGTACATCGCAAGACGCTCCAGACCGTAGGTGAGCTCGGTGCAGACAGGCGCGCAGCCGACACCGCCCACTTGCTGGAAGTACGTGAACTGTGTCACTTCCATACCGTCCATCCAGACTTCCCAGCCCAGGCCCCACGCACCGAGCGTCGGCGACTCCCAGTCATCCTCGACAAAGCGAATGTCATGCTTGCGCGTGTCGATACCGATGGCCTCGAGCGAGCCCAGATAGAGCTCTTGGCTGTTCGGTGGGGATGGCTTCAGGATGACCTGAAACTGGTAGTAGTGCCCGAGCCGGTTGGGATTTTCACCGTAACGCGCATCACCCGGCCGACGGCACGGCTGCACATAGGCGGTGTTCCAGTGGTCTGGACCGAGCGACCGAAGAAAGGTCGCAGGGTGAAAGGTGCCGGCACCCATGGGAAAGTCGTGCGGCTGAAGGATGACGCAGCCGCGCTCGCCCCAATACCGCTGCAAGGTAAGAATCAGGTCTTGGAAGTACACGCAACCTCCGCGTACAAGGCGAGGGTCGTATACGGTCCGCGCGGACCATTCAAGGGTCAACCTCGACACGCGGACCAGTTGAGGTCACGCCCCACTGTTGAGCGCATAGATATGCGCAAGACCTCGTAGCGTAAGAAAAGGGTCGACCTCTTCAATCACCGTACTCGGCTCTGCCATGAGCTGCGCGAGACCACCGGTGGCCACCACCTTGGCCCCCGGAGCCAGTTCGTCGGCGCAACGCCGTGCCAGTGCGTCAACGAGGCCAGCGTACCCATAGTAGAGCCCGGACTGAATCGCGTGCACTGTGTTGGTGCCAATCGCGCGCGGTGGCCGACGCACCTCCACACGCGGAAGCTTCGCGGTCGCGGTGAACAACGCCTGCTCACTGATGCCAAACCCCGGCGCGATAGCGCCACCCACGTACGCATTGTCGGTGTTGACGCAGTCGAACGTGGTCGCCGTCCCAAAGTCCACCACGACGATGGGCCCACCCCATCGCCTGATGGCTGCCACGCTGTTGACGATTCGGTCGGCCCCGACCTCACGAGGATTGTCCGTCTGCACGCGAATGCCTGTACGGAGCCCCTTGCCCACCACCATCAGCTCGACGCCAAAATAGCGCCGGCAGGCCTTGTCAAAGCTGTAGAGGACCGACGGCACAACGCTGCCGATAATCGCCCCTGTCACGTCGTCCGGTGTGATGCCCCGTTGTCCAAACGCCTGCAGCAGGAGGACCCCAAGCTCATCTGTGGTCCGCTCTACCGTGCGAATCCGGACACGCGCCTCAAGCGACGTGCCTTTCATCAAGCCGAGAACGGTATTCGTGTTCCCTACATCGATGGTCAACAACATGGCGGCCTCCCCGCGCCAGACCATCTACCGTCCCTACAGCCGACCTGCGAGTCACGCGCGCGGCTTCTCGACGCGACCATCGGCATGACGAGCGAACCGTCCTTGGTCTCGAGGATGCACTGGATCGTCTACCCCGAAGGACCAGGCGCCAAACCGGGTGCGCCGGTAGTCGTCATAGGCCTGCTGCAGCTCGGCGCGCGTGTTCATGACGAACGGCCCATGTCGTGCGATAGGCTCGCCGATGGGCCGTCCTTGAAGCATCAACAGCTCGCCTCCCGTCGCCCCCCCACGCACGTGAACGGGTACATCGGGCCGCACCTGAATGATCATCTGGCCGCTGGTCGTCAGGGTGTCGACCATCATGCCCTCCCCGGCGAACGCATAGAGCACGCGATGCACACCGGCAGGCGCCGCCGGAATCGTCCATGTGGCGCCCGGCTCGAGCGAGATGGTCCAGATAGCGAGGTCACTACCCGGCTGAGAAGCCCAGCTGTTGGGCGGCGGCGATGGGGGCGTTTGTCCCGCCAGGCTCCCGGCGACCGTGACCACCTCGGTCGTTGCCCCGCCGTTTTCGAAGCGATGCACCGGGATGGTATCTGCCCAGAGCATGGTGAAATAGGGATCGACCATCTTGTCGCGTGCCGGCAGGTTTAGCCAGAGCTGAAAGAGCTCGGCTGTGTTGGGATTGGAGGCGTCTCGTAGCGGGAACATCTCTGAATGTTGAATGCCGCGACCAGCGGTCATCCACTGCACATCTCCCTCTCCAAATCGTGCCGTTGCACCAAGCGAATCGCTATGGTCAACCACACCAGACCGCATGAGCGTGACGGTCTCAAACCCCCGGTGGGGATGCCTCGGGAACCCTGGAACGGTGGTGCCGTGGTACATGCGCCACCCATCGAGCCCTGCAAAATCCTGCCCGAGATTGCGTCCGCTCAATGACGCGTCTGGGCCCATGTCTTGGTTTCCACGGGGATAGTGGTCGAGGTGATGCACACAGAACAAAAACGGATCGAGCGTCGGCCATGGTGGTGGGCCCAAGTGTTGGGCACCGAGAATCACATTGGACATGGTTCCCCCTGTCCCGAGCCTAAACACATGCCACCGACCTGCACACCATCCCTCGAGGAAACGGATGGTTTCTTACGCACCCGTGGCGTCCCATCACTCGGGTAACCGTGCCCGAAAGCTCCAGATGAAGCGCCATCGAGACACCTCCTCGCCATGGGCGTCATAGCCCACCACCGGGAGGGGACACTCCACACTCTCACCGGTCGCCAGTGTAGTATCGAGCGCCTCCCACACAAGGTCTGCGCGCTCGAACACGAAGCGTGCTCGCGTCTTGCACATTCGAACGAACTGGCCCTCACATCCTGCGAGAATCATTCGAACAGGTACCGGGGCCTCGCGCACACCCACCAAGGCCGGCACCCCCGTGGCCATCTCGGCGGCCATGCCCTGAGCTGCCCAGAACATCGACTTAAAGGGATTTTGAGTCCGCCAGCCCCCCGGGAGCGAGGTGACACATCCGTCCCGGTCCACATGGTCGATACGTAGGCCTGCCATGGCGCCGAGGGGCATCATTGTGGCTGTGAACGCCGCAACCTTCCACGGGCTGCGAAGCTGCACGAATCCCTTCTCAATACGGTCAAAGTCTAGGGCCAATGCAGTCGTGTTCATCCAAACCTCACAGGGTCAACTCCGGTCGCACACTCTGGTTGAATCCCACCCTACTCGGTCAGTGTAGAGGTGGCGGCAGAATCACGTCCGGCATGGGCTCGGGGTCGGGAATACCCCAGGTGCGACCCCACAGATCTTTTCCGCCATCGAGGGTCAGGGTTTGCCCGGTCATGTAGTGCCCACCCGGCCCACTCAAGAAGGCCACAAGCCATGCGACCTCCTCACACCGCCCCAAGCGCTTGGCCGGAATCTCCCGCTGCATCTCGACCGCCATCGCTTCACCACTCGGGTAGTTCGACAAGCCCGACGAGGCGATGATGCCGGGTTGAATGCAGTTGACTTGGATATTGTGGGTCGCCCACTCGACCGCGAGCGTGCGGGTCATCCCCTCGACGCCAGCGCGTGCCGCACAGCTGTGCGCCATTCCCGGGAACCCACGGCCAGTCAGCATCGTGATGTTGAGAATTCGGCCGCTCCGTTGCGGAATCATCGCTGCAGTCGCTACCGCACGCGTCAGGTTCCATGTACCGGTCAAGTTGGTGGCGATGACCGCATCCCACCCCTTGTCGCGTATGGCCTCGGCCGGTGCGAGAAATTGCCCTCCGCCGTTGTTGACCAGGACATCGATGCGGCCATGCGCCGCCATCACCTGGGCCGTCAGCGACGCCACAGCCTCGCGGTCGCGGATGTCACAAGGCACCCCCATCACGGGGCGCCCCACACGCTCAGACAGCGCAGCTGCCGCCTTCTCGATACGATCGGCATTGCGCGACGCGATCACCACGTCAGCGCCGAGCCCCGCAAGTTCTTCAGCGATGGCGGCCCCGATGCCGGTACCACCCCCCGTCACGAGCGCCACCTGGCCCTCAAGCACTCCCTCGGCAAACACACGCGTCATGGTCGCACCTCGTGGTCGACCGAGAGCTCCCCCTCGGCCCCAAACACAATATCGCCAAGGGGCGACACCACACCGGTACGAAGTGGCATGCCACCGGCGCCGAGCTCAGTCGCCAAGAGCGCCCCATCGAGGCTGCGTTCCATCTCATAGAGGCGATCTTGGTACATCAGCTGGGTGCGCTCACCGGGAGACAGGGCGATCGCCGGCGCCAACAAGTCATCGAGACGCCCCATCCCGCCCCCCTCAATGGGTGGTACGGCCGAGTGTTGGGGATAGCGAGCAGGCTCCCAGAACACGATCAGCACGCCCACGACAAGAGCCGTCGCTAGGATGCCCCCGAGGGGAAACTTCTCGTGCAGTTCGCCGCGCATGGCAAGATGCTAACATCAGTGCGCGGGCCGCGAGGCTCGGATGCGTCCCAGAGGGCACGACATGTCGGAACGAATCGCCACCTACGACGCCTTCTGGACCTATTACCTCTCGGAACACACGGACCCTCGTTGCCGCTGGCTACACCTTGTGGGCACCAGCGGATTTTGGGTCGTGTTCTTGGGCGCGTGCCTGGCTGCACCGATGCGGATGCTTCTCGCGACAGCGCTGTCCGTCGCACTCATTGCCGCGTTCTGGCAGATGGAAGCCCGAAGGTCGGGTGGGCTCGTTCTCATCGCCGTGGTTGCCGCGGCGGGCCTCGCGAACCCCGACGTGCTTTGGGGTGTCGTTTGGGCCTATGGCTTCGCTTGGGTGGGCCACTTCGCCCTCGAACGCAACCGTCCAGCCACCTTCACCTACCCGCTATGGTCCCTCGGTTCAGATTTCCGCATGACCGCGGAGATGCTTCGGGGGCGGTTTTGGACGGGACGCCGCCCCCATCTTGAGCCCTAGGCGGTCTATTTAAGGAACATGCAGACGAGCGCGCCGAGCCAGAGCAAGTGCGAGATACCGGTCATCATCGACACCCGCTTGATGAGCGCGGTGACCTCGTCCGAGGTGGTCTTGCCCTGCTCAGCCAGCTCGACCAAGCTTCGGAACAACGGACGATAGCCGAACAGCCCCATCAGGACGCCGAGGAGCACCAACGTGAGCGCGATGTGGAACGGGACGGGCAAGCCGGAGAAGCCACCGTACCGGACAAAGATCATGGCGATACCGCTCACGAACGCCCCGATGGCCCCCACACCAGCCAGCATGCCGCAGTGGGACGCCATCTCGGCCCCTACACGAAATGCGTCGTTCCCGAGTGCTCGGGTCGACTTCAGGATGCGGCTTGGGAACAGGCCGCCCGCAAACCAGAGTGTGGCCAAGGCCACGTGTAGAACGACGGTGATCACATAAGCATTCATCACGAGACTCCTCGAGTGCTGCGTAGCTCTATTCGATGTACCCCAGCGCTTCGAGCGCTTCTTTGAACTCGGGATCGTTGGCTTCTTCGCGGCTCGTCGCGCTCAATGCCGGGCGGGTCGTGTCATTCCACGCCTCGAGCGCGCCATGGAGTGCCTTCGTGGGAAGCGGATCGGTCGTCTTTCGATCCGTGGCCTCGGCGGGATCCTCGACCACATGAAACAACGCTGCCGAGCCGTCACTACCTTCGATGAGCTTGAGCGGTCCCTGCTCGATCGCCTGATAGGTCGTCGCAAAGTGCGTGAGGTCCCGCCCGGGATGATTCTTCGCCAACCGCTCCAAGGAGCCCTTGGCCACGGCAGTAAACTCGGTCACCGCTGCGTCGTTAGGCTGTGAGGCTGCAGCGGTCCGCTCCAAGATGGACTCGGGTAGCGCCACGCCTGCCATCCGGCTCACCTCGAGCATGACATCGGCCACCGAGGTCGGCGTATCAATGTGCTCGGCCGTGGTGTGCCCCTTCCAAGAAACGACGAGCGGCACGCGAGAGAGACTGCTGTGCACCGTGTATTTGTGCAGCATCAACCCATGGTCGCCAAGGTTCTCACCATGGTCACTGGTCAGGACAATGATGGTGTCATCGAGCAAGCCGCGCCCCTCGAGACGCTCGAGCAAGTCGCCCATAGCCGCGTCGAGGTCGACCAAGGTCGCATCATAGAGACTCGAGATCGCCTCGAGGTCGAGCGCATCGTACTCACGGGTGCCCACCATGTACTCATGAAATGTGGTGGTGGACTGCTCAACGGTCAGCGCGCGCGCTTGCGCCTCGGGCGTCATGACACGATCGCGCGCTTCTTGGCTGGGTACTCGTGGAAGGTGCGCTTCCATGTAGTTGAGAAAGGCCATCCACGGACGGTCGCGCTCCACAGGTCCGCGTTGATCTATCCATCGAAACAGGGCATCCGCCGCCAGTGGGCCGACTTCTTTGTACACATACTTGTTGCGTGAAGGCCCGCCGGGTCCACGCCACTTGGGAGAGACATTCGAGCTTGCGTCGTCGGGCAGCAGCTTACGCTCGAGGTGCGCCCGGGCCTTATTCTTCCAGCTCGGCGACCATGGGTGCTCAATGACGGCATAGCCCTGCAGGAGGTTTGTCTCCTTGATGCTCATGTAGGGGTTGGCGACGAACGCATAGGTCGACCAGCCCGCTTTGTAGTAGGCCTCGGCGAAGGTCTCATGATCATCTTCTAGCCACTTCGAATCTGCGTTGACGCCGTGCGCGCGTACCGGAAGGCCGGTGAACAAGCTCGCATGGCTCGGTAACGTCCAGACGCCCGGGCTCACGGCACGGTCATAGATCCGCCCGTCCTCCTCTGCCCAAGCGGCCGTAATAGGCGTAGTGGGCTTGTCGTAGCCATGAACACTCGTACGATCGGCGCGGACAGTGTCCCAGACCACCACCAAGACGTTGGGCCCTTCTGCCATCTGCCGATCGTTGTCGTAGGAAATACCGCTGTAGGAGGCAGGCTCGGCCGGCCCCTTGCGTCCCCCACGGGCCTTGCTGCGTGAGGCCTTGGTCGCGCCCTCTGTCGTAGCGGTGGGTTCTAGTTCCCCGCCTCCGGTACAGGCGAGGAGCAGCATGAGAAAGCCCGAGATCATGGCTCCTCCTGCAAGTAGCCAAGGGCCTCGAGCCGTGACATCACCTCGGGGTCAAGTGGCTTGGCCTCCCGTTTCGCTTCACCCGACGCTTGATAGGTCGTCGTGACTTCTGCGAAATGGTCGATCCGACCACACACCGTCTCGGTCGTCTTGGCATCTCGCGTGGACACATCTGCGGTCTCAAGCGGATCGGTGGGCACATCGTAGAGCTCGGTATGGCCGTCGCTTCGTCGGATGCACTTCGCCCCGTCGGTCTCTACCGAGATGTAGGTCTTCAGCCAAGGGTCCCAGTCTAGGTCTTTGTGAACCTTGCTGATACGCTTCAGCGCAGTCGGTGTCGCAGCAATCAACTCGCTGACAGCCTCCGCGGGCTCCCGCGCCGTGCGAAGGGACTGGCTCCGTGTACCGTCTGGAAGGTCAATCCCTGCGAGGTCGGTGACGGTTCCGAAGATGTCGAGCGTACTGACCACACGGTCGACCCGCCCAGCCTCGAGTGATGCCGGATACCGGACAATCAGGGGTACACGGACCAGCGGGTTGTACACACTGTACTTGTGGCCAATGCGGTGATGCTCGCCGAGGTGCTCACCATGGTCGGCGGTGACGACCACGATGGTGTTGTCGAGCATCTTCCGGGACGCAAGCCCTTCGAACACAGCCCCCACCGCGTCATCGAGATCGCGAAGCGAGGCATCGTAGGTCGATGCGATCGTGGCAATCTCATCTGGCTCAAACTCGTGCTTCTGGACCGTGTAGGCCAGCAAGAACGGAAAGGCCTGATCGAGCGACAGCTGCTTGTCGATCGTCGCTTGATCGAACAAGGCCTCCCGACTCGCTTGGCTAGGAATTCGCGGCACATGGGCTTCCATGTAGTTGACCACCGCGAGCCAAGGGCGTGACTGCGCCTCGCGGCCATCGACCCAGTCGAACAGCGCTTCAGCAGCCACGGGGCCTGCGTCCTTTACCTGATCGTTGGCTCGCCCTGTCGGATAGGTCGTCTGCTTCCATGCTGGACCCAGGGCATTGCTCGCATCGTTATCGAGCAGCTTGTCCATCGTGGCGCGCTTTGCCTTGCCCTTCCACGCGTTGTCCCATGGGTAGGCCGCGCCATCGAAACCTTGAGTAAGGTTGGTGTGCGACTGCAGGTAGGGGTTCGCACTAAACAACCACGTGTCCCACCCCTTCTGCCCAAACCACTCGGCCATCGTCACGTGCGCATCGTCGAGCCACTTGTTCTGGGCGTTCGCACCATGCTCGCGCACCGGAAGCCCCGTGAAGATCGAGGCATGACTCGGGAGCGTCCACATGCCCGGACTCACCGCCCGCTCATAGACCACGCCACCCTTTGCGAAGTCTTGCAGCTTGGGCGTCGTGTCGAGTCCATAGCCATACGGCGTGAGGTGGTCGGCACGCGTGGTGTCCATCACCACCACCAGGACATTCGGGGCACCATCGGGTGCCTCACCCTTTGGAGCCTTGGGAGCGTCCGCCTCTGCGGTACGGTCGGCTCTCCCACGTGCTTTCGCCTTGGCCTTTGCACGCCCCTTGCGTTGCGCCGCGGGATTATCTTCAACGGAGGGCGTGCTTGGCGAGCCACATGCCATGACCACAACCAGACTCCAGACCAACCCGCGCGCTTGGACACTCATCATGACTCTCCTCATCGACCACCTGCGGACGATGTATCCTGGGTGGTCCTATAGACCGATGCCGGGGTCGCGGGCTACACCAGAGTGCAAGAGGTGTCCGTGCTGACCATTCTCCTTCTCCTCGCGTGCTCTGGTTCGCCCACACAACCACCAGAAGTCCAACCCGCGCCAGTCGAACGTCCGACGGACGTCATCGTCATTACCCTCGACACCACGCGTGCCGATCATCTTGGCACGTACGGCTACTATCGAGAGACCAGTCCTCGGCTTGATCGGTTTGCGGCCACCAGCCTCGTGTTCGACCGCTTCATCGTCCCGATGGCGACCACGCTCCCGACCCATATGAGCCTCTGGACAGGCGTGTGGCCTACCGAGCACGGCATTGAGGCCAACGTCATGCACGGGGGCAAGGCCTTTGTGCCGTCTCCCGGGCTGTCCTCTCTGGCACAGATCCTGCAAACCGAGGGCTATGCTACGGGCGCGTTTGTGAGTGCCGCACCACTCGATGACCAGAGTGGCGCCCTCGAGGGTTTTGGACACCACACCCAGCCCAAACGCTATGAGCGGCCTGCTGAGCAGACCACCAACGACGCGCTGGCGTGGCTTGGCGAGCAAGATGGCCCGATGTTGATGTGGGTGCACTACTACGACCCACACAACCCCTTCCGCGCGCCAGAGGCCTACACCGACCTGTTCGACCCGAACGATGCACGCGTAAGCACATGGATGACCGAGCGAAACATCTCGCCCGTCGCGAAGCGTCCCACGGGGCAGAAGGTTCGCGCAAAGCCCTCCATTCACGGCTACGATGCAGAGATTCGCTACATGGATGACCAGTTTGGTCGCCTCCTTGAAGGACTGGAGATGTCTGGGCGTCTCGGCAACGCGCTTGTGGTGGTCATGGGCGATCACGGTGAAGGTCTAAACCAGCACGATCAACCCGCCCACGGACTCGTGTGGAACGAACAGCTGCATGCCCCCTTGTTCATCAAGGCACCTGGCGTGCTTCCAGAGCGTGTGGCCGCCATCACATCGGCAGCAGATGTCTTTCCCACCGCCCTGGCACTCGTTGACCTCCCGGGCGAAACCACCTTTATGAAGCAAGTCTCGGGGCGTGACGTGCGCGCTACCACGGACAAACGCCCCGTGTTGTCACAGACAAGCCGGCGTCAGCTCGAGTTTGGACAGCCGCTGACCTATGCCCTGACCGGCGAGCGGTACAAGTGCACGATGGTCGAGGGGCAACCTGCCGTCTTGTTTGATCTTGAGACAGATCCCTTCGAACTGGCACCCATGAGCGAGTCGTCCGAGCTCGCGGCGTGCCAAGCGGAACTGACCCGTACCCTCGAGGCCCAGCGGGCACGGGCCACTGCCCTCGGCTCGGGTCAGACCACCGATGTTGACGCCGACCGGATGGATGAGCTTCGAGAGCTCGGATACCTCGATGATGAACCGGCGAACTGATGTATAGGCACATCAACGGGCATCAGGCCTGGGTTCAACACGACGGTGACACTGGGCCGCCTATCTTGTTCATCATGGGCTTCGGCATCAGTGGCGATGGGTGGCAGCTCCAGGTCGAGGGCCTCTCTCCAGACCACAGGGTGGCATGGTACGACGTTCGCGGCCTAGGTCGCTCCAAACCCGGTGACGGCCGCCTCCACCTCGCCACGCTCGCGGAAGACGCTGTAGGCATCCTCGACGCCCTCGGGTGGGAGGCCGCCCACGTGGTCGGAATCAGTATGGGCGGCATGATTGCCCAGACCGTTGCACTTGACCACCCAGACCGCGTCCTGAGTCTCACCTTGATCACCACCCACGCTGGAGGCGGCTTACGGGCAACCCTGCCGACGCTACGGGGCCTCTCGGCGTTTACCGCCAGCAACCTCAGCCGTGGGCTCGGACGCCACCTCGCGTTGGGTCTGTTGTTGTTTCCTCTACGTCACTGGGCGACCCTACCGCTCAACACCACCCAGCTACGTTCTCTGGGCGGCCGGGCGCCAGCTTGGGTACGGATGAGACATCTTCAGGCCATTCGGTCCTTTGATGCGCGGCGACGCCTCTCCGAGCTCGCTGATCTTCCGGTGCTGTTGGTGCGGGCAGGGGCTGACATCTTGATTCCACCCCACCATACCGACAAGCTGTTGGCGTACCTGCCACACGCCCACCTGCTGGATCTACCAAGTCATGGGCATGGGTCCATCATCACCGCCCATGATGCCATCAATCAGGCGATCCGAACGTTTATCCAAGACACATCGAGACCACAGGCTTGACCTCAGCGCCGATCTTCCGCCTCAACCAGCTCTGGGGGGTCGTCATCATCGGGCCCCTGCGGATGGTGTTCCTCCGCCAAGAGAGCCGCGAGCTCTGCTGGAATGGGTATGGATACGCCCCATTCCCGCGTGCTCTCTTCGGCGTCGCGCCGTACCTCTGCCGTACCTTCTGCATCAGCTGGCGGCGCGTCATGGCCTGACGGCTTCACCTCCATGTGCGACCGCCACGGAACAGGGGGCGCGGGCACGCGTAGTGCCCCGTCCGATAGAACGGACTGCAGCGCAGCTTCGCGGTTCAACTCTACCCGTTCACGAAGCTCCGCCAAACTCATCAAGGCCTGCTGGCGTGCGAAGTTCACACGTTGATGCCGTTCTGCTCGACGGCGACTTGCCGCAGCACGTCGCTCCCAAAGCCCGGCGGACTTGGTGACGTCATCCGTCGGAGGCACATCACCTGAGCGCTCCATGTTCGCGTCACCAGTGTCCGTCGTTTCACGTTCGTGTTCACTGCCCTCACGCTCGGGTTCGACCCCCCACGTCTCGGCATTCGCCTGTCCATCCATGGCCGGAAGCGCCTGGGCACCCTGCGCGATCGGCTCCATGGGTTGCTCGGGCGCCTGCGCCATGAACGACGACACTTTGGGGTCCAAGGCCACCGCGGGTGTCGACAGCGCACCCGGCCACTGCCGCTCGGTCTCGGCGATAAACGGGGAGAACCCCGGGTCGAGAAGGCTCTTCAAGCGAACACGCGCCTCCTGCTCCCTCCAAGACCGCCACGGACAGTGCGCCGCCTCCTCCACCGCATCGATCATCACCTGCTGGCGGGCCTGACGCGCTATGGCGTGCGTTCGAGACGCCATGACCTGACGGGCCACCGTGAGCTTCTCCTCGGCATCCGCTTCACGCGCGCTCCGCTGTCGGTCAGCTTCTCTTGCTTCACGCAGATGCAATGCTTGCTCCTCTCGTTGCCTCGTCTCCTCCGCCTTCCGGCGTGCGCGCATGGCGAGCAGCTTCTCCTTTCGCGCCTCTCGACGAGCCTGCTTTTCTTTTTCACGTGCAATCCGAGCGCGACGTGCGCCGCCGAACAACCAGCCCCAAAACCCTGTGCGCACTGGTGCCGGACGTGCACGATTACGCCTACGACGTTCGGTGGCGAGCTCATGCTCTTCGCGGGGCTCCTCAAAGCTGACCTCTTCGCGCTGTGGAGGTTTAGGCGGTACCAGCGAACGCGAGGAGATGACCTCGTCGACCGTCGCATGAGCCACCCCTCCCTGACCAATCCTCTGCACATCCGTGTCGAGGCTCGCCCGAACCCAAGATGGCATCGTCGCGACGCGCACCGCATGTCCCGTCGCTGGGTCGTCACGGAGCGCGTAACTGGACTTCACACGCATCTGGCCTGGGTTGACTTCCTCCGCCGTCCACATGGTGAGGTCGGTGAGCTCGAGAGAGAGGCTCCATCCATTCGAGAGACGGCGCGTCGCAACGAGGGGCGGCGCAGGAGGAAACAGCCGCGCGCCACCACGAATGTTCGCGCTCCGCTGTCGGATGGCGAACCGTGCCTGGCAGAGGCGTCGCATCATTGCGTCAGACGCTACCCATCCTGTCTCTCGTCGCGAGTCACCCGCGCCCCCCACACCCGCAACATCTCGGGATCGTTGAAGCCCATTGAACGCATCCCCGAACACATGCTGCCACGCCGCTACGGCGTCGTCATCCCAGCCGTCCATCAGCGCGACGCGAACCTCACCGACCAAGACCGGGGTATCGTCAAGGTCGACGGGTTCGTTGTCCTTCAGCCGAAATCGGGCAGACACTTCTCCCATGGCGTCGAGGGCCTCAAACACCCAGCATGCCGCCTCCTCCCGCCATGACCGCTCATCAAGGTGCGAGAGAAACGTCGCGTAGCTCACCTCATGTTGGCTCTGCATCCAACGATGGAGCTGACGCCGCACCCGTCCACGGGTGGTCGGCATGCCCTCTTGGATGGCCTGTTCGATGGTTGCGCGCGTACATCCCATCTCGTCCGCAAGCCGCTCAAGCGCATCTTGTGCCCAACACATCACCATGGGGTCTCCGCACCCCTCTGACCATCGCACCACCCAATACAGACTCTCTCGCGACCCATGAAGAATCATCGTGCGCGGGTCGACATGAGGAAACGTCAACCTGCCTCGCACGAGCTCTGGCCGCTGCCCCATGTGTTGTTCGATGGAGCGAGCAGCCTGCTCCACATCCGCACGTGTCCACAGCAGCGCGCGGGCTACGGTCAGAAACGGACCGAAGCTCTGATCTCCTGACGACAGGGCCTGCCGCTCAAGCTCCTCGAGCAGGACGGTTCGAGACAAGACCGCGAGACGGTCCCGCAACGCGACAAGAAACCTTGCAGGAACCCAGAGCGGCATCAGCCAGTCAGCCCCGCGAGCAATGGACTCCATGGTACGAAGCCACCATGCTCTTGCGCCCGAACTCATAGGCTCCCCGGTCTTCCATGTGAGCCGTGGAAGACCGTCCAGGTCAACAAATCCAGGGGGCTCTCCCGCGACCATGGAGGCTAGGACACCGTCGAGCTTCCGGTCATCACCGACCGTTGAGGTCGGGTCGCATACCGCCAGCGCGCGATGGAGTTCCCATCGTGCCACTGCGGTCACCCCGCGGCCCAGGACAGCGCGCAACGCCGGCCCTGCGCGCCGTGCACCTATTCTTTCGAGACCACGTGCCGCATCGACCACCGTACGGTCATCGTCGAGGAGCTCGATGAGCCCATCGACGCCCCCAACACCGGACTGTGCGAGTGCCGATACCGCGGCACGGCGGAGCGATTCGTCTAACGTAGCGCTGGCCAGCCGAGCGATGTCCGCCGCAAACGGCTCCGCATGAATCGAGGGCAGTACCTTTAGCAGCTCACACGACGCTGGATGGCCGCAGTTGAGACGCCAGACCAATGGCGCAGCCAATTCATGCCCAAACACCGCACGGAGAGGTTCCAGGTAGCGTGCCTTGAATCCCGGCACATCACACACGCGTGCAACCGCCCATGCTGCGTGGGGCTCATGCCGCAAGGAGAGACTCGCTGCCACCAAGGAGTGGAGCACCACCTCGTCGTGGGACGCATCACCCAAGTTGTGGCCCGCCCAGCGTGCCATGAGAATGAGAAGCTCAACACCAAGCGCTCTGTGCTCGGTCCAACCATGCCCCCGTGTACGGTTCAGCGATTCTTCTACCCACGCCACACGGGATGGACTCAACGACAAGATCGCGTCGCGAAGTGAAGCTTCGGCGTCTGGCTCAAGAGGACTCTCTCCAACCCGCCGGAGCATGGCCCGAATGTCCTGATGGCCCTCGTCCATGAGTCGACGATGCGCCAGTGAACGCACTGCCGGTGTGACTGGCAGGCACATGAGCGCGCGTGCAGCTGGCAACCGAACGGCTCGGTCTCCGCTCCAGAGCAACGGCTCGATTGCGCCGAGCACGGCATCGCCAAGGGGAATCAATGCCTGATGGATCGCTGCCTCGAGGTCCTCGTCTGCGCTCATCAACGCCTGGACAAGGGGCCCCAGCGATGCAGGCGCTTTGAGGAAGGACAAGGCCTGCGCCGCCACGCATTGCATGGATCGGCTACCACGCCCCAGAATCTCGGTCAGCGGCCCGAGCGCTTCCCGGCCACAGGCGCCTAGGCAACCAGCCGCGAGCCCATAGAACTCCTCGAGGGTTCGTCCCACATGAAGC
Organism: Myxococcota bacterium; assembly: GCA_049889515.1. Classification (GTDB taxonomy): domain Bacteria; phylum Myxococcota_A; class UBA796; order UBA796; genus JBMHDG01. The sequence continues at coordinate 88,329 of JBMHDG010000034.1, forward strand.
GTCGCATCGGGCGTCGACGTCACGATGGCCTCGTGACGGGCACGGGTCATGTCTCTAAGCTCGCCCAGCGCCCACGCGAGCACCCGTGGGCTTGGGACCCCGGCGATGTACCGCCAACGCAGCAGGGGCGCCTCAATGAGCAATGCCTCGGCGGATGGACGGTCGATGGTGCCAAGCACCTCAACCAGATCTCCCACGGCATCATCATGGACGTTCTGGTCCAGTGCGAGGCGAAGCAATGGGACCATCAGAGCGTCATCAATCTGGTGTCCCAGAGCGACCGACAAGCGCCAAAGGCCGCTACATAGTGCTACAGCAGATGTGGCCTCATTTCGTCCAGAGACAACCGCGTCGGCCATGGCCAACAGTGGCATCCACGCGACCTCACCAAGCCCGACAAGGTGTTCGAGTGCACGTGTGTGCCCGCCGGTTGCGAGGCGCATCATCAGTACGGCTTGATCGCGCGGCGATGCCAACTCGACGGCTGGCCAGACCCGATGCGCATCGGTCAAGGGCCCACCACCACCCAGCAGATGGGCTCCAACCGCCTCCCAGAAGGCAGGGGTCCGCAACTGGGCATTGACGCACACCCACCATGCGTCCGTATCTGGTGTAGGGCTTCTCGACGCAACCCAGCGGGCCGCACTCATGAAGACGTCCTCCGCGTGCGACAACCCACGCCGGGCAAGATGCCACTGAAGCATGGCGGACGTACCCGCTGGAAGCGCTACGGACCGCATGGCTCGGTCAAGCTCGTCGACCGCACATGCGGCACCAAGCGCCTCCCACCCTTCATCCCAGACCAGGTGAGCGGCATCTTCCACGGCATGGAACTTCGCGAAGGCCTCGATGACCGCCGTGGCATCGACTGGCACAACGGCCATCAACTGGCGCTCCACGGATGTAGGAATAAATCCAGCATCGGCCACACGCGACCAGAGCGCACGTCCTGCGCGCCGCTCTGCCTCGGTGGTTTCGAAGCCGTCCAACATCGCCCGCCCTGCCGTGCCACAAGCGTACCGCAGGCAACCGCCTACGTCACCTCTCGCGGCGTGCACCCGTCAAGAACTGGCCTCGTGGGTTTCCGCGTACCCGTGGCGTACGTCAGCGCCGGCGCCGGAAGTACCCAACGCCGAGCAAAAACATCACGGACATTAGCGACGCGGGCCGTGAAGAGCTCGCGCAACCGTCACAGGACACACACGGGCCGGTCAGTGCGCTGGTGTCATCACAGTCCGGGGCTGATGCGCCCTGCGGCACGTAGGCACCGACGTCAGGGGGCTCACAGCTCGCCACAATCAGCGCAGGATTGGTGGCATCGCCGTAGCCATCTGCGTCGTTGTCCGGCAACCAGTACGTGATGTCGACGGCCAGCTCCGGCTCGTCGACCGCATTGTTGCAGTTGTTGTCGAGCTCGTCGCAGATCTCGTCCGCGCCAGGGAACACGCTGGGCTCTTGGTCATCACAGTCAAAGGCCTCGGTGGCGTAGCCGTCTGGCTGCCCACACGCCTCAACCGACTGCGCTGCATCGCCGTAGCCATCACCGTCTTCATCCACGTAGTAGATCCGAAGGTTGGGAATATCGGCGGGGGTAACGACCTCGTCGAGCTCCCCGTCGCAGTCATTATCCACACCGTCACACGTCTCCTCTGCGGCGGGGTTCACGTCAAAACGCGCATCGTCGCAGTCCGTATTGTCGGCCGTGGTTGTCGCCGTGACATTGACATTGGAGCAGTCAAGATCGTCGTCCTTGATGGTCCGCTCGGCATCACCATAGCCATCACCATCTTCGTCTACGAAGCAGACTTCAACCCCGTCGCAGTCTTGATCAAGGCCGTCTCCCGCCACCTCTGCGGCGTCAGGGTTGGCATTGAGGTCATAATCATCACAGTCGCCACCCCGTGGAGACGTCGGAGCCGATGCATTCGCGCAGATGAGGTCGTTGTCGCCGTAGTAGTCACGGTCCGATTCCGGGATTCGACCGTAGCCATCGCCATCGTTGTCGGCGTAGCAGAGGTCACCACCGTCGCAGTCTTGGTCGATGCCATCTGCCACGAAGTCGGGTGAACGCGATGCCTCGCTGTACTCGAACTCACCAGCAAGTGCCGAGACGATCCATGCGTCCGTGGTGATGAGGGGATGGATGAGCGCATTGTTGTCGTCGCAGTCGCCCCCCAACGGCGTACGGTTGTTGCCGGGGCAGCTAGCGAGGATGATGTTTCCGGGTTGAGACTCGTCGCCAAACCCATCACCGTCTAGGTCAGGGTATTGCGGCCGCACAGCCAGATCTTCATCTGTCTCGCCATCACAATCGTTGTCGATACCATCACAGATCTCCTCTGCATACGGGTTTGCGCCCGCATTGGTGTCGTCACAATCGACGTTGTTCGCAACCCAGTTGCCCGGCGGCAAGTTGCCCACCTCGTCGGGGCATGCCTCTTCTGCAATCTGGGTAAGGTCGCCGTAGCCGTCCCCATCATTATCTGGGTAGAACGCGATCACAAGGTCGTCGACGGTACCGTTGCAGTCGTTATCGATACCGTCACAGTCTTCGACAGCACCGGGATACACCGCGATATTGGTGTCATCGCAGTCGTAAATCTGCTCCCACCCATCGCCGTCGTAATCGGTGCCAGGACCATCAGGTCCACCGGTGTAGCCAATATCGCTTCGTGTTCCACCTGGGTCGAAGATGTTTGGATCACCCGCATCGATGCCGGGACTAAAGAGGGGGTCCAACACGAAGCTCCAGAGATCCGGGTCGGACATCGAGTCGGGAATGAAGTCCAAGAAGACCGGATCCTGCTCGATGACGTTGGTCGTCACATCCGTAGGAAATACCGCCAACTCGCCGGCGTGGTAGGCCGTCAGAGCATCATTGACGTAGTAGAGGTTGTACTTGCCCGAATCCCAGTAGAGGTCGGGGAAGTCATCAGCATTCAAGACCCCGCCCACGTTGTAGGCAGCGATATTGTTTCGCCACTCAATTCGCCCAGCGTCAACACGCACCGTACCGCCATTGAGGTTGGCCACGTTGTTCACAAAGGTGTTGTTCTGGATGATGTGCGGCTCATACACCACTTGATTGGACGCATATCCAGGTGGCTGCACCGGCGGCTGGGGATCGAGGGGCAAGCCGCGCAACAGGTAGATGGCCGAGCCCCAGTCGAGGCTCTCATTGTGGTTGAAGACGTTGTTCTGTGCGTCGAGCAGGGAGTCCTGAATCTCCAGAGCGCCGGAGTGTGAGGGCCAGAAGTTGACGCTCGTCTGCGGCACAAGATTGCTGACATTACCTGAGACGAAGTTCCGGCGCAGGTAGACATTGGACTGGTCGCCCGCCCACAGGACGGACGCATCTGTGCCGTAGTTTTCCCAGAAGATGTTGTCGGAGAGGGTGACCACCGACCCCTCTGCGTAGACCGTGCCGCCCTTGACGGCCCGGTTTCGCCAGAGGTCCGAGTTGGTGACGGTCAGCTCGCTGTTCTTCACGAAGAAGACGCCACCAAGGGCCTCCCCTACCCAGCCATTGCTGTCGAAGACGGGAACCGACTCGTTGTGAACGAAGAGACTGTTGTCGACGAGCACCGAAGACGAGCCCTTGATGCTCATCGCGCCGCCGTTGATGGCGTAGCCAAAGCCCTGCACGTACATGCGCTCAAACGTCGCCGTAGCACCACCCGTCACCTTGAACGGTCGAAAGTCTGGACCCGCCGGTGACTCGGATACAATAGCCGTATCGGCGGAATCCGATCCCGCGTTGAGCGACTCGCAATACGGGTCCTTCTTGTCTTTCAAGCCGTTGCCGTCGTTGTCCCACTGGTCGCCGCAAGACCACTCCAGACCCTTCATAAAGATGTCGGACACAGTGACGGTCGCACCATCGATCACGAACAGGCCATCACTCTGCGTGTCCACCGCTGCGTAGCTGATGATGAGCTTGGTGTCTTCGTCTGGGCCCTCACCGTTAGGATTGTTGGCGTTGCCGAGCTCGATGTGACCGCGAATCTCAAGGTCTTTATCGACAACGATCTGTTGCTCGATCAGAAACTCACCGGCTTCGATGAAGATCTTGTCGCCTGCGGCCGCGGCCTCCACCGCCTCAGCGAGCGAGGCGTACTCCGACGGACCGTTAGGATTGTTGACCACGTCGAGTCGTGCAGCATCCGCGGGACCCAACAACAAAAGCCAGAGCATTCAAACCTCAGAGACGAAGGGTGACGTCACGCACACTATATACCCGCTGGCGCAGTATCATGTGGGCTGTTTCGGACTTTACCGGAGGATGCGGACAATCCGCAGCGCTCGTCAGGAGTCCGTGAGAGCAGGCGCCTCGCATTGAGCGTTTTCGCTGCGGCGCGGTACACCGTTCGTAGTTGGAGAAGCCATGAACTCGGTGAAGCCCTCGGCTGTCGTTCCACGCGTCGCACTCATGACCGGCGGCCTGCTCTATGCCTCGCTCGCGCTTGCCGCATCGGACCCCGCGCCAGCCGATAAATCCAGTGGCCCCACCCTCGCAGAACGCCTCGACAAGGTCTTTCCCGTGTCTGAAGACCAACACGCGGTCGCCTTGACGTTCTCTGCAGGCATCGCCGAGACGGTGCTGTTGGAGCTCCAAGCCGAGATCAACCTCCCAGACCGACATAGCTTCGCCTTGGTGGTCGGCGGCGGCGCGTGGCCGGGCACGGCGTCCGGCGCATGGCTAGCGCGAGTCCGAGCTGGCGCGCAATACCGCTACATGGCGTTGGGCGACTTCGACCAGGGTATCTATGTGGGCGTGGAGCCTCTCGTTGAGATTGTACCCACGAGTCCTGGTCCAGCGTGGTCCCTACGAAGCCATGCCCTTGTCGGCGGCAAATATACCACTGACTTTGGCCTCGTCATGGACGTCGGATTTGGGCCAGGTGCGGTGGTCAGCAACTTTGGGCCACCCCAGTTTTCCATGACCGCCAATGTCGGCCTTGGGGTCGCCTTTGGGTCGGTCAAGGTGCCGGAGTAGCCTCAACGCTTGGTTCTGCTGGAGCCGCCGCCGCATAGACAAGGTCAGAGATACTGACCAGCTCGCCGCCTTGTTCTGCGAGGGTGTCCACCCGAAGTACGTGAACGAATGCCGGATTGTCGGACAGGAGTTGCACGAACTCTGCGGCCTTACCCGGTCGTCCATCTACGCTTTGAAGTTCCAGCGATACCGTAGGAACCTTTGCAGCACCGAGCTCGCCCTCAAAGCGTAGGCCCGTGAGCATCGGTCGGATGTCGACTTCGCGCATGACCTTCTCGCGGCGCCTCGGCCCGCGGGTGCGGCGACCCTTCTGCTTTTTCCGCGTCTTGCCCTTGCGCTCGACGAGGATTTCTTCGGCAGCCAGTAGCGTCTCGACCCGCGCCTGGATCGCGGCTGAAGCTTCGTGTGGGAACTGAAGCTTGTAGATCGCTCCCGCCTCGAGGGCCATGAGCGCCTTGCCTTTCAGCGGCACCTCGGTGGCATCGAGCACCGAAAACCCGTCAGGGCAGGCGGACTCGAGCTGGGTACGCAACAAGGCAGGATCCCGGCGTTCGGTGAGGTAGACATCGATGTACTCGCCAAGACTGCTCTCTCGGAGTGGCATCGCGCGATTGAAGTTGAACTTTGGATGCGGATGGAACCCCTGCGAATAGGCCAAGGGGAAGCGGGCGCGACGCATCGCGCGCAGCCAAGCGGTGTTGGCCTCGAGATGTGCCAAGAAGCGTGCCTTCCCCGTTCGACCGATGCGGAACCGCAGCCGCTGGACGGGAATCGGGTGCTCTCGCGGCTCCACCTCACGACGCTCCCAAGCATCCTCGAGTTTACGGTGCTCGATATTCTCTCGAAGCATGGAGGCACAAAGCTCCCGCTCGACATCAATGACCCCACACTTGTGACAGCGCTTGTGCCGACAATCTTGCGCGTGTCGGAGCTCGACCGCCCGAGCCCAGTCCTCTTGGAACCACTGCTTTGGGATCAGCACATCGATATGGTCCCAAGGAAGCCGCTCATCCAACGACCGCTCGCGGAACTGAAAATCGACATCGTAGTTGAGCTCCTGAATCGCCTCCAGCCAGAGGTCGAACTGGAGGTGCTCACGCCACCCATCGAATCGACAGCCCTTCTTCCACGCGAGCTCAAGCAAGTCGCCAGCGCGCCGGTCGGCGCGACTCACGAGACCCTCGAGGAAGGTCTCTTCTGGCTCGTGACGCCCGAACTTGATGTCACGGCTTCGTAGGTTCTGTCCCAGCAGGCGTTGACGTCGCACCACTTCATCGGGCTTGATCTGCTCCGCCCACTGGAACGGCGTAAACGGCTTGGGCACGAAGGTGGACACACCGAGATTCACGGCAGCCCGGTGGCTCCGACGCTTCCCGGTCGCCAAGGTGCGTTCCGCAAGGTCCGCGATCGCGACCACGTCGTCATCCCGCTCCGTCGGAAGCCCAATCATGAAGTAGAGCTTGATGTGGCTCCACTTCAGCTCGAAGGCGCGGTCTGCCATCTGAAGAAGATCTTCGTCGGGGATCCACTTGTTGATCACGGCGCGAAGACGTGGGCTCGCCGCTTCCGGCGCCACAGTGAGCCCTGTCCGGCGGGTCTCGGCCACCATGTCGGCGAGCTCCACACTAAAGCTGTCGAGCCGCAAGGATGGGAGACTGACGCTCACATTGTCGTCGCGAACCGACTCGACGGTGTTCTCCACCAGCTGCCGTACGCGACTGTAGTCACATGTCGACAGGCTCACGAGGCTGACTTCTTCGTAGCCAGTGTTTTCAAGCGTGGTCTTCAGCAGCTCGTCGATGCGCTCCAGCTTCCGCTCACGCACGGGTCGGGTCACCATGCCCGCCTGACAGAACCGACACCCCTGTGTACACCCGCGGAGCACCTCAAGGCTCACGCGGTCATGCACCTGTTGGGTAAACGGAACGATGTAGTCGGTGGGAAAGGTTGCTCCATCGAGGTCACGCGTGATGCGCTTACGGATCTTCGGTGCGTCTTCGACAGGCAGCACCTGACCATCGGCAAGGGTCTCGAAGGGGTAGAGCGCTGGCACATAAACCCCTTCAAGTCGCGCGAGCGCAGCCAGCTTCTCGGCGCGTGTCTGCCCTTTCGTTCGCCGTAGGACCTCCGCAATCTCTACAATGGCATCCTCACCATCCCCCACCACGAAGAAATCCATGAACGGCGCGAGCGGTTCGGGGTTGAACACCGACGGGCCACCGGCGAACGTCAGCGGGTGATGGTCTTCACGTGCAGCCGTGCGAAGCGGAATGCCGGCCATGTCGATGAGGTTGAGAATATTGGTGTAGTTGAGCTCGGACTGCAGGGTCAAGCCGATGCCATCAAAGGCCGAGAGTGCATCTTTGCTCTCCCACGCAAACATCGGAAGGCCTCGCTCCCGCAGCGCCAGCTCCATGTCGGGTGCAGGGGCATACACACGCTCGCAGGAGGCCCATGGCAATCGGTTGATGCAGGTATACAGGATGTGGATGCCGAGGTTCCCCAGCCCAAGGTCGTAGAGATCAGGAAACCCGAGGCAAAGACGAACATCGACCTGTTTATCGGGGTCATAAGCGCTGTTGACCTCGTTTCCGAGGTAGCGTGAGGGCTTGTCCACCACTGGGAGGATCTCTTCTTCCAGGACCTGCGCGAGATTCATTCCGCCTCCGCTCCCCATGACCATGGAGACGGACGGTTATATCTCGATCAGTGGAATCCTCCACCGCGAAGTGGCGTCACTCGGGAATGCAGTCCAACCCATCGACGACATTGTCGCAGTTGTTGTCGATAAGGTCGCAGTATTCGATGGTTGCAGGGTTCGTCTCGGGCGCCAGATCATCGCAGTCAGCGCCACCACACCGCACATCATCAAAGCCGTCTCGGTCTACATCGCAGTTGATGGAACCCGAGATCGGTACCTCGATGACCCGTTCAATGTCCTGCGCTGGGTCGGCCTGACCCGTGACCGCGTCGATGGCGTAGTTGCCGACCAAGCGGACCGTGATGGACGCTTCGAGGTCAGCTGTCGTCCAGCCGGTGTAGTCGTCATTCGTCACGGGCTTGACCCGCACGTCGACGGTCCACCGCTCCCGTGGGCCGAAGGTCGCCTCTTCGGGCTGACGCGTCTCCAGGAGTGCCACGGCAGGCCCGTTAAGTCTGACAAAGTCAACGGTGTAGTCAATGGTGCTCTCATTGAGCACCGAGAGCGTCGCCCATCGTGGTGTCGCGCCATCGACGCCCATCTCACCCAGATTCAGGCCCACCTGCTCATTGGGGAACCACGTAGCCGACAACGACGTAGGTGTGGGCGTCCCACACGCTGTCATCCACAGGCCGCCAACGGCCAGCTTCGCCCATCCTCGCGCCATCGCAATCTCCCGCAGTCGCGTCGACGTCAAACGTAGCACGAAGTACAACGCTTGGTAGGCTACCACCGAGGGGAAACCGCCATGGCGATTCGAGGAATCGGCGACACCGCAGGCATCTGGCGACTCCTGCTGTTGTTTGGTGGAACCGTGTTTGTCCCCACGGTGCTCGCGTTCGTGCTTTTTCTTGGCGCTGTAGGACACGAGCAATGGACGGCCGCAGCCATCGCCACCCGCGAAGTCGAGGTGCAGGTTCCGCTGTTACGAGAAAACCTCCTCACCCGCCTCTCACAGATCGACCTCGCCGTCGCACGACTCGATGAGCGCTGCCCCGAAGGCACCTGCGAACCCCCCATGGGTGTTGCAAGCCTTGAGACCGATGCCCCCCGCGGATGGACCCCGGACATCCCGTGGCTCCAGTCCTGGTGCAACGAGCACTTGGTCATTCGCGAGGGCTCACCCATGGGTGTGGTCATTGAGCCACTGTCCAACAACACCAGCGGTGTCCCGCTCGCTGGCGCACTCGATGGCTACCAGTTGCGCGCGGTCGATAAGCGCACCCTGACGACCGGTGCCGCCGCCACTACACCGGTCGCCGATCTGGTCGTCATCGGACTTCTGCTGGGCCTTGTCGTCGTGGGCGGGTCGTTAAGCCTCCGTGCCGCCGCACGCGAAATCCGTATGTCCCAGCGACAAGTCGAGCTGGTGGGACGAGTTTCCCACGAGCTACGCACCCCCATGACAGCGATCCGCATGTTCGTCGACACGCTGGAGTCTGGCCGTATGGGCCCCGAACAATCTCGTGAGTGCCTGCATCTGCTCGGTCAGGAGTCAGAGCGACTCTCAAGACGCATTGAAGAAGTGCTCTCCTGGGCGCGCATGGAGGCAGGCGCGCGTCGGTATACCTTCGGTTCCACGACGGCACACCGACTCCTTGGTGAGGCGCTTGCCGCGTATCGAGGCCAGACACTGCTCGAGAACACTGAAGACGAGGTTGTACTCGACATCCCTGACGACCTACCAGAGCTCACGGTCGACCATGACGCCATCGTTGAGGCCCTACTCAACCTCATCGCGAATGCGCATCGCTACACCCCCTCCCCGCGACGCATCACACTGTCCGCGAAGCGAGAGCGCTGGATGATCGGCCTGTCTATCGGGGACAATGGCCCCGGCATTGCACAGCATGAGCTGCGTCGTGTGTTCGAGAAATTTTATCGTGCAGGGGTGGCCGAGGACCCTGCGGTCACCCAAGGCACCGGGCTCGGGCTCGCCATTGTGCGGGCCATCGTGCGCGACCATGGCGGTCGGGTCGATCTTGACAGCGTGATTGACGAGGGGTCGACCTTTACTATCTGGCTTCCCCTCGTTCCGGGTGTGCTCGCTCGGTCGTTGGAGCGGCCACAACCCGTCACCATCGGTTAAGCCCCGCGCGTCGTACGGAGATTCTATGTTTCGCTTGACCCCATTGTTCGCCGCCCTCTGCCTGATGGTCGCATGTTCCCCTGAAGCCAAGCCAGCCGGCGCAGGCAAGAAAGAGATGGCGAGCCTCGTCAAGAAGGTCAACGCGCTAGAGAAGCGCGTGAAGGCACTTGAGGCCTTCGCACGTGGTGACAAACCCAAAGGAGACGGCGCCAAGGCTGCCAAGGCTGGCAAAGGTGCCAAGGGTGCCAAGGCCGGCAACGGTGCCAAGGCGGGCAAGGGCGGCAAAGACGGTGAAAAGGGACCAAAGGTGAGCGTTACTGTTGAAGGTGATGCCGCGCGCGTCGCCCTCGCCTTCCAGGGCAAGCGCTTCGCTGTCCCCGGCGACATCCCAGTGGGTTCTTACCAAGTCGCTGCCAACTTTGGTGAAGACAAGGCCGTCAATGCCGGTAAGGTTGAGCTCACGGAGGATGGTCCCTCCACGCTCACCTGCAGCAGCGCCACCAAGACGTGCACACTCGAGTGAGGAATGAGCCGCTCCGCGGAACGCTCTTGGTCGTCGAAGACGACCCGGCGATCCGACGTGGCCTTGAGATCAACCTCCAGGCCGAGGGCTACGAAGTCACGGCCTGCGGTGATGGTGCGGTCGCTGCTGAGCTTCTGCAGCGCCAGCAGTTCGACCTGCTCATCTTCGATATTATGCTCCCGGGGCAGAGCGGGCTTCGGGTTGTACGAGAGCTCCGTGCCCGCGCCGTCCGCACACCTGTCATCTTTGTCAGCGCGCGAGACGCCGAAGACGACATCGTCCACGGCCTACAAGTCGGAGCTGACGACTACATTGTGAAGCCCTTCCGTCTTCGCGAGCTCCTTGCGAGGATCGAGACCCAACTCCGGCGTCACCCACCCCGTCATCACTACCGCTTCGGCGATGTAGAGATTGATGTGGTCCAGCACACGGTCACCCGGGGTGGTGTCCCGGTTGAACTCGACACCAAAGCCTTTGACCTCCTCGTCCTGATGCTTCGACACCAAGGCGAGGTGCTTTCACGGGAACAGATTCTCGATGCCGTCTGGGGCGATGACTACATCGGAACGGACAGAACCGTCGACAATGTGATCACCCGACTGCGACAGCATCTCGACACGCCCGGCACGCCAAAGTTCATCCTCACGGTTCGCGGAAAGGGCTACCGCCTGTCCACCGAGGAAGGTCGGCCGTGAACCCGCTCCACTGGTGGACGGTCGGGCAGTCCTCGGACCATCGCGGTGCACTCCTTCATCGCCCAGCCACCGATGAGCTCTGGACAACTCCCTGGGGCCCTGCATTCCGTCATGGCGGCATGCTTTGGCTGCCTGTAGGACCCGAGCAGGTGGCGAGCTTCCCGGCTTCCAGACGCATTCAGGTGGTTCAGGAGGGCCAACGCCTTGTCTGTTGGGACCCCCGCGAAGGCCTTCGCGCCATCGTCTCATGGTCAGAGGTCCCCCCCACCCTCACGTGGTTCGGTGATGACGCGGGTCGCCATGGTCCAAACCTCACCCTCGTGCGCCGGCGCGGACATGTCGCGTGCTGGCAGCCACTGATGGGAGACTGCCCACCCGGCGCACGCTTCACCTCCTCCACGGTGCCCATTCCAAATGCTGACGGCGTGGTGTGGGCCGATACCCCATGGGTTTACCGCAGCGTCTCTGCGTCGAAGCTCCCACGGGCCGTCGGCGTGATGGCGTCCGATGAGCACGTTGAGGTTGGGCCTCACGGAGCCGTCCTGGTTTTCGACCAGTTGGGATCGCCCACTCGTGCGGCTGCGCCAGGGTTCAGCTTCGTTGATCTTCCCGAGGGTCTCGGCGACCACCTACGATGGTCGAACGACGGCACGGTACTCGCCATCATCGCTGACGACAGTGCCATCTGGCTCGACCTCACCACGGGCAGCATCATCGAGCAACGTGAGGGTCATGTGCCCATCGGGGCGACTCCGAATCAGAGCTTCGAGGCCCGAACAGGCATGCTCTTTGGTCCCGAGGGGCCGTTCTGGGCAGGCCTCATGGCGACGCCACCATGTGCCTCGGGCCATCTCTTGGCAGGCCCCGGCGCGACCCTCTACGATCTCCGAGCGCAGCGCCACGTCCGACGGGAAGCAAGCCTCGGAGATGGACCGTGCGTTCGGGTGGGCGAGCTCTGGCTGACCCTCGACGCCGAGACAGGTGCAGCAGGTTGGCTGAACGACCGCGTCGAACCTGTCGCAGAACTGGGGCCATGGCTGCCCGCTGAAGACCGCATCATCGACGGGTGGTCACACAAAGCATCGGCCGTGGTCGTTACAGAGCGCGGTGCGTTCTACACCATCAAGATGAAGGGTCGAGCGTTCAAGCCATGCGATGACGTGCCAGCACGCCCGTCTCGCGGCCGACTCGCGCCGCAGTGGCGCCGCCTTGGCCTGACCTTCGGCACGACGCATGAGCGTCAGGCTTGGGCGTGGAGCCGACAGGGACTTGTCGTCCGACTCCCGCGCTCCTAGCGTACTAAAGCTTCCGCCCGTAGATGCGGTAGGTCATGTGAACCTTGGCACCCAGCTTCTCAAGCGCGCCGCGCATCTTGTAGTTGTCTTCGACCACAAGGCTGGCGTCGGCTCCCGTGATTTTCGGGTTTTCCAGCGCAGCCTCCCACGTGCGAACGTAGAGTGGGATGCCCATCGGAAGGTGCTGGAACTTTCGCTTGACTCCGAGGATAAACACCCGAAGCCGGTCGATGTTGGAACGCCCGAAGAGTAGATGGTACCAACCAAAAGGAAAGAGCGATCCGTTGCACTTCTTCACGACCTGGTTGAAGTCCGGCAGCGTGACCGCGACCGCAGCAGGCTCATCATCCACGTACGCAAAGAGCACCAGCTTGGGGTCAGCGAAGTCGAGCAGGTCCTTGGCCATGGCAGCGAACTCGGGCTCACTGATGTGGCTGTGGCCCCAGTTCTCTTCCCACGCATCATTGTAGATGTCGTAGGCGATCGAAATCTCGCCCTTCTTGTCTTTTAGGTTGGCATGGCGAACCGAGATGTTGGGATGCCGACGTGCGATTCGGTCATGCATCTTCTGAAACCGGCCGGGCACGGGGCCGCGGTCAATCCAGTAGGCAAACCAGTCCTTGACCTTCGATAGCCCGGCGTCTTGATAGCGCTGCTCATAGTAGGGCCGGTTGTAGGGATTGAGCACCGGTGGGTCCTGAAAGCCGTCGCACAACAACCCAAACTCATGGTTGGTCGTAAAGTTGAACGGACCGTGCATCTCGGTCATTCCGCGCTCGCGCAGCCATGCGGCAGCAGCCTCGGAGAGGGCGGTTGCGACCTCTACATCGTCCATGAACTCGAAGAAGCCGAAGAAGCCGATGCCCTTGCCATCCTCTCGCTTCTGGTAGTCATGGTCGATCTGCGCAGTGATGGTCCCCACCGCTTGCCCATCGCGGAACGCCATAAACGCCTGGATATCCGCGTGCTTAAAGTAGGCGTTCTTATCGGGATGCAAGAAGTTCTTTCGGTCGAACATCAGCGGCGGAACCCAGTGTGGGTCACCGTCGTAGATGGGCCACCACGACTTCACAAAGGCCACAAGGTCCTTTCGCAGATCAATCGGACGAACATCAACAGCACCCACAACGACTCCATACCCAGCAACGCGATGCGTCTAGATGTCACGGACCTACCGCGTTGCGGCGTTCTTGTCGCTCGGCAGCGATGCAACCCGGGCAGGTTCTGGCGACGCCGCGCCGCTATCGCTACTCGACGATGACATCTTGGTGGTGCGGGTGCGCTTGGCTCGCCAACTGGGGCCCCCCGCGAATCAGGAGGTAGGTCAGAGGCGCAAAGGACCCCACCAGAGCCGTGGCGAGCAGGTGCACGAAGAACCAAACGCTCGGCAGATTTCGACGCTTCAGATCACGGTACACCCACACATTGACGAGCGCCAACGCCACAACGAGATCCGAGAAGATCTGTGTGGTGTTGGTCTCAGGAAATGGCGGGAAAGCCCCAGCATAGCCATGTTCTAACAACGCCACGACGGTAAATGCACCGTGAATCAGTAGCGCTATTCCAATCACGAGCCTGAACACAGTCACCTCAACGCAAGACCAAGGTCACTCGACCGAGACTATTGCAGCAAAATAGCGGGGCTGGTCGGGCGGTTACGAATATCGCACCAGGGTCAACAGCCAAAGAGACGATTCCGATGCCATCTAAAACCTACAAGCGACTTCTCGACTACATCGAGCATCGAATGCAGATGCAGCATATTTACCAGCCCGTCATGCTCGATGCGCTCCTCTCGAACGATGGTGAGTGTCCGGTCAGCGAGATTGCAAAGGCGTTTCTCGCCTTGGATTCATCGCAAATCGGCTACTACGGCGAGATAACCAAGAACATGCCCGCAAGAGTGCTTGGGGGTCACGGGGTGGTCGAAAAGCTCAAAGAGGGGCGACGAATTACTGGATACCGCTTGTCAGGTTTTGGCGACCTTAATGCGTCCGAAGTCGCTTCATTAAGATCTGCCTGCCAAAGCAGGCTAGACAGCTATCTATCCAAGCATGGCGAACGGATTTGGAGCCACAGAGACAAGGCGATCGGATACATTTCAGGAACCATCAGGTACCAAGTCTTCAAGCAAGCCAAGTACCGGTGTCAGCTTTGCGGAATCTCTGCTGAACAGAAGGCTTTGCAGGTAGACCACATCATCCCCAGAAACAAAGGCGGTGATGACCATATCTCTAATTTTCAAGCCCTCTGCTTTACCTGCAACGCCATGAAGCGAGACACCGACGATACAGACTTCAGGACCATCTCGGAAAGCTATAAGCACAGAGCTTCGGACTGCATTTTTTGTGGCATCGAAAAGGGTCGCATCATTGCTGAAAATGAACTTTGCTATGCCATCCGTGATGGATTTCCCGTCACGCCGTTGCACACCCTGATTATTCCAAAGCGTCATGTCTCGGACTACTTCGACCTTCATCAATCTGAACTCAATGCGATTCAAAGGATGATGGCTGAATTGAAGCTGGAGATTGAGTCAGAGGATGACGAAGTGACCGCCTTCAATGTCGGAATCAACGCAGGTAAAGAGGCTGGGCAAACCATTTTCCATTGCCACATTCATCTCATTCCAAGACGAGTTGGCGACACAGAAAACCCAAGAGGTGGCGTGAGGGGTGTCATCCCATCCAAGCAGCAATATTGAGGGTGGGTAACGCCTATCTGAGGTTTTTAACCAGCTTCTGGCAGGACCGTCTTCTCCAGAAAGTACAGAGCCCAGTCTGAGAACTCGTATTCTGGTGTCTCGTTCAAACGAGCATCCCGAACCCGTCTTTTCTTGATGAGGGAGTACACCGTTGACGGGAACCACTTCTTGCCCCGAGGTGTAAGGACACCTTCATCGTTCAATCGCTGGCTGATTCTTCTGTACCCAAGACCCTCGGCTCCAAGTTCCATCACACGGTCGTAAAGCCGACCTGAGGCGTAGGCTCCACCACCAGCCCAAAGGCTTCCAGTCTCAAAGGTACAGGTGAATTGAAGGCTCGCTTCTAAATAGAAACTCGGTCCATCACTCCACCGTCACACTCTTCGCGAGGTTTCTGGGCTTGTCGATGTCCCTGCCAAGCGCGAGCCCCGCGTGGTACGCCAAAAGCTGCAGCGGCAGTACGGTGAGGAGCGGCGAGACCCACTCCGCACATCTCGGAATCGGGATGGAATACTCCACCAGATCACGGACTTCGGTGTCACCCGCAGTGTGAATGGCACACACGGTGGCTCCTCGCGCCTTCACTTCCATG
>JBMHDG010000035.1:0-6878 GCA_049889515.1 Myxococcota bacterium
CACCGAACCATCCTGACGCGCACCACCCGTGTCCCACCCGTTCGATTCCCCGTTGAAGGTGAGGTCGTAGCTCACGTCCACGAGGTCGCCGGGCTCTTGGCCGATACTGTGAACCGTCACGGAACCCGAAGTCGGGACATAATAGCGGTTACAGATGTCGGATGCGTCGTCGCAGCCCACGGAGAGAAACACCACCTGGTCGCCCGTTTCAGCGTCGATCGTCAGGACCGTATCGGGTGTGATCTCCACATTGCTGTTGTCCCAGTATGCGTCGCCGAGGTTGAGGTGAAACTCAAGGATGCTGTTCGCGTCGTATCCTGAGGCGAGGTCGAGACTGATGGCGCCGGGGGTATCCATCGGTCGTGAGCGGCCCTTTGGCGCATCAAAAAAATCATAGCCGACACCATCGGCGGTCATGGTCGTGGTGGCCGTGACCTCGTAGGCATCAGGAAGGGTAGAGATCAGACCATCAATGGGTGACCAAAGCGTCTCTTCGACGTCGAGGTCCTCATCACACCACGTCGCCATGTCTTGCACAGGGCCCCAGCGGTTGATCAGCAGCAGGTCAGTGAGTGCGCGTCCAAAGTGTGCTTCGGCATCCGACGGGTCCGCATCAAGTCGGGCTTGATAGTAGTCGAAGGCCGCGGGGACATTGAGATCAACCATCGGGTCTTCGCCGAGGTCGACCGGCTCGGTGTCCGTGGTGTCGCCGACATCGGTATCGGTAGGGGAAGTGCTGTCGGATTGGTCCGCATTGTTGCAGGCCAACGCCAGGGTGAGCAGTGCCGTCATGCCGAGTGGTGATGACCTCATGTTGTCTCCCGATTGGGTTCGGGGAGACCTTACCCTACAGCGAGCACTCGAGGGGGCCCGTGCGTGACCTACAGCCCTGTACGGGGCGGCGGGTGTGTGCATCGGTGGAGCCCTTGATGGTGGCATATCCGTAGGAGATGCCGGACAGGTCCGCCCCTTCGAGTGGGCCGTTCCAGATGGCAAAGACGAGCTGGGAGTCGGTGAACAAGGCGCCTCGGCCGTTCCAAGACAGGGTGGGATACGACAGGTCGCCCTCACCGAGGTCGAGCCCAGTGAGATCTGCGCACTCGGCGTCGCGGGTCTCGCGGAGGCGAATGATGGACCAAGCATTGCGGCCTTGGGTCCCATCGGCCTGTGTGCAGGTACCCGTAACGCCGTCGTACCTGTAGGTCTGTGCCGCGTGAACGGTCCAGCAGTGCAGGTCAACGGACGCGTTGTTGTACGTAATCGGGGTTGTGACCTCGGTCGCGCCGCTCGGAAGGGTCAGCGTATGCGGGAACCGAACTTCTTGGGTGCCGGTTGGGCCATGAAGGGGGCCTGGCTGAAGCATCAGCGAGAGTGAACCGTTCGCGGGTACGCCGGCGGCACGCAGCACCATGGGTCTAGCCTCGTCAGCGCCGGGCAGAGGTTCGGTCGCGCAGGTCCAGCTACCCGGGGGAGAGGACACGATTGGCGGGGTGATGGGCGGCGCGGTGCGACCAGAGGGCATGGACTCGGCGGGGGGCGGCGTGGGCGTCACCTTGTCGGCAGGTGGGGTCGTGGGAGGCGGATCCGGCTGTCGCGGCGGGCATCCTGCGAGCAGCAAGACGAGGGGAAGGGTTCGCAACATGGTGGCCTCGGGGTAGGATGCCTGCTGTAACGCGACCGAGGCATGTGATGCGGTGGACCCGATCGTTGACGAGGGATGAAGCGCTGGTGGTGGCACGGGCCCGAGAAGGGGCTCTGCTGCGGTATGAGGGCCGTGTGATTGCCCATCGCTCGTGTGGCATCGCCATTGCAGAGACCTTCGCGCGGCCGACACGGCCGTACCAAGCGCTGCGCAAGGGCGGCATCACCGGTCAAGGGGAGTGCGGTACACGGCTCGGTGGCCGCATGGTGCTTGGCGAGCTCTTGGGTGACCCCGACCCGTCCGGAGCACCCCACCCGCTCATGGTCGACGCCATTCAGTTCTATGATGCGCAGTGGTCGGCGCGTACCGAGACGAAGCAGCGTCACTGTGACGGCCTGGTCGAGCAGTTCTCTGCGTTTCGGAGCCCGGAACGCGCCTCGTTCTGCACGGAACTTGCGGCGGAGACGGCTGCGCTCCTCGCCGAGACCTTGCTGCGTGCGGGCGGTGAGGTGCAGATCATCGATGTGTCCGTCGAACCGGGTGGCTCAGGGCCCGCAGTGCGGTAGACTGTCGGCACCGTGACATGAGGTGACTGATGCAGCTGGCCACTGACCGACCCGAGCCCACAACCCACCGCAAGGCCATGATCGTCAAGGGGAGCGCACTCGAGCACACGGGTCGCGTGTCGATTGAGCCGATTCCAGACTTCGACCTCGATCGCACCATCTTCAAGACGCTCGAAGGCGCGCCACAGCGCTTCGTGATGGCCTCGCGCGTCGGTAAAGAGGTCAGCTTTGATCGCGTGGTGACCGAGGACATGTCGGCAGCCTACGCCAAGCAGTTGGCCGAGACGCCGCTCCCCGAGGTGTCACCAGCGCTGCTGCAGTTTCTCGTCGAGGAGTGCGACTTCGATGTCGAGCACGCTGATGGGTCGTTTCTCGACCATCTCTACTTCTGCTTCGAGTACACGGCGCGCCACTACCCGCAGCACTCACCCATCGTGGCCTTGCTTCACTCCATCCTTGGCACAGGCACCAACACGTTCGCGATGGAAGCGAGCAAGATCGATGCGTTGCGCACGCACCTCACGGACTTTGAGTGGACCCACATCGAGGCGTTTCCTTCGGTGTTGCGGTTGCTCTATGACCATGGGCTGCGCGAGGAGCTAAACGCCAACATGCACCGTATCGACCGCTTGGCGTCTATCTCGTGCCATCGCGTGATCGACAACGCACCGATCACGCTCACGGCCGAAGACTTCTGGATTCAGATGAACTACCAGCTGATCCACTTCATTGACTTTCTGCCGGTCGCCAACTGGGCGGTTCACCAAAATGAGACCTCGTTCATCGTGTTTCGGGCGGTCTATGACCTGATGTCACGCGCACAGAAGATCGAAGCGGAGGTGGGCTACCGACCCGCGACGGGCAACCGCACCCTCGTGCGAGAAAAGACGCTCGGTGTCCTGGGGTGGTTGGTCACGAAGATGCCCGTCGGCTTGAGTGAGCGCATGGCGGCAAGCTCGGTGCGCAAGTTCTCGGAGCGTATCGGGCACAACATGAGCTACCAGCTGACCTGGAGGGACTGATGTCCGCAGCAGAGTGTACGTGCTGTGGCGCGATGGTCGACCTGCCAGAGGATCAGGCGAATACATCTTGTTCGTTCTGCGGCAGCCCGTTGGTCAACGTGGCCGCTGCAGAGGCCGCCGCCATCGACTTGCTCGTACCGTTTGCCATCAAGGCCGATCGGGCGAGAGACGCCCTCAAGCAGTGGTTGGCGACCCGATATTTTGCACCAGAGGCCTTCCGAAAGGCGGCGTTGAGCGGGAAGTTATCTGCCACCTTTGTGCCGATGTATGCCTTCAACGGGGAGACTGCGTCCGTCTACGAGAGTAAGATTGGCATCGAATACAAAGTCACGACGACGGACAGCGAGGGCAAGTCCAAGACCGAGACCCGCACCGAGTGGTTCACCATGAGTGGCAAGCACGGGAGCCGCTGGGTTCGCAACCTCGTGAGTGCCAGCCGTGGCGTGACCGAGCCAGAAGCCAATGAACTCGAGCCCTTTGACCTCGGCGAAGCTGTGGCATGGCGGCCTGACCTCATCGCTGGGACCGTGAGTGAGCTCCCGAGCATTCCTCGAGACGAAGCCCGCGAGACGGCGCACCAAGAGCTGAAGGACCTCGCGCGACGCGCCATTGAACACAAGCTGTTGCCCGGTGACTCCAAGTCCGTGACCTCCTGCTCCACCGAGGTGACCCTCGAAGCGCCGGAGCTCATCATGATGCCCGTATGGGTCGGTGTGGTGAGTGCGGGGGAGAACGCGGTTCGGGTGTTGGTCAATGGACAGACGTCTGAAGTGGTGGGTGCAGCACCGACGTCCTACCTCAAGGTCGGACTCCTGATCCTGTTCATTCTGTTGGTGGTGGCCGGAATCGTGGCCGGCGCCCAATACCTGTAGGGAGGGGAGATGAACGCACCCATTCAAGCCATGATGTGTGGTTCTTGCGGTGGCACCATGGCCTTCCGTATCGGGCATGCGGCACCAGCGTGTGTGTATTGTGGCACCGAGGCCCTCGAACCGTTGAAGGACGCTATCGCTGTGGATCCAGACGGGTATCTGCCGTTTTCAACCACCCAAGAAGAAGCTCGCGCATCCTTTGTCTCATTTGCGAGTGCCTCGTGGTGGACACCTGGGGCCTTCAAGGAGGCCGCCACAAGCTTCAAGGATGTGCTGGTGCCTGCATGGTCGTGGCGTGGCACGGTGACCGTCTACTGGGCAGGACTCAAGCGTGCCTCGACCAAGTCGGGCCAGCGGCCTGTGAGTGGCTCAAAAACTGCGCAGATGCGTGGCGTGATGGTCCCGAGCTCTAGAGCTCTGACGCGTGTCGAACTCAGAAACCTCGGCGTCTTTGACGAGGAGAGCCTTCAGCCATGGGATGCGAACGATCCTCCCGGTACGTTTGAGATTGCAACGCTTACGGAAGCTGCGGCGTATGAGCAGGGGGTCCTTGAGATGGGGCATCGGCTGTCGCGTGAGGCTGCGCCAGGCATCTCGGACCTCGGCTACAGTGCTGTCGGGCAGGACGATGTCTCGGGCCAAGCAGTCTATGTTCCCGTCTACATCGGTGTGGCGACGTACCGCGAAAAGCCCTTTCGGGTGCTGGTGAATGGGCGTACGGGCGCCATTACGGGTGACCGACCGATCGATCCCATCAAGGTGGCCATGGTCGTGTTGGGGGTGCTCTCGGTGATTGGCGCCATCCTTTACTTCGGTGGCGGCATGAACTGACCGGGATGTGGTACCGACTCTGACAACATTCAGACGTTTTCGCGTACCTGATCGGGTACCTTTCGCCACTCGGGGAGGTTGCGATGCAGGGTAGGGTCGTTCTAGGTGCCGTGGTCTGGCTTGGCGTGGGGTGCGCGCCGGCCTCGATGACTGTGTTTGGTGAGGGCGACCCAGCGTCCACAACGCTGGAGGTCATGCTCACGGCCGATGACGGACTCAACGCGCCGACCGACCTTGCGTTCGATGCCGATGTTGAGGGGCGCCTCTGGGTCGTCAGTAAGCGCGATGACAGCGTCACGATTGTCGACAATGCCGGCACGGATGCCCAGACTAGTGAGCACCGTATCGATCCGTACGCGCTGCACTTCATGGAGAAGGTCAGCAGCATTGCCTTTGGGCAGCCCGGCACCTTCGCCACCTGCCAGGAAAGCCGCAACACCTACAATGGCACCGCACCCGGTGATGACTTCACGGGCCCCAGCCTCTGGTCCAATGACCTCGACATCTTCGGCGCAAGCAATCCGGAAGCTGTGGAGTTTTTGACGGACCTCTTTGGGTTTCCGGCCGATCTCGGGTCACATCTCGACATGCAGCATGAGACGCCTCTGTGTACGGGCATCGCGTGGAGTGGCGAGGGAAACCGGTACTTCGTGTTTGATGGGCTGAACGAGACCATTGAGTCTGTGGACTTCGTCGAGGATCACGGTCCTGGCTACGATGACCACTCTGACGGGATCACGGTGGAGTATGCCGGCGGTGATCTCGGCTACGTCAAGGGCGTGCCCAATCACATGCTCTATGATGCCGCATCGGGTCTGGTCACGATCGCGGATCCTGCCAACGCGCGTGTCGTCCAGCTCGATATCAACTCGGGCGAGCGAGGCCGTGATCTTCCTGTCGCGGAGCCCGGAACCACGCACTACCGTGTGACCGATGCCACCTTCACCGACCTCGTGAGTGGACACGCAGAGCTCATCTGGCCGAGCGGGCTCGCGCAGGTGGACGGCACCTTGTTCGTGAGCGATCACGCCACCGGTGAGATTTGGGCGTTCGATGCCTTCGACGGCACGCTCCTCGATCGCTACGACACGGGGCGTGGCCCCGAAGCCATCAAGGGCCTTGTCGCACCGTCGGCAGAGGAACTCTGGTTTGTCGACAGCGCGTCCAACTTGGTGTTTCGCCTGACCCCCTGACGGCGGGCCAGCCCAACCAACGGCGCTAGCCACCACCAGGCTGCGGGATGTCGTCCAGAGGCACACCCGCAAGGAGGCGGCTCTGGTACGTCCACGATGCCGAGGCCCGTGTCGATCGGCTCAGGCTGCTGGGCTTGGACGAGGGGCCACAACGGTTCGCACACGCGCGCGTGGTCACTGTCTGGAGGGCAGTCGAGCGGTGCTGTGACGTCTGGTAGGCGCAGCCAGGGGGAGACGGTCCCGTCGTCTTGGATGCCGTGCACCAGGCCACCGGTAAGACTCGCCGACGCGTAGCCGCGGACCTCTGGTGCGGAATCGGCGACGGACACACCAATCATGGGTACGGTGGAGACGACGGCGCTGGGCACACCCGTGAGGCCCTCCCGGTGCCACAGGTTTCGGATGGCTTCGACCAGCCACCAGCCGCCATCCGCGAGAAGCACGGCATCAGAGAGGCTACCCTCCACCTGATGCGCGAGTGTCCAGGTGGCCCCACCGTCGGTGGTCTCCCACAAGGTGTTACCCTTGGGATCGCGGACGGCGACGAGTGCGCGGTCGCCCGCGACGTCGAGCAGCTCCGCAGCGTGTGCACCGGTCTCCGGAGGGAGCTCCGTGTTTATCCAGCCAGCACCGGCATCGATCCAGACTTCAATCGGAAAAGACTGCACGGTGACCCATGTGGCGCGCTCGGAGAACACGCGTCCAAGGTCGCGTGGCTCCTCGAGGGCGATCGACCATGTGGTGTCGTCGGT
>JBMHDG010000036.1:0-9271 GCA_049889515.1 Myxococcota bacterium
GAGTAGAAAGTAAATTGAAGGCCAGTTTTGGGCTCCCACGCGCCGCACAGAGCGGCTAGGTGTCGCCTCCTCAGTGATCAGGTTTTCACGGAACACGGAGCCGAACCCGGCTCCATGGGAGTGTCGATGAGTCGCCAGGAAGCCCTTCACCGCGTCGCCATTTTGAATCGCGGCGAGCCTGCCATCCGATTCTTGCGTGCCCTACGCGAATACAACCTCGAACGCGGCACGCAGCTGCGCGCCATTGCCTTCTACACCGATGCCGACGCCTCTGCGCCGTTCGTGCGGCTGGCAGACGAGGCCGTTCGATTGGGTCCTGCGCTGGTCTCCGACGGCGCCGGCGGCATGGTCAGCGCCTATGTCCACGCGGACTCGGTGATCGCCAAGCTCCACGAGGCGAAGTGTGATTCGGTCTGGCCCGGGTGGGGATTCATCAGCGAAGACGCCCGATTCGTAGAGCGTCTCGAGGCCGAGGGCATCACGTTTATCGGCCCATCATCGGCGGCGATCGATGCCTTGGGCGACAAGATTGCGAGTAAGCGCCTGGCAGAAGATGCCGGTGTGCCGCTCGCGCCTTGGCTCGAGATTGCACTCGATGCGTCCGAAGACGAGATTGTGGCTGCGGGTAACAAGGTTGGTTTTCCGTTGATGGTCAAGGCCAGCGCTGGCGGCGGTGGACGTGGCATCCGAAAGGTTGACGCCCCCGAAGACCTCACCGACGCCGTCCGGACGGTCATCGACGAGGTGAAGAAGGTATTTGGCCAGGGCGGCTTGTTCCTCGAGCAGTGCGTCAACGGTGCGCGACACATCGAGGTGCAGATTGTCGTGGGCGCCGATGGGCGCGGGCGTGCGATGGGCGTGCGGGACTGCTCGCTGCAGCGTCGCCATCAAAAGGTGGTCGAGGAGGCACCGTCGCCGGTTCTGCCGCCGCTGATGCAGACCACGCTCTGCGAGTCGAGTGTTCGACTCGCCGAGGCCTCGGGGTACCGGGGTGTGGGCACCGCCGAGTTCCTCTACGTGCCATCGACTGGCCAGGCGGCCTTCCTTGAGGTGAACAGCCGCCTTCAGGTCGAGCACACCATCACCGAGGCCATCACGGGCTGTGACTTGGTCAAGACCCAGCTCGACATTGCGCGTGGTGTGGGGTGGGACCCCGGCCTGACAAAATCCCATGGCTGGGCCATTGAGGCTCGTCTCAACGCAGAAGATCCCGAGGCGGGCTTCCGGCCTGCCCCCGGCTTGGTGCGCGTGTTCCGTCCGCCCAGTGGTCCCGGCATTCGGGTCGACAGCGGTGTCCTCGAGGGCTCGCGTATCGCGCCCGAGTTTGACTCGATGATCGCCAAGGTCATTGCGTGGGGACCGACACGTGATGTGGCCATCTCCCGTCTTGAGCGCGCGCTCCATGAGTTCGATGTGCTCGTGGAGGACGGCGCGACGAACCGGGCCTTCTTGCTCGAGTTGCTCGCCCGGCCCGAGATGCGATCAGGAGAGGCGCACACCCGATGGCTCGACGACGCGACACGCGATGGCCTGCTTGACGTGCGTCGGGGTGCTTTCGAGGCGATGCTCGTGGCGGGTGTGGTCACGACACGCGCAGAAGAGCTCGCGGAGCGGAACCGATTCTACGGTGAGGTCACTCACGGCATTCCACAGCGTGTGCCGGTACCCGATGGTGAGCTGCATGAACTCGAGCTGCGCGGTGTCCGCGCAGACATTCAGGTCTACAGCCTTGGCCGTGAGGTCTACCTCGCAGGAACCGAGGGGCGCATGCACTTGCTTCGCCTCGAGTCGCTCGGCACACACACGTCGCTGCTCCACTTGAATGGGCGACGGTATCGCGTCTTGCATGCTGACGGTAAGCGCGGTGTGCATGTGGACATCGAGGGTGCGCTGCATCATGTCGAGCGCGCCAGCGGTGGTGTGGTGTCGGCACCTGCGCCTGCGCTCGTGACCCGCGTCGCGGTGGAGGCGGGCCAAGAGGTCGCCGTGGGCGACCTGATCTGCATGCTCGAAGCGATGAAGATGGAGACACCCCTCTACGCCACGGAAGCAGGCGTCGTGGCCTCGGTCCAAGCGCGACCCAACCAGCAGGTCACGGCTGGCGCTCCGCTCGTGGTCATCCGACCCAGCGGTGATGAGGGCGCCTCACGCCCCACCTTCGAGGCGCCAGCACCTCCAGTGGCAGCGCGTCAAGCGCTCGAGGTCGACGGCGGCCTCTCCGTCGGGGCCAT
Organism: Myxococcota bacterium; assembly: GCA_049889515.1. Lineage (GTDB taxonomy): Bacteria > Myxococcota_A > UBA796 > UBA796 > JBMHDG01. The sequence continues at coordinate 2,232 of JBMHDG010000036.1, forward strand.
CGACATGCTCGATGAAGCCTCTGCGGCTGCGGCGGTCGCCGATCTCACCTCGACGATCAAGGCCGTATTCCTTGGGTATGATGTCATGGAACATCACGCAGAGCCGCTGCTCGCATGGTTGGATGACGAGGCATCCTACGCAGCTCTGAAGCATCCCGAGCGGCTCATGCCACTCGTGTCCTCGCTCGAGGTCTTTGCGGATGTAGAGACGCTATTCAACCGGACGCTGTTGCCCTTGCCAGAAGAAGCCGCAGCCGTGTCGGCCGAGGTCGCGTTCTACAGCTTCTGTCGGCGCCATCACCTTGGCGAAGACGGTACCGGGCCGACCTTCGCACCGATGCTCCAGCGTGCACTTCGTTGGTATGGCGTTCATGCCCTCGATCCCTCTGATGAACTCCGGGAATCCTTGTTCCGTCTCGCCATGGCCCATCGTGCGGGCGGGCTTCGCCACCGCATGGCGTCGGCACTCCTACGCGTGAGCATCGCCCTGCAGTCGGCCGGGTTTGATTTCACCGATACCGCGATTACGCGGGAGCTGCTGGACCGGGTCGCCAAGGTGGCCTCCCCAGCGCACCCATTCGTGAGCGACAATGCGCGACAGGCCCGGTATGCCCTCTACGATCGGGCCCGCTTCCGTGCCGGGGAGAGCGCCCTCGCAGGGCGTCTCGACACGATGGCCACGGGTGCAGATGCAGGCCTCGCCGAAGTCCTCCGAACGCCGCATGATGTGATTCCTGGCGCCATGGCGCGCCTCCATGACGATGCGACGAGCTCGGAGGGACGCGCGCTGCTCGCCGAGCTGGTGACCCGACGTCTCTACCGCGACCGACTGGAGGGGGCCTCATGGTCGGCTGCCACGAAGGGGGATCGTGGTGACCTCACGCTGGCCGACGGAAGCACCGTCACGGTCAGCTGGGGAGATGGACCCAATGGCGCCGTGGAGTGGCTCTCGGCCTCACGGCCAGAGGCCGTGGACGAAGGCGTCACCGCCACATGGGTGGGCGCCGATGGCTCCGTGCTTCACCAGCATGGCGTTCAGGCAGAGGGTCCGTTGCACCCCGAAGATGTGCGTCGTCTGGAGCTCGATCGGTACGATGGATTCGAGTTGCTTCAGGTTCATGGGCGGGAGCGCGTTCGTGCCCTCTGGATGCGCTCACGTGACAACGCCAGAGACGAGCGTGTGATCGTCGTGGGTGAGGTCGTCTCGACCCCCCGCGACCTGGCCAAGGCCGAAGCCGCAGACCTCTGGGAATTTGATCGGGCGTACAACGAAGGGCTCCGCCTCGTTCGTGACCTGCAGTCGCGGCGTGCCGTGCGGTCTCGCCTGCTGCAGAACCGTGTACTGCTGACGGTTCAGTCGCCTGTTGAAGCGACGGCGAGAGATATTGCACGCTTGGCAGGTTCGTTTGCGGCACCTGCACAAGGACTTGGCCTCGAGCGCGTCGTCGTACGGATGCCGGTGCTCACGGCCGATGGCAGCCTCGACGTGACGGACTTCCGTCTGGTGCGACCTGGCCGGCACCGCCTTGAGGTGCATGCTGAGGTCGTCGACAACCAGCCCGTGACGGGCTTGTCGCGCTACGAAGAGCGCCTGCTGCGGTCACGCCGTTGGGGCCTCATCTACCCCTACGAGATCCTCCGTATGCTCGAGGGGGGCACCAGCGAAGGCGTACCGCCGCATGCAGACATGGCACGTGGTCGGTTTGTCGAGTACGACCTCGTCGATGACAAGCTCGTGGCCGTGGAGCGGCCATGGGGACAAAACACCTGCGGTGTGGTCTTGGGGCTCATGTCGAATGAGACCCGCAAGCATCCGGATGGCATCACGCGTGTGTGGATTGGCGGTGACCCGACCCATTCGATGGGGTCGCTGGCAGAGCCCGAGTGTCGACGCATTCTGGCAGCACTCGACCTCGCAGAGGAGCGAAACCTCCCCGTGGAGTGGGTCTCCATCTCTGCAGGCGCACGCATCGCGATGGACAGCGGCACCGAGAACCTCGACTGGACGGCAGCTGTCCTGCGACGTCTCGTGGAGTTCACGCAGAAGGGTGGGGTCATCCACCTCATCATCAATGGCGTCAACGTCGGTGCCCAGTCTTACTGGAACGCCGAGGCCACCATGCTCATGCACACGCGGGGCATCCTCATCATGACGCCTGCAGGGTCGATGGTGCTGACGGGTAAGAAGGCCCTCGAGTACTCTGGCGCGGTTGCAGCCGAAGACGAGAAGGGCATCGGTGGCTTTGAGCGCATCATGGGTCCCAATGGGCAGGCGCAGTACTTCGCGTCGAACTTGGGCGAAGCCTATGCGATTCTGTTCGAGCACTACCGCTTCACCTACGATGCGGACGGTGCACCTGCGCGTCTCGAGACTTCCGACCCTGTCGACCGTTCGATCCTCGACTTCCCTTATGTGTCCACGACCGATGACGGGTTTACGACGGTCGGCGAGGTCTTCAACAATGAGACCAACCCGGGCCGCCGTCGACCGTTTGCGATTCGCGCGGTCATGAACTCGGTCATCGACCGTGATGGTGGGCATCTTGAGCGGTTCCGCACGATGCGTGATGCCGAGACTGCGGTCGTATGGGATGCGCATGTGGGCGGACATCCCGTCTGTCTTCTCGGGATTGAGTCCAGGCCTCTGCCTCGGCGTGGGCGTGTGCCGCTCGATGGTCCAGACACATGGACGGGTGGAACACTCTTCCCGATGAGCAGCAAGAAGGTTGCACGTGCGCTGAACGCGGCCAGTGGCAACCGACCCGTGGTGGTGCTCGCGAACTTGAGTGGCTTCGACGGGTCCCCCGAGTCGCTGCGAAAGTGGCAGCTGGAGTTCGGTGCCGAGATTGGCCGCGCCGTGGTCAACTTCGACGGACCCATCGTGTTTGTGGTGATCGGCCGCTATCATGGCGGTGCCTACGTGGTCTTCTCGAAGGCGCTGAATCCGCAGCTCACCTCGCTGGCGGTCGAGGGCAGCTACGCCTCGGTCATCGGCGGGGCGCCAGCCGCTGCGGTGGTCTTCCCGCGTGTGGTGCGGGGCCGGGTCGCAGAAGATGCTCGGGTCGTGGCGTCCAAGAAGGCACTCGCCGAGGCGTCGTCTTCGGACCGTCCGCGGCTTCGCGAAGCGCATGATGCGCTGGTGGCCGAGGTCACGCTCGAAGTTCAGGGTGAGGTTGCCGCAAGCTTCGATGGCATTCACACGGTGGACCGCGCGGTCGAGGTGGGATCCCTCGATGCCGTGATTGCGCCAGATGAGATTCGTCCTGCAATCGTGGCCCGCCTCGATGCAGCGAGCCGGGATGGCGTCCTGCGCTTCGATGAGCGCAAGCGATAGCGTCACGTGCCCCGTCCCGTGAGCTACACAGGTATGGTTCGCGGGACGGGGAGGACGCATGGGCGCCACACGGGACACGGTCACATCAGTCACGACTCACGCCGATTCGCTGCTCCTCGGGCTCTTGAGCCGGCATGAGCTGGTTGCGATGCGGCAAGAAGTGGAGCTGAGTGAGGTGGTGTTTGGGTGGGATGCGCCCAACCGCTTCTCGCTTCGAGGGGCCAACGGGCAGGTCATCGGCTCGGTGATGGAAGATCGCGGAGGCGTCTGGGGCTTGATCCGGCGCAACCTCCTCGGCACGTGGGCCAGCCTGACCTATGCCATCTTCGATAGTGAGGGTCGGGAGATGGGTAGGATATCCAAGGGGTTCTCGTTCTTCTTCCACCGAATCGAGGTCTTTGAGGGCGAGCGGCACTTCGGGAGCGTGACGAGGGCGTGGTCACTCCTTGGCCGGAAGTACGTCCTACGTGCACCCGACGGCACACGTCTTGCGCAGATTCGGCGACCGCTCTTTCGGCTCTGGACCTATCCCGTCGTGGACATGCGGGGACAGGAGGTGGCACGCATCGGCAAGAAGTGGGGAGGCGTGCTCCGAGAGTTCTTCTCGGATGCCGACACGTATGCCATTCAGTTCACCGAACGGACGCTACCGGTGGTTCGGGTCTTGGGACTCGCATCCATGTTCTTGGTGGACACAACGGTGACTGAGAACAACCGAGGCGCCCGGGGATTACTCGCGTCCAGGGAATGAGTGCCGTGTCAGCGGCGCCGGTGCCGTCCCTTCCGCGGACCGCGGAACTTGCGGGGAGGGGGCTGACGTCGCGGTGTACCTTTCGCGATGTCGAGCTTGGCTGCAACGCCGCGGATTTCGAGCTGACGGTGCTGACTCAACAGCTGTTGCGCGATGGGCTCCGGCATCGCCACAAAGCTCTTGCGGTGCAGAATCGTGATTCTACCCATGTGCTTCGACGAAATCCCAGCCTCATTGGCGATGGCACCGACCAGGTCGCCCGGTCGAACGCCATTGCGGTCTCCAATGCCAATGAACACTTCGACAATAGGTGCGTGCAGCACTTCTTCGTCGTCGACTGCAGGGTCCGCATCTGGAGCTCTGAGCGCATCTGGAGGCCGAAGGTCGAGCTGTTCGAGGCTCGCGAGTCGGGTGAGTGCGGCAGCGGCGAGATCGCCAGGCTTCCACCCTTCTTCGTACAGATCTTGCATCCACGCATGGGCGGGGCCGAGGTCTGCAGTCTCGAAAGTGCGCTGAAGGTCGTGAAGCAGCCGGTTGCGGTGATGTAGTGCAATGTCGGCATCGGTGGGCACTTGGGCCTTTCGGATCTCTGCGCCCAGCGTTCTGCTCATGTGTCCGAGGCGCTTACGCTGGCTGCTCGTCACGAAGGTGATGGCCTCGCCCTCGCGTCCTGCTCGCGCGGTACGTCCGATTCGGTGGACATAGGTCTCGGCATCATCGGGGAGATCGAGGTTGATGACCCGTCCGATGTGCTCGACGTCGATGCCGCGAGCTGCCACATCGGTGGCAATGACGACTGAGAGACGGCCCGACCGCAGGCGGTGCACCACACGCTCCCGCGCGCCCTGGGTGAGGTCGCCATGAAGCGCGTCTGCGGCAATGCCATTTCGCGTGAGTGCGTCGGCCACCTCGGCACACCCACGCCGGGTTCGCGCAAACACGATGGTCGCGCCCGGCGGAGAGGTCATCAGGATACGCTCAAGGGCTTCGAGCTTGTTGCGCTGAGCCACGCGGATCCATTGCTGGTCAATGTGATCGACGCGGGGACCACTGTCGGCAAGCTGCAGCTCGACGGGGTCATTGAGGTGTCCGGTCGCCACGCGGTGAATGTCGCGGGGCATGGTGGCCGAGAGCAGGGCGACTTGCCTGTCGTTCGGACACGCTGCAATGACAGCCTCGACAGCATCGATAAAGCCCATCCGAAGCATCTCATCGGCCTCGTCAAGAACGAGGAACTCCACATCAGAGAGCACGAGCGAACCCCGAGCCATGTGGTCGAGCACACGTCCGGGGGTGCCGACAACAATAGGGACACCCGAGGCGAGCGCTTGGAGCTGTGGCGCATAGGGCGCGCCACCATAGATGGTGACGACACGGACGGGGAGGCCCTTGGCGAGGTCACGGATGGACTGCGTGACCTGGAGTGCCAGCTCACGGGTTGGGGCGAGCACCAGTCCCCGGACCTTGTCATTCGAGGACTGAATGCGCTGAAGCATAGGAATGGCGTAGGCCGCTGTCTTGCCAGAACCTGTCCTCGCACGGCCAATGACGTCTCGGCCTTCGAGAAGGGGAGGGATGGCCTGGGCTTGGATGTCGGTAGGACGCTCGAACCCGAGACGCTTGAGAGACGACAGCAGGCCTTCGATGAGGCCGAGAGATTCAAAGGACTCGACCGATTCTTCTGACATTTGGACACTCCGGGCGGGCGCCATAGGCGTTTCGATCCCGTGCGGCCAGTTCTCTGCCGAGGTTTCTGATACGTGTCTTTACGGTGCCACCCGTGGACGAAAGCACGCCGATGAAGTAGCTAGGGGCGTCGCTGAGAGGCGGCTGCGTTTTGCGTCTCGCCGATGGCACTTGGGTCATCGGGGAAATCGGCGCCTAGGGTGTTCCTAGGTTTCCTGTAAAGCGCAGGTTTGACCGGCATGTTGCCGGTGCGCGAAGATTCGCGTAGGAAGAGGATAAGTACTGATGTCGAAGAAGCTGTTTGTCGGCGGTCTGGCTTGGGCCACAGATGATGCGTCGTTTTTTGATGCTTTCTCCCAGTTCGGAGAGGTGAGTGAGGCCAAGGTGATTCTTGACCGTGAGACCGGTCGGAGCCGAGGATTCGGATTTGTGACCTTTGCTGATGCTGAAGCAGCCGACGAGGCCATCAAGGCGATGGACGGTGCTGAACTCGATGGGCGCACCATTCGTGTCAACGAGGCTCAAGAGCGTCGCGGCGGCGGCGGCGGCGGCGGCGAGATGTGGCAAGTCACTTGATCTCCTTGATGCGAGCAACAGGAGCGCTCTTCTCATATACGGGGTCGCAAAACCTCGCTCGTTGTAGTAGTGTGCGCGTGACGGACTGATCGGCCGGTGGTCCCGGCGAACCCTTTCAACCTTATCTACAGTCGAAAAGTACTTTTACGAAAAAGTGCCACGACTCGCGACGCGCGCACGCCGAGAGCAGAAAGGACAGGCTGACAGGTTAGGAGGTGGAGGAAGCAGGATGGTGTGGGGGTTTTTTTTTTTTTTTGTTTTTCATCGGCAGCTTTATTATCGAAAAGGTCATAGCACAAGTTCTTGAATATCTCTAGCTCTTTTGTAGCCTTTATTTTACGGATACCTTCGAAGGTACCTCATATATAAAAATCGTGTAAGTTCACAGGATGGATTTGCGAGATAATGAGTTTCTCCCCTGCGGCTAGCTAGTGCGCTGAGAGTGCGACGATGAGCGGTAGACCTATTAAGCCTAACCGCACGGTACTAGTGTCTATACATTTCTACAGAACAATGACGACGAGCATCACCCAGGTCTCCCCCACCCCGGGGGGGGGCGGGGGGGGGGGGGGGGGGGGGGGGGGGGGGGGGGGGGGGGGGGGGGGGGGGGGGGGGGGGGGGGGGGGGGGGGGGGGGGGGGGGGGGGGGGGGGGGGGGGGGGGGGGGGGGGGGGGGGGGGGGGGGGGGGGGGGG
>JBMHDG010000037.1:0-4875 GCA_049889515.1 Myxococcota bacterium
TCCTGGCGCCACGGGAGCGAGGAACTGCACGCGAGAGTGCGTGATGCGGGTCGCGTCACCGTCTGCGGCATGGTCGACCACAAAGGCGGTACAGCGGGCAGCGGACCAGAGGCCGTGCACGATGGGTCCGTCGAGGTCGGCGAACCGGGCCATGACGGGGCTGACATGGATCGGGTTGTAGTCGCGTCCAATGCGGGCAAAGGCCGCGGGATTGACGGGCGCCACATCTTGAACGGTCGCGAGGGTGAGGGGAGGTGTTGCGGCATCGGTGGCCTCGTCGGCCTTCAGCGCATCGATCATGGCGCCGATCGGGTGCGACCCTTCGAAGCTGCCCTTCATCTCGATGTGGCCGAGTACGGTCTCTCCGTTGAACAGGGTGCCGATCGCGTGGCCGTCGGCGCGGCCGTCGCGGTGGCGGGTCTCGCCGAGCTCGACCTCGACCATGACACGGTCGGTCAGCTCGCCCGTGAGCGTGATGTCGTCATGGGTTGCCAAGAACTCTCGTGCTGCACCATCGATGACAAGGGTCGCGCTGCGGTCCTCGAGTGCTCTCACAGCCCATGGGGTGTGCGAGGCATCGCCGCGCACGAAGAACATGGCATGAAGGGTGGCCCGTCGGCCGCCGTCCACCTGGGCGATCGCGTGGATGGTGCGACCTCGCGCGCCGTCTTCGACACGGGTGAGACGGGCGGAGACTTCGACCGACTCGCCAGGTTCTGGGAGTCCATCGGGACCCACCTCGACACCATGTTCGAGGTGCACGAGCCGGAGCATGCCCTCGGGGCACGCCTGAAGGGCCGCGAAGAGAGGCTTCCAGGTGAGCGAGAAGACCAGGTCAGAGGCCAGACCCTCAGGGTTCACCCGACCGGTGACGCGGGCATAGGCCTCGGCACGGTCTGGGGTGACGGTCACGGTCTCGCGTGTGGTCGAGAATAGGGGAACCTCGGGCAGCGCCTCGCCGAAGAGGGCCGCTGGGTAGAAGATCGCGAGGGATGGGTCCAGATCATGGACGATCGCCCCGCCTTCGAGGCGTGCATCGAAGCTCCACACCGTGGCTTCGCCGGCGAGTCGCGGATGGACCGCGATGGTGAGGCCGGTGGCGCTTGCGGTCAGGGAGACGCGCTCGTCTTCGAAGGTCCACGTGGCAGTGTGGCCATCCTCGGCGATGAGGAGTGAGGCCCCGTCACGGGGTTCACAGAGCTTGCGGATCGGATTGGGGACGCGGCGTCCTTGAGCCCAGCCATCTTCGGCCAGCAAGGCATCGACCACGGGTCCGCCGACGTCGGTCAGGGCAGCATCCCAGCAGGTGGCGCCCTCTTGGGCCTGGATGTCGAGTCCGGCGTTGGTCCAGCCGCGCGTCAAGCCCTCTGAAGAGGTGCGCAGGCGAGGCTGGCGCAGTGCGCGCCCTGCAGGCTCGCCGAGGGCATCGGTGAGGCCGTGCACGAAGCGTCCGAGAAGCTCACCGATGGGCTCATCGACCTTCTTGATGCCAGAGACGGCCACAGGGCCGGGGATGGCGAGGACCTGATCGGCCGTGTAGCGCGGATCGTGGGCCTGCCAGAGCGAGTCAGAGGCGTACCACTTGCGCACATTCTCATCGATGACGGGAACAAACGGCACGGGCTTGCCCGGACGCCGGCAGAGGCTGTCGACGAACCAGCGCGCATCGAGGGGGTGGAGCTTGTGGGTGGCGATCTGTGGCCACGCGTCAAGGAGCCCGGCGACACATGCGTGCGGGTCTTGAAGGTCTGGGTCCTGAAGACGGCTCTCAAATGTGCCCTCATCGAGGTCGCAGACACGGGCCTCGGCGCGTCGTAGGGCATCCGCGAAGCGCTGACGCCAAGAGATGTCGAGCCAGATACCGTCTTCGTAGGGGCTGTTGCGGCCGATGGCCATGAGCTCCACAATCCGGTTCAAGACCGCGTGCCAGGTCATCGCCTCAAGGTCGCCGAAGTACGGCTTGGCGGTGTGGCTGAGGGCCTCGATGATCTCGTCGCGGCGCCGTGCCGCGGCATCGGCGTCTCCCGCGACCTGGTCGAGTAGACGACCGGCACGCGAGGCAGAGGTCTCGAGGTAGTAGATGTCGGCATCTAGGCCGCTGCGACCCGACGTGATGTCGCCATCGACCTTGTGGGTCTTGACCCAGCTCGGTGTGCCTGCGGCCTCCACGAGGGCACGTTTCACATCGGGCGAAGTGAGGGCCTCCTTGCAGGCCATGGTGACGGTACCGAGGAACACAGAGTCCACGGGCATACGCGTGACACCATATTTCTGCGACCATGCACCGGTGATCAGCTCCGTGGCACGTGCCTCATCGCCGACACCACCGCCGACGCAGAGCACCACATTGCGGTGGCGACGAATACGCGCGTAGGTGGCGAGGAGCACGGGCTCGAGGCCGTGCCAGCCATGGTGGCCGCCGGCATGGCCACCTTCGAGATGCAGGAACAAGGTGCTCTCGGGCCGCTGGGCCGCGATGCGAAGCACTTGGTCGACCTGCTGCACGGTGCCCGGCTTGAAGGCGTTCATCCAGAGCCCGACGGCTTCAAGCTCTTCGAGAAGCGCAACCGCCTCGTCAACCGGTGGAATACCTGCGCTGATGGTCACACCGCAGAGGGGAGCGCCCGCCGCAGCGAGCTTCTGCACCAGCTTCTTCTCGCCGAGGTGCAGACGCCACAGGTAGGCGTCGAGGTAGAGCGCGTTGAACACCACGCGGCCGCCGGGCTTCATGGTCTTGGCGAGCTCGTCGAGGCGCATGCGGAGATGCCGCTCGGTGACCTGACCACCGCCGGCGAGCTCTGCCATGTAGCCGGCATCTGCTGCTGCGGCGACGAGGGGGACCTCGACGGTCGTGGGGGTCATGCCGGGCAGCCAGACGGGTGGCGTACCTGTGGCGCGGGTCCAGAGGTTGTCGATGCGCGTGGAGCCATCGGGCAAGGTGATGTGGCGTGGGGCGTAGGGACGCCAGTCGACCGCATGCGGTGTGGTGCCCTCGGCGAGATGCAGCCGTCCTGCTTCGGTGGCTGCCGCGATGACAGGAAGTCCGGTGCCGCGCAGGGTGGCAGCTGTGAGGCGTGCCACACCATCGCCGGGTCCGAGATCGATCAGTCCGGTCACACCCGGAAGCGTGGCGGCTGAGGCCATGGTGGTCTGCCAGCGGACGGGCTCAAGGAACAAGGAGTTCAGCAAGGCCTCAGTGCGGGCGTCTCCATCGGGGAGCGCTTCACCATTGGAGGGATCGAGCACGGTGTAGGCCAGCTTGTCGACCGCCTTAAAGGCCATCTCCTCGAGGTTGGCGCGCATCGGTGCGAGGCCAGGCTCCATGTGGCGCGAATGGAAGGGGGTCGACACGGCCAGCCACTCCCAGATGAAGTCGGGCATGGGGTCTGGGGTGCGGCGGTCGGAGGCGTCTTTGGACTTGAGCTTGCCGAGCGCATCTTGAAGCACGACCAGGCTCTCAGGTGGACCAGAGATGACGGTTCGGTCCCACGTGTTCTCAAGGCTGATGCTCAGCTGTGCATCGGGCGCCAAGCCGCGGTTCACGCGGGCCAAGATAGGCTCGAGTCGCAGGCGCGGGAGTCGGCCAATCGCGGCCATCGGCGTCGCTTCGGCGTGCAGGGTCGCGCCCTTTCGCTTGTAGGCCAGTTGCATGTGCATGCCTTCCCACGCGAGCCACTCGAGCCACACGAGGTAGCGGTCTTGGGGCACGGTGAGATCTGTGGTCTCCGCCAAGAACGTGGCAGGCACAACACCTTGGCTGTGGCCCGTAAGCGCAATGACCTCGGTGTGGGCGAGCACATCACTGCGAACGGTCAGCCACCGCGCGATCTGGGTCGCGAAGATCCAAGGATGCGAGACCGAACAATGGCTGAGGTAGCCCGAGTCGGGCCGATCGCCCTCGAACCACGGGCGGACGTCGATGCCGCGTGCCCACACACCGGAGCCGGCCATCGCGTCACGCTCGGACATGCGCGTGAGGAAGTCTGCAGTGAGATCGACGAGGTGTCGTACCGCATCGCTCTCACGACTCATCTGAGCGAGCTCATCGAGCCATGCGCCAGCCTGACCGGCAAAGGTCAGGACCGTGCGGCGCGGCGAGCCGACTTCGTCAGGGTTGAGGCTCTCGCCATCGGGACCGGGAAGGTGATCGTCGACCATCATCAGGACTCCTGAAGGGACGGTGCATTGTGAGCGGGGTTTTCCATGCGCTGGGCAGCGTCGATGAGCATGCCGAGCGCATTCATAAAGTCATTGAGGAGCTCGCCAGCGTCGGTGTCTGGATCGGCCATCTCCTGCATCACGAGGCCCGTGAAGGTGGAGAAGACGGCGGCCGAGACGGCCTCGAGGCGTTGTGGGGGGAGCACATGTCCGAGAATCGGTCGGAGCACATCGGTGAGGGCATGTCGGATGCGTGCGTAGAAGGACGACAGTGCAGCGCGAACTTCAGGTTCGCGAGGCGCCTGTGAGGCAAACTCGATCCAGATCGGAACGATCTGACGGCCTCGCTTGAGCTCGCGGCCGAGTGCCGTCTTGATGGCACCTACGTAGTCGGTGGATGCTGTGGCCGCGTCAAACTGGCCGTGCACCTGTTCGGTTGCCTCGTCGGTCCAGACGCGAAGAATATCGACGAAGATCTCTTGTTTGCTGGAGTAGGTCCAGTAGAAGCTGCCCTTGGAGACGCCAGCGGCACGACAGATCTTGTCGACGCTGGTCGCGGTGTATCCCTGCTCTCGAAAGCAGTCGTACGCGGCGCGCCGCAGAAGGTCTCGCTTGGATTCACGACCTGGCATTGGGCCTACCTCGTGTCGCTGACCGATGGGTCACAATGGAATGGGCTCGATCTCATGCATTGTTATGGTTCCCCCTCTAGACCGA
>JBMHDG010000038.1:0-40093 GCA_049889515.1 Myxococcota bacterium
GACCTCGCTTGGGGTGCCCTCTTCGCCGCCGGGTGCCATGGACGTCTCGGGTGCATTTTCCTCGAGGTCCTCGGGCCGAACGCCCTCTCCCGTGGTGGGGTCGTCTTGGCGGGTGCCATCGCCATCTTGGGCGTCAGACTCAGAGGGTTGTTGCTGCTGACCCTGTTGCTGCTGGCCTTGTTGCTGCTGGCCTTGTTGCTGCTCGCCTTGCTGTTCACCCTGCTGCTCGCCTTGCTGTTCACCCTGCTGCTGCTCGCCTTGCTGTTCACCCTGCTGCTGTTCACCCTGCTGCTGCTCGCCCTGCTGCTGTTCGCCCTGCTGCTGTTCGCCCTGCTGCTGTTCGCCCTTCTGTTGCTCATTCTGCTGTTGTTGCCGCTGCTGCTGCTCGGCTTGATGTTGCTGGAGCTCCTTCATCAGGAGCTCTCGGTTGCGCTGCGCACCGAGGTGGTCGGGCTGGTTCTTGAGCACGGCCTCGTAGGCGGCGAGCGCCTCATCGAAGCGACCACTTCTGAAGTTGGCGTTTCCTGAATTGAAGACGGCATCGGGGTCATTGGTGAGGTCTCGTTGCCGGTCGAAGGCGCGCGCTGCACCCGGGTAGTCCCCCGCACGGTACCGAGCGGCGCCGAGGCGCTCGAGGATGTCGGGATTGCCAGGCTGCTCGCCGGCAAGCTGCTCAAAGATCTGGACGGCTTCCTCATACCGGCCAGCGCGGTACGCTTCGTCACCCGAGACGAGGCTCTCCTGTCCCCACGCCGCCGGCGCGACGAGCAACGCGAGCATCGTCGCCATCGCTGCGCTTCGTCGGCCATCACCGAGCCAGAACCCGAGCAAGAGTGCGCCGATACCAAAGCCGAGGGGTGCCTGATAGGCGAGCTTCCAGACCTCGCGTTCGATGGAGCTCGTCTTTGCGGCGGTCACCGTCCGCCGGATCTCGCTGGCGTACAGCTGCTGGACATCATCGGCGCTGACGACGGACTGGACCACTGCCCCTCCCGTGAGTCGAGCCATGTCTGTCAATAGCGTGGTGCTCGGGGTTGTGGTGACGACATTGCCAGCGCCATCTCGGACCAGGCTCCCATTGGGGAGTGGGATGTTGGTGGCGCGCTGGCCCACCACAAGGCCGAAGATCGACGCTCCGGCGCCCGCAGCACTGCGCGCGGCAGCGAGGGCGGTCTCGGGTTCATGATCCTCCCCGTCGGTCACCACGAGAATGGCTTTCCCGGCCTGACCGGGGGCACGGTCGAGGAGCTCAAGGCTGGCGTCGATCGCCGGCCCTAGGCGGCTGCCCTGTGCCTGAAACGTGCTGGTCTCCAGCTCCCGCACCACAAGCTCGAGGGCCTTATAGTCCCGTGTGAGCGGCAGCCTCTGATAGGCGCCCGCGGCGTAGATCACCATTCCGACGCGGTCCCCTTCGAGCAGGCCGATCAGGTCCATGATCTCTCGCCGCGCGCGCTCCATGCGACTGGGCTCGACATCCGTCGCATCCATCGATCGAGAGAGGTCGACGGCGAGCACAAGGTCAACGCCCCGTGCGTCGAGCTTGCGGACTTCTTTGCCATACCGGGGCTCGAGGAGTGCGAGACCGACACAGAGCAGCCCTACCACCTGCAGTGCAAGCGACCACGCGCGTCTTCGGTCCGTGTGTGGGGGAAGGACGCGGGCTAACAGCTGGCCCGTGAACACGCGTGCAAGCGCGTTCCGGTGCACGGTTCGCTGCCGAACGGCGAGGACGGAGAGGGCGATAATGAGCACGAGGGCGATGGCATACTCGGGTGTGCCGAAACTCATGGCCACCTCCTGAGCCACGTGCTCGAGAGCAGGAGATCGACCAACAACAGCAGCAGTCCGGGGATGAGCACACGGGGATACAGCTCGAGATGCTGGGTCAGCTCATCAATCTCGGCGGGGGAGGGCTCAAGCTCATCGATGGTCTCGTAGACGCGTTGAAGGGAACGTGCGTCCGTGGCGCGGAAATAGCGTCCTCCGGTGGCCTCGGCGATTCGCGTGAGCGTCTTCTCATCGAGGCCATCGCCACCGCCTAGCGAGAAGAACCCTCGCTGCGCGCGGCCCACGCCGATGGTGTAGATCTTGATGTCGAGGGTCGCGGCGATCTTGGCGGCCTCGTCGGGCGTGAGCTGGCCGGCGTTGCTGCGTCCATCTGTCAGCAAGATGAGGATCTTGCTGGGCGCCTCTAGTTCTCGAAGACGCTTGGTCGCGACGGCGATGGCTGTGCCTACGGCCGTGCGGCGCTCTCCTGCGATCCCGATCTCGACCTGTCGCAGCACGGACTGAAGCGTCTCATGGTCGAGGGTCAAGGGCACTTGGGTGAAGGCGTCCTCACCGAAGACCACCACGCCGAGGCGGTCGTACGGGCGCCCTTCGATGAACTCCCCCAGCACGCCTTTGGCAACCTGGAGCCGTGTGACGGGGTTGAGTCGCGTCGACAGGTCTTCTTGGCGCATGGAGCCCGAGGTGTCGATGGCCATCATGATGTCGAGTCCATCGCTCGTCTGCTGCACATCTCGGCTGGAGATGCGGGGACGGGCAAGGGCGAGGACCAGCAACACGAGGCCCAACATGCGCATGAGGAGCGGGACGGAAGCTACGACTCGGCGGAAGGTGGTGGGCGCTTCGTGCATGTCCGGGCCCGGGATCTTCAACGCGAGGCGCCCCGTCCAGCGTGGCTGGAGCGGCAACAGCATCACGGGGATCAGCAGCACGAGGGTCCATGGATGTGCCCAGGAGATCATGACGTCTCCTGGTCATCGCCATCCCAGTGTCGGGGACGGGTCGCATCGATGAAGGTGGTCAGGTCGTCATGTAGGCCATCAAAGAAGTCCCCATCTGGACGACGCTCTGCGTACTTCACAAGGTCTGTGGCCCGAAGCAGACGACGCGCGCGTTGGACGTGGGGGTCGGGCAGCGCGGGCAGTGTCTTCAAGTGCGCCAGCGTCTCTCGTGTGGACCACGCCATCGCGGGGAAGGCCAGCATGCCGTCGAGATAGCGACGGAACAGCTCGGAGAGCACAAAGGCCTTTTGCTCACGGGTGAGTGCTGTATCGGCGCGCGTGTCTGCCCAGGCCTCGAGGATCTGTTGATGAAGAGGACGCTCTTCGACAGGGCCCTCCTCTTCGGGCACCGTTCGACGTGTCCAGACAAAGAGCCCGGCAGCCAGCACGATGGGGAGTGCCGCGAGGCTCCACCACGGAACGACATCGCCCCATGAGCCCACGGGCTCGGGCTCGTGCAGGTCGACGAGCTCGGAGCGGTCGGGGGCGTTGCCGAGGTGCACATACAATGGAGCTGCGCAGGCTGGGCTCCCCGTCTGGGGACGGGCGCAGAGCGAGGGAATGACGTAGCGACCGGGTTTACCGGTGAAGACCCATGTCGCCGTCAGGACATCATTGGGACCAATGGCCTCGCGGGAGGCCCGGGCCTCACTGATCTCCAGACCTGCCACCTCGTCGGGCTCATCGAGCGTGTACGAAAACGCTCGTGGTGCAGTCACGACGACACGAACCCCATTGGTGAGGCCACGTCCCTCGGGTTCGACCAGCTGCGCGTAGATCTGAAGGTCGGTCGGCTCTTGCGCCGTGGCGAGCGTGACCCACGCGATGAGGCAGAACAGTGTGCTCATCGGCGGCCTCCTTTGGGCGCCGAGAAGGCCTTGCGGAGCAACCGGAAGGCATCGTCCTCGCAGGTAAGGGCATGGGCGCGCGCCCCGGCCCGACGAAGCTTGGACATGCGGGCATCGACCGAGAGTGTGCCGCGGAGCGCCGAGGCATCGACCAGCTGACGACGTCCGGTCTCGGCATCTTCGACCTCTACGAGACCGAGTCCGGGGAGACCAGTGTCGAGCTCATCGTGGAGGCAGAAGGCGAACACGGTGTGCCTTCGACAGAGCGCAGCGAGCGACCGTTCCCAGTCCCCGTCGTCGAGGAAGTCACTGATGATGACGAGGGTTGCGCGACGCCGCTGCATGCCCGTCAGCCGACGAAACACTGTGTCGAGGTCGGTGGTTCGCCGAACCGCGCTGGCCTCGTAGGCCGCACGAATGACAGCCCAGTTGTGGGCACGCCCCGAGCGGGCCGGGAGATAGGTCTCGACCGTGTCGGTGAAGGTCAAGAGACCCACCCGGTCTCGGTTTCGTTGCCCTGCCCATGCGATGCCGGCGGCTAGGCGGGCGACCTGAAGACGACGGTCTGTCCTGCCATCACGGCCGCCCGTGCCGACCTGAACGCTCCCACTGATGTCGACGGCGAGCAACACGGTGAGCTGTCGCTCCTCACGAAAGACCTTGATGAAGGGCTCACCGGTTCTTGCGGTGACGTTCCAGTCGATGTGTCGCACATCATCGCCGGGCACGTAGGCGCGAACCTCCTCGAACTCCATGCCCTGTCCCCGAACCGCCGAGCGGTACTCACCGGCGAGCACCGCGTCGACGCGACGACCCGCACGGATCTGGAGTCGGCGAAGCTCCTTGAGCTCGTCTGGCGTCAGCAGGGACATGCGAACTCAGGGCATGGGGACACGGTTGAGGATCCGCGCGACAATGTCGTCGGAGCTGATACCGTCGGCTTCCGCTTCGTAGGTCGGCAATACGCGATGGCGAAGCACGTTCGCACAGACGTCTCGGACGTCTTCGGGCAGGGTGTAGCCTCGGCCATCGAGGAAGGCGTGCGCACGGGCGGCAGCGGCAATGGCAATGCTGGCACGAGGGCTCGCCCCATACTCCACGGCGGATGCAAGGCTGCTGTCGAGCGCGCCGGGTTCGCGTGTGGCGCGCACAATGTCGACGATGTACCGCAGCAATGGGTCGGTCAACTTGATGCGCTGCACAAGCTCCTGCGCCTTGAGCACGAAGGCAGCGTCGGCGACGGGCTCCAGCACGGGGGTGGGCTGTGCCGACCTGACCACGATCTCAAGCTCATCGTCGAGCGTCGGGTAGTCGACGGCGAGCTTCATCAGGAACCTGTCGACCTGCGCTTCGGGCAAGGGGTAGGTGCCTTCCTGCTCGATCGGATTCTGGGTGGCGAGAACCAAGAATGGGCTCGGCAACGGATAGGTGGTGTCACCAACCGTGACCTGTCGCTCTTGCATCGCCTCGAGCAGGGCGGACTGCACCTTGGCGGGGGCACGGTTGATCTCATCGGCCAAGAGCACGTTGGCCACGACCGGGCCCAGCCGAGTCCGAAACTCTGAGGTGGCTGGCTCGTAGATCTGCGTCCCAAGGACGTCGGCGGGGAGCAGGTCTGGGGTGAACTGAATCCGGGAGAAGTCGAGGCCCAGAGAGGTGGCGACCGCCTTGACGGCCGTGGTCTTGGCGAGTCCTGGTGCGCCTTCGAGGAGAATATGCCCATTGGCGAGGAGTCCGATCAGGAGCGCATCGACCATGCCGGTCTGACCGACGAGGATGCGACCGATCTGGCCACGCGCCGCATCGACTGTGGGCGCGAGGTCAGAAATGCGCGCTTCAAGTGCTTCGACGTCCATGTCAGCCTCCAAACAGCTTGCCCCAGAGGCCCTTTTCGGCCACCTCGGAGCCTTGCAGATCTGCCAGCTGCTTCAGCAGTTTCTTCTCGTCGCCGGAAACCGAGGTCGGTACAGCCACAACGGTCTGCACATGGTGGTCACCGCGGGGGCGACGGGCCCGTACACTGTCGAGTCCCTTGCCTCGGAGGGTGAAGACCTTTCCGGACTCTGTGCCGGAGGGGACGTCAAGCTGGACCTCGCCGTGAACGGTGGGGACCGTGATCTCTCCCCCAAGCACCATGACGGGGTAGGGCACGCTCACTTGGCAGTAGGTCTCGGCACCCTCGCGCTTGAACAGCTCATGGGGCTGCACGTCCATGGTGATGAACAGGTTGCCGGGGGGCGCGCCGGGGTCGCCGACCTCACCCTTGCCGACGTAGCGAATCTGCATGCCGCGCTCGATTCCCGGAGGGACCTTGACCTTGACCGTGCTGGTCTCCCGTGTGCGACCCGTACCGCCACACGGACTGCATCGGTCGGAGGCGGCCACGGTCTTGCCTTTGCCCCTGCACGCGGGGCAGGCGGTCGAAATGCGGAGGAATCCCTGCTGCTGGATGACCTGACCGCGCCCGCCGCAGGTGCTGCAGGGGGTAGGTTTGGCACCACCCTTGAGGCCGTCGCCATCACAGGTTCCGCAGTGGACGTGACGTGTGACGTCGACGGTCTTTTCGGTGCCGAGTGCGGCTTCCATGAAGTCGAGCACAAGGGGAACTTCGAGGTCGGCACCTTGACGCACGCGGCGACCGCGCTGCTGGCGTCCTCCGAAGCCGAAGATGTCGCCGAAGGCGCTGAAGATGTCGGAGAAGTCGCTGAAGTTGGACTCAAAGCCGGACTGGTTCAGGCCATCATGGCCAAACTGGTCATAGACCCGACGCTTGTCATCGTCGGACAGGACCTCGTAGGCTTCGGAGGCTTCTTTGAACTTGCTCTCTGCCTCTGGGTTGTCCGGATTGCGGTCCGGGTGGAACTTCATGGCGAGCTTGCGGTAGGCCTTCTTGATCTCTTTGGCGTCCGCTTCGCGCGCCACACCAAGGACCTCGTAGTAGTCGCGGGGCACGTTGTCTCCCGATCGCGGCCATCGGGCCAGTTGCAGGGAAGGGGCGACGGGTCATCGACCACGTCACCCCGAAGGTGGGTGCCATCAAACCGTGGGTCCGATGGCTGTCAGAGATAGTCTAGGCGTCTTCGTACTCGGCATCGATGATGTCGTCATCATTACCCGGGGCAGCACCCTCGGGAGCCTCGGGGCCACCCTCGGCCTGCTGGGACTGGTAGGCGACTTCGGCGAGCTTGTGGGACGCCTGAGTGAGCTTCTCAAACGCACTCTTGAGCGTGTCGAGGTCATCCGACTCCTTGGCCTCGTTCGCCTCGCCAACGGCCACGCGAATGGCCTCGGTCTCGGCTTCTGGAAGCTTGTCGCCAGACTCGGACAAGGTCTTCTCGACGCTGTAGATGAGGTTGTCGAGCTTGTTGCGCTCTTCGATCAGCGTCTTGCGCTCGGCGTCTGCAGCCTCGTTGGCCTTGGCCTCATCGACCATGCGCTGGATCTCGTCCTCGCTCAGGCCGCTGCTGGCCTCGATGGAGATCTTGTGCTCTTTGCCGGTGGCCTTGTCCTTGGCGGTGACGCTGAGGATGCCGTTCGCATCGATGTCAAGGCTGACCTCGATCTGTGGCATGCCGCGCGGTGCTGGCGCGATACCGTCGAGGCGGAAGTTGCCCAACAGCTTGTTGTCGCGGGCCATCTGACGCTCACCCTGGAAGACATAGACATCGACGGCCGTCTGGTTGTCGGCGGCCGTGGAGAAGGTCTGCGTCTTGTTGGTCGGGATGGTGGTGTTGCGCTCGATGAGGGCCGTGAAGACACCACCGAGGGTCTCGATGCCGAGGGACAGCGGTGTGACGTCGAGCAAGAGCATGCTGGTGACGTCACCGGAGAGCACGCCGCCCTGAATCGCTGCGCCGGCGGCCACGACCTCGTCGGGGTTGACGCTGCGGTTGGGCTGCTTGCCGAAGAACTCGGACACCTTCTTCTGAACGAGTGGCACACGGGTGGAGCCGCCAACGAGCAGGACCTCGTCGATCTCCGAAGCGGACAGGTCGGCGTCCTTCAGGGCCTTGCGGCACGGACCGAGGCTGCGCTCGATCAGAGGCTCGATCATCCGCTCGTACTCGGCGCGGGTGAGGCGGAGCTGCAAGTGCTTGGGACCCGAGGCGTCAGCCGTGAGGAAGGGCAACTGAATCTCGGTGGATGCAGCAGTGGAGAGCTCAATCTTGGCCTTCTCGGCCGCATCCTTGAGGCGCTGCAGCACGATGGTCTGCGTGGAGACGTCGATGCCGGTGTCCTTCTTGAAGACCTCTACGAGGTGGTCGATGAGCACCTCATCGAGGTCGTCACCACCGAGGTTGGTGTCGCCATTGGTCGACTTGACCTCGACGACGTCATCGCCGACTTCGAGAATCGAGATGTCGAAGGTACCGCCACCGAGGTCGTACACGGCGACGATCTGGTCGGTCTTCTTGTCCATGCCGTAGGCGAGGGCAGCAGCCGTAGGCTCATTGATGATGCGCTTGACGTCGAGTCCGGCAATGCGGCCGGCATCCTTGGTGGCTTGGCGCTGGCTGTCATTGAAGTAGGCGGGCACCGTGATGACGGCCTCGGTGACGGGCTGTCCGAGGTAGGCCTCTGCCTGGGTCTTCAGCTTCTGAAGGACCATGGCGGCGATCTCTGGTGGAGAGAAGTCCTTTCCACCCATACGGATACGGCAGTCACCATTCGAGGCAGGCACCACCTCATAAGGGAGGCGCGAGATGATCTTCTCGGACTCGTCGAAGCGCCGACCGATCAAGCGCTTGGCGCTGTAGACCGTATTGGTCGGGTTGGTGATGGCCTGACGTCGTGCGACGACGCCCACCAGCCGCTCGTCATCTTTATTGATGGCGACCACCGACGGCGTGGTGCGGTTGCCTTCTTCGTTGACGATGATCGTGGGCTTGTCGCCCTCCATGACAGACACCACGGAGTTTGTGGTGCCTAGGTCGATTCCAATGATCTTACCCATAGTGTTGGTCCTCTACTGATGCGGTGACGAGGTGAAGACCGGCGCCTCTCGGGCCGCTCTTCCGTCGGACGCCGCGGAATGTAGGCATGGCGATTCAAGGGTCAACCACTTGCCGCACAACGAAGTGAAAGTGGCGTGGAAATAAATTGTCGGTCCTGCCATATGACGCTTTTTGCAATCTCCATCTTGACGCGGAATGTGCAGGTGCCTAGCCCTGCGCACCCCGGGGGTTGCGTCGCGACCTCCACGCCACGCACCCGTCCGGAGCACAACGCGTCCGACAAGTCCCCATCTATCTGGGGAGGAGAACACCATGGCTTTCCGTCCACTACATGATCGCGTGCTTGTGAAGCGCATCGAAGCTCAGACCACCACCGCGGGCGGCCTGTTCATTCCCGACGCAGCGAAAGAGAAGCCACAGCAGGCTGAGGTCGTCGCCGTGGGTACGGGTCGTATTCTCAAGAATGGCGATGTCCGCGCCGTCAGCGTCGCCGTGGGCGACCGCGTGTTGTTCGGCAAGTACAGCGGTGATGAGGTCAAGCTCGATGGCGTTGACCACCTCATTCTGCGCGAAGAAGACCTGCTCGCCGTCATCGAAGACTGATCCACACATTCCATGGAGGCCGTGATGGCTGCCAAGCAAATTGAATTCAAGGAAGCCGCTCGAAGCGCCGTGCTCGAGGGCGTTCAGACCCTCGCCGCTACTGTCAAAGTGACGCTCGGACCCAAGGGCCGAAACGTGGTGCTTCAGAAGTCCTTCGGTTCACCCGTGGTCACCAAAGATGGTGTCACCGTGGCCAAGGAGATCGAGCTGAAAGATCGGTTCGAGAACATGGGCGCACAGATGGTCAAAGAGGTGGCGTCCAAGACCAGCGATACGGCTGGTGATGGCACGACGACAGCCACCGTCCTGGCAGAGGCCATTTTTGTGGAGGGCAGCAAGCTCGTGGCAGCCGGCGCCAACCCGATGGACCTGAAGGCCGGCATCGATGCTGCGGTCGGTGCGGTCACCACGAGCCTCAAGGGCATGGCGCGCGCCTGCGACACCTCGAAGGACATCGAAGATGTGGCCACCATCTCGGCAAACGGCGATCGCGAGGTCGGAACCATCCTTGCCGAGTGCATGGACAAGGTCGGAAAAGAGGGTGTCATCACGGTCGAGGAGGCCAAGGGCCTCGAGACGCACAACGACATCGTCGAGGGCATGCAGTTCGACCGCGGCTACCTCTCACCGTACTTCGTGACCGACGGCGACCGCATGGAGACCGTCTTCGAGAACCCGCTGATTCTGGTTCACGAGAAGAAGATCACCAATATGCGTGATCTGTTGCCCGTGCTCGAGAAGGTGGCCGAAGCGAGCAAGCCCCTGCTGATCATCGCCGAGGATATCGAAGGTGATGCGCTCGCGACGCTCGTGGTCAACAACCTGCGCAAGACGATGACCGTGTGTGCGGTCAAGGCGCCTGGGTTTGGTGATCGCCGTAAGGCCATGCTCGTCGACATCGCCACCCTGACTGGCGCTCGGGCCGTCATGGACGACCTCGGCATCAAGCTCGACACGCTGCGGCTTGATGACCTCGGCACGGCCGACCGGGTCGTGGTGAGCAAGGACAACACCGTGATCGTCGACGGTGGGGGCAGCCCTACCGAGATCAAGGCACGCGTCAAGCAGATCCGTGCCCAGATCGAAGAGACCTCCTCCGACTACGATCGCGAGAAGCTCCAAGAGCGGCTTGCCAAGCTCGTGGGCGGTGTGGCAGTCGTCTACGTCGGTGCTGCGACCGAGATCGAGATGAAAGAGAAGAAGGCACGCGTCGAAGATGCGCTGAACGCCACGCGCGCGGCAGCCGAAGAGGGTGTGGTTCCCGGTGGTGGTACGGCCCTCATCCGAGCGCAAGCGGCCATCGATGGCCTTGACCTGTCCGGCGATGCGGCCTTTGGTGCCAACATCATCCGCATGGCGTGTGAGGCACCCCTTCGTGCCATTGCCAAGAACGCCGGAGAGGATGCGAGCATCATCGTCCACAAGGTGCGAGAGGGCTCTGACCAGTTCGGATGGAACGCAGGCACCGGAGAGTTCGGTGACATGTTCGGCTTCGGTGTGCTCGACCCGGTCAAGGTGACCCGAACGGCGCTGCAGAACGCCGCGAGCGTCAGCGGTCTGTTGCTGACCACCGAGGCAATGATCGCCGAGAAGCCTGAAGACGACGACAACTGATCGTTGGCTTCAACGCGTAGGTAGGGCCCGTTCGTCGTTCTGGCGTGCGGGCCCTCGTGCGTCTGGTCCGGAGAGGGATAGGCTGCGCGTGTCACCCCCGAGGTCGTCGTGAACGCATCCATGCTGTCCTCCCTGTTGCCCCGCCTGCTGGCTGCAGGGGTCTCTGGTGCGATGCTCGGGGTGCTCGTTCCGCCATGGGGCGTTCACTGGCTCCACTGGGTGGCCTACCTCCCGGCATTCTGGATGATGCGGGAGGGCGACAGGCGCACCAACTTGGTGCTGGCCTTTGTGTTCGGGACCGTGGCGCAGGCGCTGATCTTCAGCTGGATCGTCGATACGATCGTGCTGTTCAGCAACATTCCCGCCGTGCTGGCCTGGGGCATCTTGGTTCTGTTCTCCTCGGCCTATGGGCTGCCCTACTTCGCGATGTGGTGGATGCTGCTTCCCATGCGACGCCGGCTGGGGTCGCTGTGGATGGTGGGCTTTCCCGCGTGGGCGGTAGTGGTGGAGTACATCGCCAGCCGACTGACGCTCTTTCCGTATCAGCAGGGCATCAGTCAGTACGCGTTCGCGCCGACCTGGCAGCTGGCCAGCGTCACGGGTGTGTGGGGCCTGACCTTTCTGCTGGTCGGGTTCAACGGCGTACTTGCAGAGTTTATGTATCGGCGCCGGGAGGGCCGAAGCGACATGCCCTGGCGATGGGCCCTCGCGTGGGCCGGCATGACGCTCGCTGTGGCAGGGTGGGGGACCGCACGCCATGCCGAGGTGGAGCGGGTGCTTTCAGAGGCTCCGACACTTCGCGTGCAGCAGATGCAGCTCGACAAAGGCATGGCGTGGCGGATGTCTCATGCGCCGTCTGCCACCTTCAACATGTGGGTCGATATGACCCAGTCCATTCCGAAGGGGAGTGTAGATCTGGTGATCTGGCCCGAGGGTGCCAGTCCCTACAGCCTGAATGGGCAGCGAGCCGCGTTGTTGCTCTGGGACTTGGCACGTCGGGGCGACTTTGACCTCGTCGTGGGGGCGGGTACCCGAGAGCGCGAGGCCAACACCGAGATGGGTGAGCGCGGCGCGCGGGTGCGGATCTTCAACAGCGTATATGCCTTCGACATCGAGCGGACGGCGCCGGTCTCCGGGCCCGGCCCCCAAGAGACGCTCGACGCCTTGCTCAAGGCCTCGTGTGATGTCAACGCGCTGGCCATCTACACCCCGTTTGAGGCGCGGGCGCTTCGCTTGGCCGCGCGTGACCGTCTGGGCCAGACGCCCGAAGGTGTGGTGCTGCCCGAGTGGCTGGCGTGGCGTGGCGATCCGCAGCCGTCCGAGGTGCTATCGGGCTGTGTGGAGACGCTCACGCTCCGGGAACAAGACCTTCGCACCGATGCAAAGGTCACACTCGCTTTCGAGGAGCGCATGTGGCGCGATGCGCTGACGTGGAGCACGCTGCGCGCGCAGACCTCAAGGTTTTCGGGCCCGCTCGAAGAGGACCGCTTCGAGATGCCCTCGAGCGGACAGTGGGTGTGGTCAGGTGTCGAGGGGGGCTGCCTTGATGACGACTGCGATGGGTTCACGTTGCGCTGTCCGACCAACGAGCCCTGTGTCGTCCTCCCCGCACCCCCGCACTACGACAAGATGGTTCCTCTCCCGTTTGGTGAGTACATCCCCTTTGCAAGCGTGTTTCCGTGGCTGGCGGACCTCATCGAAGGGCCGGGGAACTTCCGGGCCGGCACCCATCCCCTCGTGTTCGAAGTGGGTGGCGTGAGGGCTGCAGCCCCTATCTGCTACGAGGGGATCTTGGGGTATGTGTGCGATGACTATGAGGCGCCAGACGTCCTGCTGAATGTGACCAATGATGCGTGGTTTGGGCCCACGCCTGCGAGCGACCTCCACGGGATGTTGGTGACGGCGCGGGCCGTGGAGCTCGGAATTCCTGTGGTGCGTAGCGCCTACAGCGGCACCAGCTTCATCGTGGAGCCGCACGGCACGGTTCACGACAAGACGGCGCTGTTTGAGGTGGTCAACCGGCCTGTAGAGGTTCGGATGGCGCGGGTATGGACGCTGTACAGTGCGCTCGGAGACTGGTTTGTGTGGCTATGCTCGGTGGGCGTGGGGCTGTTGTGGTGGCGTGCAGGGCGGGTTGCCGAATGAGCAGCCGACGGCGCTGGGTCCGGGTAGCCGCGTCGACAGGCTCGTCGTTGTTGCTGCAGGCGCGTGGCCTGATCGTGCAGCTGCTCGTGTGGTTCTTCATTGTGTCTCCAGAGGTCGTCTTGGAGTCCGTGAACTGGGTCACGGCAACCGTGACGCTCCTCGCGATCGCGCCGAAGTTTGGGCTCGAGTTTACGGCGGTGCAGTTTGTCAGCCGGGATCGCGAGGCGCGTCCGGGCGCTGCGCTCGCTGCGTTTCGGCAAGCCACCGTGCTTCGTGTGTGCTTCACGCTCGTGGTGGTCGCCCCACTGGTCCTGTTTCCTGAGTCGATTGCGCCGCTTCTCGACGGTGGAGGCATTCAAGGTGGCGCTGACCTCGTGTGGGCTGGGGGCCTCCTGCTCGTGTCGAGCTCGCTCTATGAGTACACCAGCTTTCTCCTCACGAGTACCGACAACTTTCCAGCCATGTTGGCCGCGCGACTGACCTACGCCTTGGTCAATATCGGCGGTATGGCTGCAGTGGCCTTTTGGTGGACCGGTGACCCGGGAATGGGCGTTGTCCTGGCGCAGACGAGCGGCGGGTTTGGTGCGCTCTTGTTCGGGACGGCCGCCGCAGTCCTGGAGTACCGACGTCTTCGGGACAGGGCTCCGGCAGATCCGCAATGGATCCGGCCCTTGTGGGGCGAATTGTTAGCCTTTGGCCTGCCGTTGATGATCGTTGCCGCGGCGGGTCAGCTGTTTGCACAGCTCGATCGTGTGATGATGCCGTATCTGCTTCCTGCCGCCAACAACGACCTTGGGTACTACGGTACGGCGCAGAGTGTGGCGTCTGCAGCGATGTTCGGCACCTATGCGATCCGCAACATTGCACGCACCCGCCTCCCCGGACTGTTCGTCGACCGGCCGGCTGACGCGTCCGAGGTGCTGCTTGCAACCTACCGAACCTGCCTCGCCATCGCCCTCTGGGTCGCCTCTGGGGCACTGGTCGTGGCCCCCGGACTGATCGGTGGACTTCCAAACGAGGGCCTCCAGACCGTCGCCACCTATGTGCCGCTCTTCGTGCCATGGATGGTGATGCAAGCCGTTGCAAATGTGTCGGCAACGGCCCTGGTGTGCGCCGGGAGGCCCCGTGTCTACGCGGTCATTATGGGAGCATTGGCCCTGATGAATGCACTGCTCAATATCTTGTTCATTCCTTGGTTTGGTGGGCCGGGTGCCGTGCTTGCCTCCACGGTGTCGATGGTACCCCTCACGATCCTTGCATGGATCCAGGTCGCAAAGACCTACGAGGGCCTTCACCCATGGCGCACACTGGCCGGAGGCCTACCGAGGTTGGCGACGTATGTGCTGATGGCGACACTCGCCGGCCTTGCGGGCTGGTTGGTGGGCAGCTCAACCCTGGAATTGGCCGTGATTTCGGGCGTTGCGCTCACCGCAGTGTACGGATCCATGATGTGGATCTCGGGAGAGGCTTCAGCGCTTCGCCGCGCCGCATGAGGCACATCGACGGATCCGACAGGTGTGTCATCAGAATTCTGATGCGGAGTCCGCACATGCTCGGTACACTGAAATCGCTTGACCCGAGAGGGTCGTGGCGGTCACTCCCCTCGCCAGGCTCACACCTGGCAAAGCTTTTGCGTCTCCTCCATCTCTTGCGGTGGGATTTGGCGAGGGGGGTCATCCGCAGCGGTGTGGAGGCTGTGTGACAGAGCAGGTGGCCGCCTCACGCGTGGTGCCCATCCGGTTTGTGGATGGCGTGTTGGAGTTGCTGGACCAGCGGGAACTCCCAGGTCGCGAGATCTATGTGCGTTGTCACTCGGCTGAGGACGCCGCGACGGCGATCCGCGACATGGTGGTGCGTGGAGCCCCCGCGCTGTCCATTGCGGCAGCATATGGCTTGGCACTCGCTGCGGCTCGGGGCGACGACCTCGAAGTTGCGCGGCAGGTGTTGCTGGACAGCCGTCCCACGGCCGTCAACCTCAAGTGGGCGCTCGACCAGCTGGCCAACGTGCCACGCGACGCCTTGCGTGACGCTGCTGCGGCACTGCACAAAGAAGATCTGCGGATCAACCGGGCGCTGGGAGACCACGGTGCGGCTGCGATCTCGGGAGACGTGGTTCACGTGTACCACCACTGCAACACGGGAGCGCTCGCCACCGGTGGTTGGGGTACCGCACTGGGCGTCATTCGTTCGCTGCATGCCCAAGGCCGAACCGTGCACGTCTATGTGGGGGAGACCCGACCCTATCTTCAAGGGGCGCGTCTGACGGCATGGGAGTGCCAACAAGAGGGTATCCCCTGTACCTTGGTGGTCGATAGTGCAGCCGCCACGGTGCTGCCACGCTGCGATGCGGTGCTCGTGGGGTGCGACCGTGTGGCTGCCAACGGCGACACGGCGAATAAGATCGGGACCCACATGCTGGCGGTGTTGGCGAAGCGGTTTGAGGTGCCGTTCTATGTGTGTATGCCAGAGTCCACCCTCGACCGTGGGTGCACCGACGGCTCCCAGATCCCCATCGAGGAGCGGTCCCGCGATGAAGTGCTCGGGCATCGCGGTGTGGTGTGGGCGGCCGATGTGCCGGTATTCAACCCGGCCTTTGATGTGACACCCGCAGAGCTGGTCACAGCATGGGTGACCGAGCACGGCCTCTGGTACCCGCCGTTTCCTGCGACGGTGTGACGCACCGTTTTGCCATGTGCCTCGTCCGCGCTAAGGTGATGTCGCAACACAGAGAGGCCGTTGATGCTGCCAGGACCTACTGAACTGATCGTCATCCTCGTGATCATCATGATCGTCTTCGGTGCCGGTCGACTTCCTGAAGTGTTTGGCGCGCTCGGTGAGGGGCTTCGGAGCTTCCGTGAGGGTGCACAGGGTGCCGCGGATGACACCCTCGACGGCTCGACGCCGAACGAGGCGCTGTCCACCTCCGAGGTGGTCGATGCCGAGGTGGTCTCGGAGTCGAGCGAGGTCCGCAGCGAGGGCTGAGGACCGGTGGTCCGGTAAAAGCCCATCGATTTCGCGGTCGCCTGCGGTACGATGTCGGTGGACGCATTGACGATGTGAAGGGGAAGACGCCATGCCAGGTCCAATCGAATTGGTCATTGTGCTTGTGATCATCATGATCGCCTTCGGCGCTGGAAAGCTCCCGCAGGTGATGGGCGCGCTAGGTGACGGCGTCCGTCAGTTCAAGGCGGCGGCGTCCGAGGCCGACAAGGTGGTCGGCGAGCTCAACGACTCCGACAAGAACAACTCCTAGATTCCGTCCGGATGGGCGTGGCATCGGTGGTTCTCCGTTGCTCCATTGTCAATTCGGTGCTAATCGGCACTGTTTGCTTTGGAGACAATGATGATGAGCCTCCCTCTATGGGTGATGATGGCGGCCGGATGTGTGCTTGAGACCATCGACTATGACGTCGACACCGATGCGGGCGTCACCGATACCGATGCCGATACCGATACCGATACCGATGTGGTGACCGACACCGATACCGATGCGGCAGCATCCGACTCGGGCGACACCGAAGACAAAGAGCTCGACACAGACGAGCCACCACCGGTCGACACCGACGTGGGGCCGGCAATCGGCTGCCACCCGTGGGACCCTGCCGGCGACTCCGTGGGCTGGACCCGCACGTACAACGTCGTGGCAGGTAGCGATTCGCGCACCGAGGTCGAGACGGGTGTGGGTCCATCAGTCTCGCCCTATGGCACCAAGGGCTTCGAGATTCAGATCGACCGCCTCGAGACCAACCGGGCCGTCGACGCCAAGCGCTGGATGTCCTGCGATATCGGCACCCCGGGTGCATACGAGCTCGGCTGGAACCAAGTGGAAAATGGCGGGCTGGGTGTGGGGGCGGTCGATGTGACCTTTACGCCCACCGTGCCGCGTCGATACCTGCCCTCCGACCTCGAGTCCGGTGCGGTGGGGGACTGGGTGACGTCCCAGTCGGCTGCGCTCGAGTCGAACGCCTCCGGAACACTGGGCGCGCTCTACTCGGGCTCCGACTGCCTCGCCATTACCGGCGACTTCATCAACTGGGGCGATGACGCGCCCGTCACGGCCGGGGTATTCACCTTTACCGAAGACGTGTCGCGTATCACCGAGGTGGTCGACACCGAGCCAGGCAGCGGCTGTCCGGGTGGTGGCGGCGGATTCTCCGGGCTGTTCCAAGACCTGTTTAGCGACGTCTTCAGCTCGCTGTTTGTCGATCTGTTCGGTGTGGAGACCAGCGGTGGTGCCACCGAGGCGTACCGAGAGACGTGGTATGTGCGTGGCATTGGCGTGGTGAAGCAAGAGATCAAGGATGGTGACGGCAACCTGCTGCAGACGCGTACCCTGCAGAGCTGCACCGACCTCCCTCACGCGTCCTGCCCCTGATCGGGCCTGGCGTCAGAGCACTGTGCCCGGAGGAATCCGGGCGCCCTTTCGCACAATGATGATGCCATCTCTGATGGAGTAGGCCTCGTGGTCCTCGTCAGGCCTGTCACCCCCGTGAATGACAGCGCCTGCGCCGATTCTCGCGTTCTTGTCGATGATGGCGCGCTTGATGCTCGCGCCACGACCGATCTCGATCGGCTGGTCCCCACGCGCGATGATCTCGTCCCGTAGATCATCGGACTCGAAGTAGTCCGCCCCCATCAGAATGCTGTCGTGGATGACCGCCCCTTCGTCGATGCGCGTGCGGATACCGATCAAGCTGCGCTTGATCTCTGCTCCGAAGACGAGACACCCGTCGCCGATGAACCCCTTCTCAATGCTGAGATTTCGAAAGACGCTCGGTGGAAGAAACCGGGGACGCGTGTAGATGGGCGCGTTGGGATCGTAGAACCGAAAGGGCGGGGCGTCATCGCACATCATGAGGTTGGACTCATAAAATGAGCGAATTGTCCCAATGTCCTCCCAGTATCCTTGAAACGCATGCGCTGCGACGCGATGCGATGCGATGGCTTGCGGGATGATGTCCCGTCCAAAGTCGACGAGGGCCACATCATCGAGCACGTCGACAAGGGTCTGGAGGTTGAACACGTAGACACCCATCGACGCGAGGTAGGCCTTGTCGCCGAGGTTCCAAGAGGCGCGGAGGCGCTCGGGTGTCGCGAGATGCCCGACGTCGTCCTCGGGCGCTGGCTTTTCTTGGAACCCATGCAGCATCCCCTCTTCATTGGCGCCGACCACACCAAAGCCGAGAAGCTCCGACCGGTCTAGCGGGATGGTGCTGATGGTGATGTCGGCGTTGGAGGCTTGATGGCGCGCGATGAGCTTGCGGTAGTCCATCCGGTACAGGTGATCGCCGGACAAGATCAGAATGTTCTCCACGCCTTCTTTTCGGAAGCGATGAAGGTGTTGGCGGACGGCGTCGGCCGTGCCCTGGTACCACCCCCCACTGGTGTCCGTCTGCTCCGCCGCGAGGATCTCGACCCGGCCATGGCTAAAGGGGTCGAATCTGTAGGTCTTGGTCACATGGGCGTTGAGCGAGGCACTGTTGAACTGCGTGAGCACAAAGATCTCGCGCATGCCGCTGTTGATGGCATTGCTGATCGGGATGTCGATGAGCCGGTACTTGCCGCCGAGCGGAACGGCGGGCTTGGCGCGTACATGAGTAAGCGGAAAAAGGCGGGTGCCCCTGCCTCCTCCGAGGATGACCACAACGGTGCGACCAGACACTGCGACCTCCGGTGGCCCCTGTTTTAGCAGGGCAGGAACCGAGTCGGGCAGGAAATCGAAGAAGGAGACATCGCAGGCTGGGCACCGGCGTATGGCGGACGATACAGCGAGTCGCAAAAGGAGTCTGTCGATGTATGCAGAAGAACTTCAGGTGGCGCTAAAGGCTGCGCGGGCAGCGGCAGCGGCCGTTCGTGAGGTCTATGAGCGACCGTCCGTCAACTTCACCGAAAAAGACGATGGGAAGGGTCCATTGACCGAGGCGGACCTTGCGGCGAACGCCCTCTTGATCGAACATCTGTCTGCGGCGTTTCCGAATGACGCCATCCTCTCCGAAGAGACGGTAGACTCGCCGACCCGACTTGCCAATGCCCGGTGCTGGATTCTCGATCCGCTTGATGGAACGAGGGAGTTCACCCAGAAAGTGCCCCAGTTTGTGGTCTCGGTGGGGCTCGCGGTTGACGGCCAGATTGCGGTGGGCGTCCTCGTTAACCCCGCGACGGGCGAGGAATTCACGGGTGTGGTGGGCGTGGGGGCCACCTACAACGGCGAGCCGTGTCAGGTCACCCAGCAGGCTACCCTCGAGGGTGCCACGCTGTTGGTGAGTGCATCGGAATACAAGAAGGGCTGGTTTGACCATCTCAAGGGTGTGGCTGAGCTTCAGCCCGTGGGCTCGGTGGCCTACAAGTTTGGCTTGGTTGCCGCTGGGCGCGCAGACGCCACGTTCACCCCAAAGCCGAGAAATGAGTGGGACCTCGCGGGTGGCGTGGCCTGCATTCTTGCAGCCGGGGGGGAGACGACAGACGGGAAGGCCGTGCGCTACACGTTCAACCGTCCAGACCCCCTGCACATTGGCGTGGCAGGTACCAACGGTGCGCTGCACGGTGCCGTTATGGACCTCATTCAACGTTGACGGTCGGAGGCTGAGGTGCGTGCGCTGGGTCCCATTCTGCTGACGGTGTTTCTCGACCTTCTCGGGTTCGGGTTGGTGATCCCCCTGTTGAGCTTCTACGCCGAGGATTTTCAGGCGAGTGAGCTTCAAGTCACCTTGTTGATGGCGTGCTACAGCCTCGCCCAGTTTCTGGGCGCGCCGTTGTGGGGTCAGGTGTCGGATCGCTACGGGCGTCGGCCGGTCTTGTTGATCTCGATCGGCGCTTCGGTGGTGTTTCTGAGTGGCTTCGCCGCTGCTACGACGCTCTGGCAGCTGTTCGTGTTTCGGACGTTGCATGGCTTTGCTGCTGCCAACATCTCCACGGCTCAGGCGGCCGTGGCTGACGTGACCGAGGGGCCGGACCGGGCACGGGGCATGGGTCTCATTGGTGCAGCCTTTGGCATTGGGTTCTCTCTGGGGCCGTTTCTCGGGGGGCAGCTCTCCGGGTATGGACTGGCGGCGCCGATCTGGCTGGCCGCCGCATTGTCTGCGATCAACCTCATCTGGGTGTTTTTCGGCTTTCCCGAGACCCGGCCCACAGGCGGAGCCCAGACCGAGGGCGTGCGTCGCCGAACGATCAACCCGCGCGCGATGCTCGATGGCCTCCGGCATCCGATTGTGGGCATGACGATCGGCTTGCTGTTTGTCGCGACGTTTGCCTTCGCCATGATGGAGGCGACCTTCGCCCTCGTGGCAGAACACAGCTGGTCCATGACGGCGCGCGACGTCGGCAACTTGTTTGGATGGATCGGCATGATTGGCATCGTGGTGCAAGGTGGACTGATACGACACCTCGTGAAGCGCTTTGGCGAGCCTCGCTTGATCGTGGCCGGCTACCTCTGCAATGCCCTAGGACTCCTCGTCTTGGCGCTCGCGTCAGGGACGCTGGGCATCTGGGGGGGCTGCGCGTTGCTCGCGCTCGGTGCGGGAATGGCCAACCCTTCGCTTCAGGCGCTGCTCAGTCGCTCCGCGCCGGCAGAGGAGCAGGGTACGGTGCTGGGTGTGGCCCAGAGCTTTGGCTCTCTCGCTCGCGCAGTCGCGCCGGGTGTGGGGGGCTTACTCTACGCCGGTGTGGTGCCTACCGCAGCCTTCGGCGCAGCATCGGTGTTGATGCTGGTGGCGCTCGTGTTGGCGTGGCCGGCCACCCGACGGGCTCAACAGGCGCTGCTGCACGCTACCGAGTCCTAGGTGGCCATTCGCTACGGTGACAAGACGATGAGCCTCTCCGTGAGGGACCTCGTCGCCAGTGGTCCGCGGTCCGGACACCTCACGCTCGATACTCTGCAGGGGTCTGCGTCCCGAATGGCGGCGGGCCAGCGGGCGCACGTGGAATGGCAGGAGCGTCAGAAGGCCGTCGATACCTCGTACCAGGCCGAGGTCGCCGTGCGTCAGGTCCTCTCGCTGGAGGGATGGACGGTGACGCTCTCCGGTCGGCTCGACGGGCTGACCCATGAGCTCGGGCGCGCCGTGGTCGAAGAGATCAAGAGCACCGCGCTGCCCGAGGCTCGGCTGAGGCGCACCACGCTCGCGACGTGGGACAGCTATGTGGCCCAGCTTGAGACCTACCTCTGGATGTTGAAGCGCGATGGCTTCGAGGACCCGACCGGCCGCCTCGTGCTGGTGGGACTGCTCGATGGGAGCCGGCACATCCTGACCGTAAAACCAGAGTTTGAGGACATCTCTCACCATGTGACGCAGAAGCTGACGCGGTTGATTCGTGCACGGGAAGCGTGGCTCACATGGCTTGAGACCCGCAAGACCTGGGTGGTGCCGCTCCCCTTTGAGGCGTGGCGCGCGGGTCAGGCGGCGCTATCGGAGGCTGCAGTTGCCGCGCTTGCCGAGGGCAAGGCCCTGTTGGCCGAAGCCCCGACTGGCCTTGGCAAGACCGCAGCCGTGCTTCACGGTGCGCTGACGCATGCGCTCGCGCAGGGGCAGCAGGTGTTCTGGGCGACAAGCCGGCACACGCAGCGCGTGGGCGTGCTGCGGACGCTGCAGCGATTCGCCGATCGTGGGCTTCCGCTCACCCGTGTCGCCCTGCAGGGACGAGAGGCACTCTGCGTGATGCCCACGGTGGCGTGTCGTCATGATGTGTGTGCGTACGCGCGTGACTACCACGACAAGGTGGTGGAGGGGGCATTGGTCGACCGAGCCCTCGAGGGAGGGGTACTCGACCCGGACCGTGCCAGAGCGGTGGGGCTTGCCCACGAGGTGTGCCCCTTCGAGTTGATGCGTGACGCCCTCGAACGTGCCGATGTGGTGGTGGGCGATGTCAACCACGCGCTCTCGCCGGGGGCTCGCCTGTCGCGGTGGTTTGGGGAGGAGGCAGAGCCCAACAAGGTGGTCGTCGTGGACGAGGCCCATCAGTTGCCCGATCGGGCGCGAGGGTGGCGGTCGCCGAGGGTGTCTGTGGCGGCGGCGCGCGCAGCGGCGGCGTCGTTGCCGCAGGACACACAGTGGCGTCCATTCCTGGATCTTTGTCGCGCCGTGTCGGATGAGATCATCACCGAGACGAAGCGTGCGGTCCCCCCCTACGACAAGGGCCAGGCACGCGCACGGCCGAGGCCTCGTGTGTGGGCCGACCTTGCCGAGCGTTTTGAGGTGCTCGGCTGGGACTACGCGTTGTTGCGGTCGGAACAGGGCCCCGCGACAGAACACGGTGCTGATCCGTGGGTCAGTGTGGGGCGAGCCGTGCAGCGTATGGCGGCCGAACTTGACTCACGCGACGACACCATGGTGGCCTTGGTCAACCTTCGACCCGGTGAGGAAGCCCTGTCGTTGGTCTGTCTCGATGCCGCACCTGTCTTGCAGCAAGGCATGGGGCGGCTCGTGGGGCGGGTGGCGATCAGTGCCACACTGTCACCCTCCGAGCAGTGGTCGAGACACCTCGGTTTCGAACAGCCTGCCCATCTGCAGCTCGGCAGTCCCTTCCCAAAAGAGAACCTCAAGGTGGTCTTGGCAACCCGATATTCCACCTTATACCGTGACCGTGAAGACCATCTTCCACGCATCGCGAAGCTCGTGGCTGATGTGGTGGCCCGGTCGACGGGTAATGTGGCCGTCTACCTGTCGAGCTTTGATGTGCTGGACCACGTTGCGCGAGACCTAGAGCCCCTGCTCTCGGTCGAGCTGATGTGTCAGCCCCGCCGTCAGTCCACCGAGGCACGCATGGCGTGGCTGGAGCGGTTGAGCGTTGAACCGCGGGTGGTGTTGCTGTGTGTGCTCGGCGGCGTGTTCGCAGAGGGGATCGACCTCCCACCTGGGGCGCTCTCCGTGGTCATGGTTGTTGGACCTGGACTACCGCCGGTCGGGCTTGAGCGACAGCTGTTGCGGGACTACCATGGAGAGCGAGGCGAGGACGCGTTTGACGTGGTCAGCCTCGTGCCCGGCCTGACGCGGGTCGTGCAGGCGGCAGGGCGTCTGGTGAGGCGCCCAGAAGATCGGGGAGTGGTGATGCTCGTAGGTCGGCGCTTTGGATGGAAGAAGGTCCAGCGGCTGTTTCCTGCCTGGTGGCATCCTGTGGAGCCCCTAGACCCCATCCACGAACTGGCCACGTTCTTTGCTCCAGCGCCGGAGGATGCAGCGCATGACTGACCCGTGGTCCGAGACCGACCGGTGGGCATCTCGCCGGCGTCCGTTTGAGCGCGCCGAGCTTCGTCTCATCGAGCTGGCCCATGAGGACCTCGATCCCGAGGGCCGGGGTCGTCTCGAGGCGCTGCGCTACGCGTTGAACTTTGCCAAGCTCCTCAAGGTTCAGAACGTCGATGGTGACGATGTCGACTTGGAAGGGGTGTTGGGACCCCACGCAGAGCGTCTGCTGGCCTCGATGGTCCCGGCACTCCTCAAGGCATCGCGCATCGAGGACGCGTTGTCACTCGCCTCCGAGGTGCTGCCCGCCACATGTCGGGCACGGGCAAGTGTGTTGGAGCACCTGCCGCTCGACCGCGAGAGCCTGGAGCTTGAGGTCACGACACGCCATCTCGCCGTCGCGAGTGGGGGTGGGGGAGGCGCAGGGTATGTGTATCCTGGCGCTTATGACCTGATGGAGCGGATTGGACTGACGCCCTCGCTGATGGTGGGAACGTCGATGGGGGCGTTGCTCTCTATGTTTCGGTGCAAGGCCCCGCGCTTCGATCTTGCGGCGCTCGTGGCTGCGGCCCGCGTGCTGTCGTGGTCTCGCGTGTTTCGCGT
This sequence comes from Myxococcota bacterium, assembly GCA_049889515.1. GTDB lineage: Bacteria > Myxococcota_A > UBA796 > UBA796 > JBMHDG01. The sequence goes on from JBMHDG010000038.1 coordinate 23,733, forward strand.
GCTGGAGACCGGCAACCGCTATGGATTGCCGGCGGCGCTGCGGCTCTATCTTCGTGCTGCGCTCGGTGACCTGTTTCGCATCGATGGTCGCTCGATGCAGCTCTCGGACATGGCCATCCCCATGTATTCGGTGGTGACCGGCATCACCGTCGACGCGCTGAAGCATGACCTGGACTACTATGAGCACCTGCTCGACCAAGAAGTCGCATCCATGGGCTCGCTCAATGCGAGCACCGCCATCAAGACCTTTGGCATCTTTCGGGAGTTCTATGCCTCACGTCAGGCACTGCGTAGGGTCGTCCTCGGCCGAGACGAAGGGACGGAGCACTTTGATACCCTTGATGCGGCCGGGTTCTCGGCGGCCATTCCGGGTGTCATTCACTACGATGTCATGCGAGATGACCCGCGCATGCGTAAGATTCTCGATGAGCTGTACGAGCGGCATGGAATCTCACGCCTCGGGGAGGGCGGTATGGTGAGCAACCTGCCCGCTCGTGTGGCGTGGGAGTCCGTGGTGTCGGGGCGCTTTGGTCGACGCAATGTGGCGGTTGTCGCGCTCGATTGTTTCGCTCCCTCTCTAAAGCGGCTGCCTTGGTATGCGTTTATGCAGGCTGTTCGTCAGGCGAACGTGGTGGGCGACCTCGCCTTTGCGGACCTCTATGTGCCGCTTCATCAGACGCTCTCGCCTCTGAATCTCGTCCCCAGCACGACCGATGCCCTGCAGGCGATTCGTTGGGGTCGGACCGCAATGACACCCCATCTCGACCAGCTGGCAGAGCTGTGCCGACCGTTGGATGTGCTTCCCGAAGAATGAGGCCACCGCCCACCTTGGGTTCGTGCTAAACGGGGCCTCCCATGACTGGCCGAACGATCATTCTTGGGCCCCAGCGGCCATCTCCCAACCTTCCCGAGGCGCTGGCCGAGCTCGGGGGGGACGGGCATGTGCTTCTGGTGAGCGCAGGGTGGCGCTGGGACGAGGGCGAGACTGGGGCGGTGCGTCGTGCGATTCACGAAGACGTGCTTCACGTCCCGCTCTACACATGGTTGCAGGTCTTGCGGGAGCGACATCCCGAGCTCGACAGGCTCTATGCGGCACGCCAAGCCATGCTCCTCGAGACAAAGGCCCGGTACCAGGTTCGCTTAAAGCATGCCGTGGCGGCGTGGGCCGAACTGCGAGAGCGTGCCGGCGTCACGCCTCACCCTGCGCTCGAGGGTGCGATGGCGCACATCCGAAGCCTCGATCATGCGTTCGTGCAGGCGTCGTTGGACATTCATGAGCGCGCAGAAGACCTGCAGGCGCCGTGGGAGCATCCGGCGATGGCCGAGTGGGTCGAGAAGATCCGCTCCGTGTTGGCCTCCTCGCGTGCCGTGCTCGTGGCGGGGGGCCATGTGGGAGTGCTGCGTCAGCGCATGATGGCATTTGGCCTCGGTCATCTGCTTCGTGAGGCCATCGATGCGGGCACCCACCTGATCTGCTGGTCCGCTGGCGCGATGGCGCTCTCCGAGCAGATCGTCTTGTTCTACGACGATCCCCCAGAGGGTGCGAGCCATCCCGAGGTCTTCGATACTGGCTTTGGGCTGCTGCCGGGCGCCGTGTGGTTGCCCCATGCGCGACGGAGACTTCGCCTGGATGATCCGGCTCGGGTCCAGCTGATGGCACAACGGTTCGCACCACGCGCGTGCATCGGCCTCGAGAACGGTGCGTGGATGGAGCTGCGTGACGGTGGGTATGACGTGGTCAAGGGCGCCGACCGGGTGCTCCGTCTGCGACCCGAGGGTGGTGTGGAGACGTGGGCATGAGGGCGCTACACGAGCTGATTCAGCAGGTGGACGAGGACCCCGCACGTGGTCAGGAACTCGTCGAAGCGTTCGTCAGCGCGCACACCTTTCCGTACACCGAAGGCTCCGAGGCGACCTTCTTCTTCTATGACGGTGCGGACGCAGAACAGGTCAAGCTGCTCCACTGGGTCTTTGGACTGGAATCTCACCTCGAGCTTCGCAAGATGCCGCATGTGCCCGCGTTCTGGCTTCGGGCAGAGCTGCCCCTTGGTGGCCGGGTCGAATACAAGTTTGCCGTGGTGCGGGGAGGACGAACGCGTCTCATGCGGGACCCCCACAATCCACATCAGGCGTTTGACCCCTTTGGCAGCAACTCTGTGTGTCCGATGCCTGGCTACACCGAGCCCGCTTGGGCACGGTCAGAAGAAGGCGTACGGCAGGGCGAGCTTGAGCGGTTTCATCTTCAGTCCACCACGTGGGGCGACACCCGACGCGTCGATGTCTACCTGCCCGCCGAGTATCGGCCGACCAAGGCCTACCCCTTGCTGGTGGTGTTTGACGGCGACGACTACCGGAAGTTTGCGAGCATTCGGGTGGTGCTCGACAACCTGATTCACCGGCACGAAGTTCAGCCGCTGATTGTGGCCTTCACGAGCGGGGTAAACCGCAACGCCGAATACGCGGCAAACCCAAGGCAGGCCACCTTTGTGGCCGAAGAACTCCTCCCCGAGCTCCGTCGTCGCTTCTCGATTGAGGAGGGCCCTGAACAGATCGGACTCTGTGGGGCCAGCTTTGGAGGGGTGACGTCGCTCTACACGGCGTGGCGCTATCCAGACCACTTCGGGAAGCTTCTCTTGCAGTCTGGAAGCTTCGCCTTCAGCGATGTGGGTCAACACGACTTGGCCGAGCTCTGGGAGCCCGTGGTCGACTTTGTCACGCGTCTTCGTGCGAATCCGTCGGTTCTCAACCAAAAGATCTACATGTCGTGTGGAGTATTTGAGGGCCTGATTGCCTACAATCGGGCCATGGTTCCGGTGTTGCGCGAACAGGGGTTGCAGGTCCGCTACGTCGAAGCGAAAGACGGACACAACTGGATTGCGTGGCGTGATCGCCTTCGAGAGGGCCTGACCTTCCTGTTTCCTGGATACCTCTGGATGACCTACGAATAGGGGTGACCCCCTGCTTGGAGTTGGACATGGCAACCGTCACACGACGCATCGGACTGTCACTTGGCGCCGATCTCTGCTGGCCGGCGGCGTATGAGGAGATTCTCCGCGAGCTCGACCTTGCACTCGCCATCGATGGTGACACGGTTCGATTCGCCGTGGAGCGCGTCGAGGTGGAGCCCTTTTCACTGCGAGCAGAGCCTCGCTATGACGTCATCGTTGACCGTTTGACCCATTGGTTTCATACAAGCCGTGAGTGGGTGAAGAAGTCGGCACTCGATGGTGCGTATGTGCTGAACAATCCGTGGTCGATTCAGTCGATGGAGAAGCACTCGAGCTACTGCGCCATGATGAAGCTCGGTATGCCCATTCCCGAGACGGTCATGCTGCCCCCCAAGGAGTACCCAGACGAGGGGGACATCAAGGTCACCGTCCAGCGGTACAACAAGCTGTTCTCACTGAATGATGTGGGAGAAAAGGTGGGATACCCAGCATTCTTGAAACCCTACGATGGTGGCGGTTGGGTGGGCGTGACCCGTGTGAAGAATGCTGAAGAGCTCCACGAAGCCTACGACGCAAGTGGGCAGCGGGTCCAACATCTCCAGGCTGGCGTCAAAGACTGGGATCTCTTTGTGCGGGCCATTGGCATTGGGCCCCAGGTCAACATCGTGCGGTATGACCCCGACCAACCCCTCCACGAACGCTACCGTGTGGACTTCCACTTCCTTGAAGCCGACGAGTGGCAGCATGTGACCCGCGTGTGCCGCGTGATCAACGCCTTCTTCGGCTGGGACTTCAACAGCTGCGAGTTGCTACGCACGCCAGCCGATGGCGTCTTTCACCCCATCGATTTCGCCAATGCCTGTCCGGACAGTCAGGTCACGAGCTTGCACTACCATTTCCCGTGGTTGGTCACGGCGCTGATCCGATGGACCGTGTTTTGTGCGGCGACTGGGCGTAAGCCCGTGCTGACCCTTCCGTGGGGAAGGTTCTTTGAGGCCAATGACCCGGCGCTGTCGTACGAAGAAAAGCTGGCTCGGTACGATGAACTAGCGCGGGAGATCTACGACACCGATCGTTTTGAGGCGTTCTGCGAGACGCACCTCCAGGCACTCGACCACGTCGCGTGGCGCTTTTTCGGATCGTCGCGGTTCCGTGAGATCGTACGAGCAAAGGTCGCGGCGTTGTTTCCCGCGCATGAGGTGGAGCAATTTACGGAACATTTCTACGGCATGGTCCAGTTTTGGCGTAAGACCGAAGCCGACCGAAAGGGCTGGTCGCTTTCGGATAATGACGCCACGGAGTAAGGCCACGTGAACCACGACACGATCATCGATGACCCTGACTTTGTTCCAACCGATGCTCCGGCGCTTCCTCAGGCGTCTCGGGTGTTGTTCGCCGAGCCTACGCACTTTGATGTGGCCTATGTGATCAATGCGCACATGGCTGGGCACGTGGGGCAGGTCGACACCGAGCTTGCGTTTCGGCAGTGGGAAGCGGTGGTGGCCGCGTACAAAGCGATTGGCTTCGAGGCTCATGTGGTCGAGGCCGCGCCTGGTCTGCCCGACTTGTGCTTTGTCGCCAACCAGTCGTTCCCGCTGCGCCGGACCGATGGCTCGCATGTGGCGCTGCTGTCCAACATGACGGCGCCACAGCGCCGTCCCGAGGTCGATGTGCTCGCGGAGTGGTACGCGGCCAACGGCTGGGAGACTGTTCGTCTCCCACGTACCACGGTGCACTTCGAGGGCATGGGCGATGCGGTCTGGCACCCTGGACATCGGGTGGTCTACGGCGGGTATGGGTGGCGTACGCACCAGTCGGCCTATCTCGCGCGCACCTACACGGTCGATGCGCCTGTGGTGGCACTGGAGCTCTGCGATGCACGGTTCTATCACCTCGATACGTGCTTTGCGGCCTTGGATGCAGAGACGGCGCTCTACGTTCCCGAAGCCTTCACGCCGGTGGCGCGACGCATGCTTCAGCGGTGTTTTCCGAAGCTGCTTCGGGTACCGCTCGATGAGGCGGTCGATGCGCTGGCCTGCAATGGCCACTGCCCAGACCAGAAGCACTTCATTGTAGACCAGGCCGCACCCAAGACCATGGCACTGGTGCGCGAGGCCGGATTTGAGGCGGTCGGTGTGGACACGTCCGAGTTTCGAAAGTCAGGTGGCTCGGTCCAGTGTCTTAAGTTGATGCTCGGCTGACCCCCCCTGCTCATGGAGTGGATAGGGAAGGGTGTGCCCGAGGGAGGTGATGGTGATCACGCGTTGTATTCCTGTTGTGCTGGCCATGGCCTGCGTCCCCAAGCCGGTCACTCCCGCAGCCCCTGCGCCTCATCTTGAGATCGACAGCGAGCTTCCGATCGACCCCGGCGTCACGTCTGGCGTGTTGGACAATGGTTTGACCTGGTTTGTGGAGCCGAATGGTCGCCCGGCCAATCGGGCGGAACTGCGGCTGGTGGTCAAGGTGGGGTCGACGGTCGAGCAAGAGCACGAGCGGGGACTGGCACACTTCATCGAACACATGGCCTTCAACGGCACCGAGACCTTCCCAGGAAACGGTGTGGTTCAGTGGATGGAGTCGGTGGGCATGACGTTCGGCGCGGATGCCAACGCGTACACCTCCTTCGATGAGACGGTCTACACCCTTCAGGTGCCCACCGACGATCCGGCGATTCTCAATACGGCACTCGATGTCATGCGCGACTGGGCGAGCGCCATGACGTTTGACCCCGAGGAGTGTGAGCGAGAGCGCGGCGTCGTGCTCGAAGAATGGCGGCTCGGTCAGGGGGTGGGCGATGAGATGCAGCAGTTCATGCTGCCCATCACGCAGTCAGCCGATTCCCGGTATGTGCAGCGCCTTCCGATTGGCACCGAAGAGGTGCTTCGGGAGTTCTCCTGCGACACGGCCAAGGCCTTTTGGGAGCGCTGGTACCGGCCAGACCTCATGGCGGTCATGGTGGTCGGGGAAGTCGATGTCCAAGAGACGGCTGCGGCGATTGAAGCACGCTTTGCCCCACTCGAGGGACCCGAAGAACCCGTGGATCGGCCTTGGTACCGGGTGCCCGACCATGAGCTCACGGTCGGCGTGTTCCAGAGTCCAGAGCTCCCGTTTAGTGGGGGATTTGTCTCCGACTGGGTGGACGACGTCGAGGAGAACACGCCGCGAGCCTACGTGGACGGTCTGATCGACTCCATGGCACAGGGCATGCTCGGCATCCGCTTGTTTGAGGTCACCCAACGGGAGGAGACGGCGTTCCTGCAAGCGCAGCCGCAGGTGTCCGACAACTTCTATGAGCGTGCCCAGCAAATGGTGTTCTACGCCGCGAAAGAGGGCCGGACGCTCGAGGCGCTCGAGCAGGTCCTCATTGAGGTGGAGCGTGTCCGACAGCACGGGTTTACGGCAGGAGAACTGGAGCGGTCGCGCACCCAGATGATCGACTTCATGTCCTCACTCCGCGATGGCCAAGAAGACATGAGCTCCGACGAAGATGTTCGTGAGCTCATCCGGGTCTTCTTGACCAATGAGCCGATGCCCGGCGTGGATGTCGAAGTCGACATGTCCCTTCACTACCTCCCAAAGGTCACCTTAGAAGATGTGAACCGGGCCATTCGTGAGCGGTTCATGCCCGGCGATGCGCGCAGTGTGGTGCTGCTTCAGCCCGAGAAAGAGGGGCTGATCCCACCGTCCGAACAGGAGATTCGAGCTGTCTTTGACCGGGTTGCCGCGCTCGAGATTGCGCCGCCCGAAGCCGAGGGGGAGACCCCACCGCTGATGGCGGCACGTCCAGAGGCAGGCGAGATCACCGATAAGAAAGAGCTCGCTGCGATCGCGGTGCACGACTGGACGCTCGCCAACGGTGCGCGCGTGCTCCTGAAGCCCACCGATTTCGACAGCGATCAGGTGCTCTTCTCGGCGGTCAGCGATGGCGGGTACGGCGCCGTCTCCGATGATGACTACGTGAGCGCGACATCGGCGACGGTCGTGTCGGCGCGCAGTGGACTCGGTGAGCTCGACCTGATTCAGCTGCAGCGTGCGCTTGTCGGGGTCGATGCGTCCGCGAGTGTGTCTCTGGGCGCATCCTTCAAGCGGATGGGCGGCGAGGCCGAGCGCAAGAACCTCGAGGAGATGTTCCAGCTGATGCATCTTCGGATGACGGCGCCACGGTTCTCTCAAAAGGCACTCGACGACTACACGACGGAGCGGGTGGAAGGTACCCGAAACGATGCGTTGGACCCGGACACACGGTTCTGGCACAAGGTTCAGAGAACGCGATGGGACAACGCGTGGCGTCAGTCCCCATGGCAGGTAGAAGACTTCGACAAGCTCAGCCTACCCACGATTGAGCGCATCTACCGAGAGAACTTCAGCAGCCCTTCGTCATGGACCTTCGTGTTTGTCGGTGCGTTCTCGCTCGACGAGATCGAGCCATTGATCGCTGCATATATCGGCAGCCTGCCGAGCAGTGATGCGGTGGGTACGACCGACTACGATCGGGCAGACCCTGTTCTAGAGCCGCTGACCGTGGAGTTGGAGGCTGGGGATGCACCCCGGGCACTCGTTCACTTCGAGTGGATGGGTGACTTTGACGACACCTACGATCAGCGGCTTCAGCTCTCGGTGCTGTCGGATCTCCTTGGAATCCGCTTGAGAGAGGCACTCCGGGAGGACTTGGGTGGAACGTATGGTGTCAGCGTGCGTGGCCGCCGCCGACGGTACCCTGACGCGAGCTATACCTTCACCATCACCTTCCAGTGCGACCCCGAGCGCGTCGACGAGCTGACGCAGGCGCTTCGCGGAGAGCTCGCGACCTTTAAGGCGGGGACTGTCGATGAAGAGGCGCTGGCGTCTGTGCTAGAGCAGCTTCGCCGACGCCGGGAGAAGCAGCTGTTGAGCAATGGCTGGTGGCGCAGTGTCTTGCTGGGCAGTGTGGAGCTGATGGAGCCGTTCAGCACGCAGTTTGCCCTGGCCGAGGCGCTCGAAGAGGTGACGGCTGATCGTCTCGTCGACATGGCGAATGCGTTGTTGCGAGACGAGGTTGAGCTCGCCGGTGTGCGGCGTCCGGTTTCTCAGTAGAGAAGCGAACGAGGGCCTGCACAGGGCATAGAAATGGGGTAGCAGGGCGCCGCAGTTGGAGGGGCCCATGCACGTCATCTTTCTTGCACCCCATTTCCCGGCGAGTCAGCCTCGCTTTGTTCGGGGCCTTAAGAAGGCGGGGGCCGTGGTCACCGGTATTGGCGATGCCCCCCTCGACGCGTTGCCAGCGTCGACTCGCCGCTTGCTCGATGGCTATGAGGCCGTGTCCCACATCGGCTCCGTGGAGCAGGTGACCGAGGCCGTGCGACGGATCCAGAAGCGGGGCCCCTGGGTTCACCACCTCGTGGCTACAATTGAGTCGCACATGATGGTGGCCGCTGAAGTCCGGGCCCAGACGGCAATCCCTGGACTCTCGGTGGAGCAGATCCGCCATTGTCGCGACAAGTACGTGATGAAGGAGTTTCTTCGTCAGCAAGGCATTCCGTGTGCTGCCAATGCAGAGGTTCACACCGGCGATGACGCCCGCGCCTTTGCACGTACACATGGCTACCCGCTGATCCTCAAGCCGCGAGATGGCGCGGGAGCTGCCGGAACGACACGCGTCAATGACGCGAACGCCTTGGAGTTGGCCATCCGCGAGGCTGGGCTCGACCAGCAGCGTAGGTTCTATACGGCCGAGAGTTTCATTCAGGGCCATGAGGGGTTCTTCGATACCATCACCGTCAACGGCACCGTGATGTTCGAGGCCATCTGCCATTACTACCCAAATGTCCTCGAGGGCATGCGTACAGGCTGGATAAGCCCCCAGATCATCATGACCAACCGCATCGATGCCCCCGGATACACGGAGCTTCGACAGTTTGGTCGAAAGGTGGTTCAGGCCCTAGGTCTGCAGACGACGCCCACACACATGGAGTGGTTCTTTGGGCCCAAAGGGTTGGTGTTCAGTGAGATTGGGGCACGCCCGCCAGGATGCAACATGTGGGACCTCTATGGAGAGGCCAATGACTTCGACATCTATGAGGCGTGGGCGAGAGCCCTCTGCTACGGCACCTTTGAGAAGCGCCCGAGCCGCCGGTTTTCGGCGGGCCTGATCTCACTTCGTCCCGACCGCGAAGGGACGATCGTAGGTGTGGATGGGCTTGAGCAGGTTCAGCGTCGCTATGGGCCACACATCGTCGATGCCCACTTCCCTCATCGCGGGTCGAAGACGGCACCGGTGGGCGCGGGGTACCTCGGTCATGGGTGGATGCGGGTTAAGCATGAGGACTTTGACGCATGCCGCGCCATGCTTGATGACATTGGACAGACCGTTCAGGTTCGAGCCCTCTAGTCAGCTGGCGACGGTCCGCCGGCGGTCCACGCTTCGTACCGCGCGGTAGTGTGCGGAGGCGATGTCGCCGCATCGCTTGTAGGCCTCTTCGAGGAGCGTACAGCCCTCCTCGATGGAGATCTGACGTGGTGTCTCGGCGAGAATGACGATGGCGGCCGGTGGAACACCCATCGACCGATAGGCTTCGAGCTTGTGGTGTCCGTCGACGATGAAGGCCACGGGTGTTCGCGTCGACCCCAAGAGCACCACAGGTGGTCGAGCGCCACTGCGAATGTGCTGTTCGAAGTCCGCGATACGCTCCGGGGACAACAGTTCCCGTGGACGCGTGCCGAGCAGCAGGCCACCGTCCGCAGGGGTCTCGTGGAGGCCGGCCCATGCCATGAATCGCCATGCGCTGTCGTGCTTGGAGTCGCGCTGCTCGGGGACGGTAAGACCCAAGCTAGACTCGAGGAGCACGCGGTAATCGCCGTTGGCTAGCGCATGCAGCAGTGGTCGCAGCGCGCCGTCGAAGACAGCCTCCACATCGTTGGGATCAGGGATCTCCAAGGGTGCGTGGCGCGCGAGATGCTCTCCGAGCGGCTCGCTGTCGTAGGCCCGCACGAAATAGTTGGTGGGGGACTCGAGCGCTGCGTCCCAGACCATGGCGACCGGCATGCCATCGATGAGCAACGCACAGTCCTCGTCGCCCTGAACGATCTCTAGCAGGCCCAAGCCGTGCTGCACGGTCAGTGTCACTTCGATGGTCTCTTCATCTTCGGACATCATGGGAGGCAGCTCGGTGGGGGGTACGCGGCACCTTAGCTGGTTGTGATCGGGTCGTGCAGGTTTCTTCTGTGCTGTTGATCGCTGCGGGGGTCATGAAGGGTCTAGGAACGGCAAAGCCATGCTTTGACGGTACCGATAGCATCTCGAATCGCAGCGTATTGCGGCGATGCTGCCCGTTTCATCGTGCGCTGCGGGGCGTTGTGCAGTTTCGGAGTTCACCGAGTGCCTGCCTTCGCCATCGAATCATCTGCGCGCCCGTGGGATGCCGACCGGCGGTCTCGGTCAGCAGCGCGCGCACATGGTCAGGGAGTGGATTGCGCCGAGAGCAATCCTCGAGCGCTTGAAAGACCCGCCCATCGGTCCGAGCCACGGCACTCTCGAGGAGCCAGCGTGTGGGCCATGGTGTGCCGTCAGGACCGAGCGAGAGATGACGCCAGCGGGATCTCCGCTCCACGAAGTCTCCCTGGTCGATAGATACAGGGGAGAGGTGCCACTGTAGGTGCGCATCGGTCTGGAGGCGCCACGCCGAGAGGCCTGCGGCTGGGCCCGGAGCGGCATTGTATGACCACGGCGTCGTACCCGCTCGTCGTACACGCTTCGTGTCGCTCACGTTGCCCCACAAAGCAGACACCAAGAAGGTGTCGAAGTGCCGAGCGATCGACATGTCGGGCACGGTGCCGCCCGTGGCCATGAGCGGTAGTGAGGTGGTACCGCGCCACTGACGGGTGACCGTTCGGGCCCGTTCGATGGCGGCCAAGCCCTTGGACCCACCTTCCTCTTCCCAGCAGTGCAGCACAGGACGGAGGGGGAGGTCCTCGAGTGCGTTTAGGCGGTCGGTGAGACGGCCGAGCATCGCAGGTGTGAGCCCGCTGCCATGCCAAGCCTTATAGCGGATCAGGTCTTTCGGGTCGGACCAGACCATGCGCTGGCCACCCAGTCGGTGCCACGCGCGCACGGCGGCATGTGCGAGTGTGTCGTCGGGCCGGTCCGCAGCCCGCGTGGGCCAGTCGAGATAGCGCATGCCCACGGCATCGAACCCCAGCGAGGCGAGAACCTCCAGCTCGCGAACGAGCTGCGGCTCGACTTGCGCGGGCTCGACCAAGAAGGCCTCGGGGCGTGCCTGTACAAAGGGTCCCATCGGAGGGAGAGCGCGGTCATTGACCTCATGGACCAGCACCTCGAGGGTCCATGACGAGGCCTTGCCCCCTTGGAGGGTCTCGACTGTGACGGTATAGGTCCCGGGCTGCGCATCGTCGTGTGCATTCATCCAGAGGACCCCCGCGGGCGGACGCCACTGCGCGCCCAACCAGCCCTCGGGAGATGGACGCAGCTCGGCGAGCTCAATCCGAGCACGGGTACGCTCGGTGGGGTGAATGCGGTCGCGCCAGATGCCCTCATACATGACCACGTCAACCGGTGCGTCGGTCGAGATGTGCCAAGAGCCGGGTGCATCGGTGAGCGACGGCGTCAGCCGGCGTACCGCCTGTCCGCCTGCGGGAAGGTCGACGCGCTCGGGGTGGTCGACATGCGTGCCATCGATGGCGGCCCAACCGAGCACCGGCCGCGGAGAGCGCTCTGTCGCATGACGCTGGGCATGCCACCGGGCGCGCGCCTCATCGATGCCTGGCCGTGGGTCGGGCGCCGTGGCGCGCCATGCGACAAGGGCGTAGACGGGCTGCCCATAGAACTGGAGCGACGCTGCCGACCCGTCGGATTCGTAGGTGAAGGTCTTCCACGGGACGGTTGGCTGGTGCTGGCGATGCCATGCGGTCTCGCCGGGGAGAAACGTGGGGCGGTCGGTCGCGAGGTGCCGCTCGCTGGACAAGAAGGCTTCCCAGTTCGCGGGGGCGGGCCAGAGCTCATGGTGTTGGTCATTGGCACGGACGCCGGCCGCAGCGGCGCGATGCCAGGGATGATCCGGCCAGGGACCTTGCAGGACCGAGATGTTCCAGCTGCCCTCGGGCAGGGGGAGGGACAAGGTCCCACCGAGCAGCGCGTCACCGAGGAGCGGGTCTAGGTCGCCGACAGCCCACCCACGCTTGGGCGGATCGACCCAGACGATGTCTTGCTCGGGAAGACCTTCTGCGGTGAGCGCGTGGGCGGGTGCGCCGCTCACTTGGGAGGGCGGACCAAAGTCGAGGACGATGGGTCCTGCGAGTGCAGAAGTGACGAACCAGAGAACCATGAGCAGCCGAGTCCACGATGACAGCGTTAAGATATAGCATCAAACAAGGGGTTGTCTGTGGTGGGGGTAGCCTGGATATTGGCGGCATTCGTCACGGCCTCGGCCGCCGAGCCGGTGGTCTGTCCCGAGCAGCGTCCGCCATGGCTGCGGCCCGAGCCTCGCAAGGCCATGGAGGTCCTGCGTGTGCCTGAGGATGAGGAGCTGGAGTGGTCGCGTGCCACGCCGATGGCCGACTGGAGGTCGGACAGAGAACTTCCGCTCCCCACGGCAAATGTACGTGTGGCGGCACAAGACACCACCGTCCATCTCCGCATCTCGGGTCTGGCAGATGATGAGACAGTACGGCTCATTCTCGATGCGGAGGGTACGCAGCAGGCGTGGTGGCGCCTGAACGGGGATGTGGTGCAGTGGTGTGACCGGAGCAACATTCCGCGTGCAGCACGCCGCTGGATGGGTCGTCTCGAGGGGCTGACGGCGGCGGTGCCGTGTGAGGCATCCGCGGGTGGCACCGTGGCACGCACGGACGATGTGCTCGATCTCGTGCTGAACGACACCCACCTGAACGTGCCCGCCTCGCTTCAGGTGGTCATCGAGGGCACGCAGAGCCGCGGGTCGTGGGCACCGTGGGGTCAGGCTGTGCTTCGCCCGGAGTTGGGCCGTCGGTTTCGGCTGCCGGGGTTCTGGCCCACCAAGGTGGAGGTGGTGCGTGATGCTACGGGGGCGGCCACGGGTGTTCGGTGGAATGGGCCCGATGATGCACGGGCCGTGTGGCGACGTGGTCACCGAACGTGGCGCGCCAAGCGGCGTGGAGACCTCTGGTCGATCCCACCCACCAAGGTGTTGGGGGGGCGGTTCATTGCGAGCGACGCAGAACAGGTTCGGGGGGTTCGACTGGCGAAGCTCGAGCCCGCGACCCTGGCGCCCGTAGAGGTGTCACAAGGTGGTGTGTGGCTCCGCTACGTCTCGCCCGATGGGCCGTGGACGACCGTCATCGAGACCGAGAAGGGTAGCGCGCAGCGCGTCATGCTCCCCGCGGGCCGCGGATCGGTATGGGTGGCCGTTCCCGAGGGCGAACATGTGGTGCTCACCCCGGCGTGGGCAGAAGGTTGGCCGGTGGCGGTGGAACCGCACAAGGATGCGCCCACCTGTCCGGGACCGATCTAGACGAAGGAACCGCGCGGACGCTCAAGCTGCTCGAGCTCGGTCTTGCAGTCAATGCAGAGTGTAGCGACCGGACGCGCCATGAGCCGTGGGTAGGTGATGGACTCGCCGCAAGACTCGCAGACGCCATATTCGCCCTGTCGGATGCGCTCGAGCGCATGACGGATCTTTCGGAGCAGACGCCGCTCGCGGTCGGCGAGGCGAAGCGCAAAGTCACGGCTTGACTCATTGACGGCGAGGTCGACGTGATCGGCATCAACTTCACGTTGTTCGGTGAGGTTACTCACCGCTGCGCGAGACTCGGCCAACATTGACTCAAGCTGGCCCGTGAGGACCTTGTGCAGGGTGGAGACCTGCTCTCGGGTCATGTACTCGTCGTCAGGGATCTGTGGCGTGTCGGACATGGTGCTCCTTTGCGTCACCGCGATGGCGATGAGACAGGGCCCGGAGGTCGAACAGTGGTCGTACGACACCCTTGGGCCCCGCTACACTGCTCGCCCACTGGCCTATCGTCAAGGTCAGAAATCGCCTGCAGGTCAAAATCGGTAGGACATACCCAGAACACCGCGCAGGTGCCCAAGCGCAACGGTGCGTTCACCGAGGTAGAGATCGGGGCCGAGGTCCACCCGCAGTCCAAGCTCGACGTCATCGGTGAGCGGCAGGGAGATGCCAGCATTGGGTGCGAGGAAGAGATTGAGCAGCAGGCCATCTCCGCCGACGAATAGGGTTGTCTGCGCTTGGAAACCGAGCTCGACGGTCAGCAAGTCCATCAGGTGAACGGAGGCTTGCACGCCTGGCCAGAGTAGCGGGACGCCAACCGGTGACCCTTCTGTGAGGGGCACGACCACACCGACTGTGGTCGTTGCCGACAGAGTCGTCTTCTTGAATTCGGCCAGCCGGAATCGCCCGTCGGCGAGCACACCGAGACTGCAGCAGCGGGTGCTTAAGGCCCGCCCAAACCCAATCTGCAGCCGTGGTTGAATGTCGATGGCTGGGGTCACGGGCACCCGGACGCCAACCTCAGCATCGGGGTAGCCGACCGAGGCCGTGAGGGTGAGGTCTTCGGCAATATCGGCACCGTACAGCGTCCCCGCAACAGCGGGGCTGCACCCGAAGAGTCCGAGCACCATGAGTCCGATGCGCACCACGAGGCCTCCAACGACCCAAACCTACCGCGCATCGCACGGGGGTGAGGGTAGGATTCGTCAAGCTACCGTGATGCGCATGTCAGGCATCAATCCCGTCGGCGAAGCAGGCCGAGGAGTGGCAGCAGGAGCCATCCCATGGGGCCGGGACTGGACTGCTGGCAGCCCCCACATCCGTTGGGACCGTAGGTCGCATTGTGAAGCTCTAGGGCTGCGTCGAGATCTGCGGAGCGGTCGGTCAGGACGGCGGGTGCACCGGCAGACGTGGTGTCTTCGATGAACAGCGCATTGATCGTACCCACATCGCCAAGGTCTGCCGTGAAGCCCTCAAAGTCACCCGTGCCTGCCGAGGGGGGGAGGTACATGAAGGTGCCATCGGGGAGCTCAAGCCGTCGTGGCGCTTCGAACTCAAAGTAGGCGGGGGAGCACTCGGTGACGATCCGCGCGGTCCGCACCTGTGCGACGTCGGGCATGTCGGGGTTCAACACGAACAGCGGGTCGGCATCCATCTCCTCGGCAGACATCGAGCTCGTCATGCGGGTGATGTACGTATGGGACTCGAAGAGCTCATCGAGGTGCGCCATAGGCTCGAGCCAGTTGCTGATGAGGTCGTTGACGGTTGCATCCGCATCGACCGTGGGCTGCGGGTCTCCGAAACATTCGACGCAGCCGAAGTAGTTGACCGGGTCAACGCCCTCAGGCACGAGGATATGTCGCGCGAGAATGGAGCTCACGGCCGTGGTGTTGGGCTGAATGCCGATCGTGAACAGCTGGTTGACGAAGGCCACGGTGCCGGTGGTCTTTCGCATGTTGTCGAGCTGGGACTCTGGTGGAGTGTCGAGCATGACACGCATGGCATCGTCGATAGGGCCGGCAAAGTCGGTGGCGAATGCTTGGCCACCGGCCTCATCGGCCGCCCGTGTGATGACGTCAGGGTAGTTGTTCCCGCCGGCCAGCCAGTCAATGGCCAACTGGTTGACGCGCACGTGTAGGTAGTTGTCGGGCACGGCGCGGGCTTTGGACAGCACGTAGGGTTGCAGGCGCATGTCGGGTGTGGCTGCAATTGCGGTGAGCTGAAGCGGGATCTGTGGCGTGGTGGAGGGGTAGGCGAGCCCAATGGGCGTAATGTCGCCCGTGTCTGCGCCGCTCCTGAGCTTGAGCGCGACGAAGTAGCTGTCCTCGGCGATGTACGGGTCGAGGGCCGGGCTCAGGTCGTCGGGCAGGCTGAAGCCATTGTCCTGCAGGTAGGTCAGCAGGTCTTCACTCGTTCTGGCTTGGAGTGTGGTGGCTTCGAAGGCGCCGATCGTCTGCTGGGCGACCACGTTCACACCGCCCGCCTGGTTGGTGCCGCCATCGTCGAATGCAGCCTCAGCCGTCGCCATGTCGGCCGTCGCGAACAGGCGGTTTCCACCGTTCTTGCAGTTGCCCTCTACCTCGAAGGTAGGCTGCCAGAGGGGCATGGTTCGGGGGGACAGCCGGTCGAAGAGGTCTTGGCTAGACTTGACCAGTCGCGGCTGTGTCGGTGTGGGCACGACCCAGGCAAAGTCTTCTGCGGCGCCCTCGTAGGAGATCTGAACATGGACCTCTACTTCGCCTTGCTCTTCATCGATGGCAAAGACAATGCGCTCTGCAGCCTGGTCGATGGGGATCTGCTCACAGAAAAACCCGCCGCAGGCCTGCGACGGGTTGAAGAACGAACCAAGAACAACGGTCATGAGGGTCGGGGACATGGAAACTCCATCGTGCCCCGACGGTATAGCGCGCTACCCGGCGGTTGGACCGCCGAGTAG
>JBMHDG010000039.1:0-126217 GCA_049889515.1 Myxococcota bacterium
CTCCTCGCCGTGCGCGCCGTCATCGCATCCGCCCCATGGACCGAGGCGGGCCTCGAGGAGGCCATCACCGCCTTCGCCGAGACCACTGGCCAGCGCTTGGGCGGCTACGCCCAGCCACTCCGTGTCGCCCTCACGGGCAACAGCGTCAGCCCCGGGCTCTATGAGACCCTGACCCTCCTCGACCGAGACGAGGTCCTCACCCGTATCGATGCATGTGCCACCGCCATGCTCGCATGACCTGCGCGCCGAACAGGTGCGTATCCTTCACACATCCGTCGCCATCGTCCGGTACGATAATCGTCGAGGAGAGGCCGCATGTCGAAACCTGACGTCAACCGCCGCACCATGCTCAAGCTCATTGGCGCCGCTGCGGCTGCCCAGGCGTGTGGCGAAGCCCCCGCGACCGACGGTGGGGTGACCGACCCGGGTCCTCTGCCCGAGGGTGACCCCCGCAACCTCGCACCCGACAGCCCATGGGTCGGCTTCGACGACGCGATTCCTGCGCCCGACCTCTATACGATCGGCGTGAGCAGTGGTGATCCCCTGCCCGACGGTGCCATCTTGATCTCACGCTACCTCGGTGAGGCGAAGCTCGACCTCGTGTGGAGTGCCTTCGTCGATGGCGCATGGACCGAGCTGTCCCGCGAGCCCATCGTGCCTGACGTCGATGGCTTCATTCACCTCGACTTCGTGGGCCTCGGCCCCGATACCTGGCATGCCTTTCAGTTTGTCGATGCCGAGGACATGGCCAGCCCCGTAGGCCACTTCGTCACCGCTATCGCCGAGGATTCCACCTCGGTGGTGCACTTTGGTGCGACCTCGTGTGCAGCCCAGTCCCATGAGGCCTTTCCCAGCCTTACGCACGTGCTGGAGCGCGGTCCGCTCGACGCCTTCTTCTTGCTCGGTGACACCGTCTACTGCGACGGCCTGCCCATCAATGTCGACGCGTACAGAAACCTTTGGGCCCAGAACCTCACGGCACCAGGGTTCAGCGAGGTCCGGCGCGGCACCGCCACCATCTGCACATGGGACGATCACGAGATCACCAACAACTGGGATGCCGAGAACGTCAACCCGCTTCGGCGCGACGTGGGCACCCAAGCCTTCTTTGAAAACTCTCCGGTCCGTGCCGACGCCCCCGACCGCATCTGGCGAACGCTTCGCTATGGCCGCACCGCCGAGGTCTTTGTCCTCGACTGCCGCGGCGAGCGGCGCCCCAGCAAAGGCGAATACCTCTCTCGTGCCCAGCTCAACTGGCTCAAGAAGGGGCTCGCCGAGAGCACGGCCACCTGGAAGCTCATCTGCAACAGCGTTCCTGCGGCCAATATCGAGAATGGCTTTTGGGATGTCGCCATCGCCGACCGCTGGGAGGGCTTTGCCGAGCAGCGCACCGAGCTGCTTCAGCACTTGGTCGACAACGATGTGAGCGGGGTGCTCTTCGTGAGTGGCGATGTGCACGTGCCGTGGGTGTGTCACCTCGACCGCAAAGAGCCCTTCCGACGGTTTCTTGAGGTGAGCTGTGGCCCCGCGGGGAGCTTCTTGAACATTCTGGGATCGCTCATCTATGACGACGACCAGTTCCGATGGGTCCAGGCCCGCTGGAACAGCACCCGCCTCTCGTTCGACTACCGCGGCACGGCGAGCGTGGTCTGGGTGGGCGAAGACAACCAAGACATCGCCAGCTGCACCCTCACTGCGAACGGTGAGATCCTCGATGTGGTGATGCTGGAGCCCATCGACGACTAGGCCCAAATTGCACTCAAGTGGCCACCCACGCGACCGACCTACCATCAGGACGGAGTGGCCCCATGCACGTGCTCGTGGTCGAAGATGACCCGGTCAGCGCAAAGATCGTCTCGAAGCGCCTCGAATACCTCGGACATACCTCCGAGGTCGTGGGCGACGGCGAGGCGGCATGGGCCCGCTACCAGAGCTCGAAGGACCTCGATGTCATCGTGAGCGGCTGGTTCCAGCCTGGCGTCACCGGCGCAGAGCTCTGCCGCCGTGTGCGCGAGGACGATGGGCACTACACCTCCTTCTTGTTTGCCACCGGCGCCGACGAGCGACGGTTTCAGATCGAGGGCATGAAGGCGGGCGCAGACGGCTACCTCACCAAGCCGATCGACATGCACGAGCTCAACATGTGCCTCATCAGTGCAGAGCGCACCGCCGCCCTGCATCGCAAGATCGAGGCGCAGGCCGCCGAGCTGACCCGCTTGAGCGCCATGTTCTACGCCCAAGGCCGCCGAGATGCCCTGACCGGCATCGCCAACCGGCTTCAGCTCGAAGAAGATGCCCATGCCGCGCATGAGCGGGCCGCGACCCTCGGCATTGGCTACAGCCTCGCCATGGTCGACATCGATCAGTTCAAAGCCTACAACGACGGCTATGGCCACGTGGCAGGCGATGAGGCCCTCCGCCAAGTGGCCGAGACCCTCTCCCGCTGCGTCCGTGGCGCCGACCGCGTCTACCGGTACGGCGGCGAAGAGTTCGCCGTGCTGATCCAGACCCACTCCGCCGATGTGGCCGAACAGGTCGTGGAGCGCATGCGGCTCGCCGTCGAGCGGCTCGACATTGCGCACGGCCATGGCCGCGACCGCATCACCATCTCGGCTGGGGTCACCACGGTGAGCGCGCAGGCCACAGCGCCCCTTCAGGACATCTTCGAACGTGCCGATACCGCACTCTATACGGCCAAGGCCGAGGGCCGAAACCGTGTCATTCGATACCGCCCCGGGCTTGGCGCCGAATCACCGCTTGAGCAGACCCCCGCATGACATTGAGAACCACCATGATCACGTCCACGCTTGGAAGAATCGGCACCCTCTGGCTTGCGCTTGGTGCGGTCGCGACGGCGAGCGAGCCCGCTGACGCGCTACCCCTAGCTGGCGACACCCCACCCACGGTGCTCGAAGGCCCAATGGAGCTCGTCACGGCCGAGAACACTGTCGTGCTCGATGGGCTCACGTCCCGCGACTACAAGTACCTCAAGCCGCGGCGTCACCTTCTGCCCGCAAATCCCTACGCGCAAACCGACTTTACGGCCTATACGCTCGAGTTTGGCGAGGTCAAGCTGGGCCTCGCCAGCATCACGATGGGCATCGCCCCCCGAGTCCAGCTCGGCACCGTCCCCCTGCTCGACGCCGCCGGCATCTACAACGTCAACCTCAAGGCCAACCCGGTACGCTTCGGTCCGGTGGACTTGAGCGCCTTGGGCAGCGCCTATTACCTGCCCCTCGGTGAGTTTCAGGGGCTCTACTTGGGCGGCGGCGGCATGGCATCGGTCAAGTTGAGCCGAGGTGTCTCGCTTCATGGAGGCGCCGAGTACCGCCACCTATTTGCCAGGGGTGTGCCAACCCGCCTTCCGCTCCTCATCAGCAGCTTCATGGACACCACACAGGTCGAAGCTACGCTGGCCAACATCAGTACGGCCATCGCCTCACCTACCGTCTCTGCAGACCTTGTGACCGTCCGCGCCGCACTCGACATTCGCCTCAACCGACGAGACAGCATTGTCATTCAGGGTCAGGCCATCACCTGGGCGCGAGGCCATGCCGACCTCGGTCTTTTGTCCCAGGCTGTCGCACCGACCCTCGTGGGCACAGATGACAGCGTGCTCGGCGGGGAGCAGACACTCAATATCGCCGATGCCTACATGGTGACCGCAAGCTGGCAGCTGGCCTTTAAGCAAGTGGATGTACGTGTCGGGGGTGGTGCCGCCGCCGTGCCATGGGTCTGGGCACTGCAAGCCAATGACGTGTCGTACCGATTCGGAGGCTCGACCCGTCGCGAGGACACCCGCCGCAAGAAAGGCTGGAAGACCAACCGAAAGGACGTCATGGGCACGCGCGCCTACGAAGTCGATGTGGTCTACGATGAGAGCGCCCTTGAGCACGAGGACCAACCGCTCGTCGACCTGAGCGAGGCCGCATCTTCGCCCGAGGAGACCCCTCAAGCGGAGCCCGACACGGCACCATGATACGGGCCTCCACCGAGGCACCGTCATGTCCAATCCACTCACCACCGCGCTGACTGGCGTCTGTCCCCACTGCCGTCGGGGACCCATGTTCACCGGTGTCTTCATGATTCGCGACAGCTGTGCCACGTGCGGCGCGGTCTTCTTTCGCGACCCCGGGTCTTGGACAGGATCGACCGTCGTCGCCTACATGCTGGGCTCGGGCTTCGCGTGCGTGGTGTTCACGATACTCTGGGCCACAGGCACCCTCGAGCTCTGGTCGGGCTGGGCCATTGCGAGCCTCGTATGCGGCTTCATGCTGCTCACCTATCGCTTCAGCAAGGCCTTCTGGGTAGGCATCCTCCACAATATGGAGCAGGTCTACCCCGACCCTGACTGGCGACCAGAGAGCGAGCGCCCCAAGAAGCCACGCAAAAAGCGCCTCGACCTCAAAAACCGCACCTGAAGACGCCCCCCTCGGATAGGCTGGACGTGTTCGGAGCCCCTGCATGCCTTGGCCTAGCCCGCCCTCCCCCTCACTCGAAGACCTGACGTCGTCTGCGACCGCCGTCGGACTCCCCGAGGTCGTCCGAGCCACACCGCTCCCGCCCACGCTGTTCGGCCAAGCACATCGTGTCACCGTCTCCCGAGAGGGTGTAGAGCAGACCTTTCTGGCACACTTCAGCCACCTTCAACCAGCACCCTATTCGCGAGCGCTGTTGGCCATCCAGGTGGCCAGCACACGGGGGATTCCGCTCCCACGTGGCTTCGCCACCGATCCTCGACCGGACATGCCCATTCAGATCGCATGGGAGGTGCCTCTGGCGCAGAAGACCGGTGCGGTCTGGCTCCGAGAATCGCCAGAGCTTCATGGCAGCCTCGCGTTCGCACTCGGCAAGCTGCTGGGTGCTCTCGCTGCTCCCGTGGGCGCGGCGGCCGCACGTGTGGCCTCGAACGAGGTATGGATTCACGCCCCGTCGGTGACCGATGCTGTCCTCGCCGAGCATGCGCAGCTGCGCGAGCAGGCCCAAGCATGCGGCCTGCTCAACGATCCCGACCTCACGGCCCTCGAGGAGACCGTGAGGCAGCTCGCCCCCCTCTTGCATGTGGAAGCGGTCAGCCTTGTCCACGGTGACCTTTCACCCGAGCACACATGCTTTGAGCGTGTAGGCAGCCAGCTCATGCTCAAGGGCGTCAACTGCTGGGGCCACGCGTGCTTGGGCGATGCACTCGAAGACTGGGCCGCCGTGCTTATGCAGCCCGCCGTTCACCCGGGGCCAGTGGTGCGGGGCTATGGCCGGGATGCAGCTGCGCAGCTGTTCCAACAGCCCCATGCCTCATCGCGCCTCCGTGCGTATGCAGCGCTCCACGCACTTCGCGCACTCGTCCACGCATGGCAGCTCCCCACCACCGGGGAATGGCTCCATTGGCGCAGCCGTGCGGTCGAGCATGCGCGGCACAACGCCACCCTGCTTCGAGATGCCTCCTTCCTCACGCAGCGTGTCGAGCTTGGGCTCAAGTCGTCCCGCGCCAAGAAGCTCTCCGCCCCCGTCCTCCCCGATCTGCAGCCCCGCGTACGTCTACGGCATGCCACACAGGCGCTCTATCGGAGCGCACCAGAGGACCAGTCTGCAGCGGCAGAGTGTCTCGCGGGCGCCCTGCTCTGCTTACGCCTCAAGAGTCCAGGCGGCCTCCCCGCCTGGGTGACGTACACGGACGGAGGGCTGTCTCGACTCGACAACCGGTCCATCACCATAGACCCACCGTTGCATCACGGTTCCGCTGCATCCCCCGAGGCGTCAGCCGTCGTACAGTGGTTGCTCCATGAGGCCCACACCGCGCTGAAGGAGCCCCTTCCTCCCCCGCCGCAGATCGCCTTTGCCCTCGATGCCGAAACCCGATCCCTAGCGCTCCCCGCTGCTGTTCATGCGCTCCAGTCGGCAGGACTGCAGCTCGGCGAAGCGCTCTCGTCCGTCGCGCCCCCGGGCGCCCCCCTGCCTCCCCGCATCCTCTCCGCACTGGGACGCCCGCCCCCCGAGACACTCGGGGTCGCCCTACAACGCTTTGCGACACTGAGCTAACGCACCGTCGAAACACTATGATGAGCGTACCGAACTAAACCAATGCGGAAAACCCACATTGTTTTGCGGGAAACCCACAACACCTGCTATCGTGGCTTCTATCAGGCAGGCAGGATGGACGTTCGATACTGGTTGATTGTACTTCTTCCCGCGTGGTTGGCGGTTCAGGCGGCCGCGTATCGCGATGTCATGCCGACCGTACCCCCTGTGAGCGAAGAGCGTGCCGTCCACTGACACCATTCCGTCACAAAAACCTGAGCGGGGCCAAACGGCCGTCGGTAGACTACCGATAGGAGGACTCGATGGATGTTCGGTTCTGGCTGCTCGCCCTCCTGCCCGCCTGGCTGCTGCTGCAGGTGGTTGAGCTCGATCACGACCACGCATCCCCTATGGTCATCCACGTCGATGCCAGTCACTGACCGTCGAGGTAGCGTTGCTTCCAGGACAAACTGGTCGCATCAGCCTGGCGAACCAGACCGGACGAAGGCATGGGCCCCTCCAGTGTGACCCCCACATGCGCGGCAATACGCTCGATGACCTCGCTGGGTGAGGCCACCAGCGCGTCATAGGTGACGCGAAGCACGGTCCATTGCTGCGTTCTGGCACGCTCCGCCCACCATGCATCGCCCCATGCGATGGCGTCGAGCTTGCGGGTAATCGCACGTCGACGGTAGCGCGGCTGACGTTGAACAGGTTGATGCGCCACCCATGCGCCCGTCTGCTCTGCACGCACCCAACTGATGGCCTGTGCGAGAGAATCTTCACGCACAAGCCGCACCACCCGTGCCTTGTCCAACACCTCGGGTAGACGGGTACCGAACCAATGATGGGCGTGGTGAGCGTGGAGCTTAAGCCCAAAGACACCGTTGGCGGACGTGCGACGTGCCTCGACCCGCTCCAGATGCCCCAGCACGGCTCGGGTCGTCCACCCCCGCGCAAGCACAGGCGCCATCGAGGGAGGCGCGACGCCAAGCAGTGCACGCCATGCAGGGTGTCCAAACCGCTGGCCCCAGTCCCAGAGCTGCATGGGGTTCAGATATTCCTTGGGCGCGCCGAAGCTGCCCGTCTCCCAAAGCAGCCGGGCCAACAAGGTGCTCCCGCAGCGTGGCGTCGTCGCAAGCATGAGGCGGGTACGAGGCTGGTCGACCCTGGGCAGGTCAAACTCGGGACCATTGCGCGGGTCGAGCCAAGGCACGCTCACTGGCGGCGCTCACCCTGAATGTAGGCGCGCTCCGAATCGGTCACTGGAATCACATAGTCCCCAGAGAAACAGGCATCACACATTGGGACTTCTGCCGTCTCCCGCAGCCCCTCAAGGCTTAGATACGTCACCGAGTCCGTGCCAAACCGTTCATTCAAGACGGCTTCGAGGCGGTCTTGGTCGTAGGATGCGGCCACGAGCTCTTCGCGCGTGGGCATGTCGATCCCGTAGAAACACGGATTTCGAACCGGCGGTGAGAAGATGCCCAGGTGAATGGCCTCGGGCTCAAGCTGACGAAGCATCTGCACAATGCGACGCATGGTCGACCCGCGCACCACGCTATCATCGACCAACAGCACACGCTTACCGCGGAACATCTCCGGAATCGGATTGAGCTTGAGCCGCAGGGCCGCGTCGCGCGCGGCTTGATTCGGCATGATGAAGGTACGACCCGAGTACCGGTTCTTGATGAAGCCTTCGCGGTGCGGCACGCCAAGCTCCTCGGCGATGGCCATCGCAGCAGGTCGAGAGGTATCGGGAACCGCCACGACGAGATCGATCTCAAACCCGCGCGCCGCCCACTCCTGCGCCAAGCGTCGACCAAATCGGAAGCGGCTGCGGTTGATACGCCCATCTTCCATGTGGGAATCCGCACGCGCAAAATAGATGCGCTCAAAGATGCAGTGGCGCCGCTCATTCTTCTGCACCGACACCTTCATGGCAGGCTGGTTGGCCCGCAGAAACAGCACCTCTCCGACCGGGAGGTCGTCAGTCTTGACGACACCGTGCACATCGAGCGCCACGGACTCGGACGCGACGAACCACGCGCCATCGTCGCGCTGCCCATACACACCAGGACGGATGCCATGCGGGTCTCGAAAGGACACCAGCGTAGGCTCACCGTCGACCTCGAGCGCAATGACCGTACTGTAGGCGCCCTTCACGCGTGCATAGACTTCGCGGACCGCTCCAATCACGTCCTCGCGCGTATGACCCGCGGGGCGCTCTCGATTGAGGGCCCGGGTAAACGTCAACAGCAGCGGCTCGGCGTCACACTCAGAGAGCACCACCACGCCCTGCTCACGGAGCCAGTGTTTGAGCTCGGGAACGTTGGTGAGGTTGCCGTTGTGGGCCAACAACACCCCAGGCCATCGTGAACGAAACGGCTGGGCGTCCTCGGCCGTGCTCTCGGCACCGGCCGTAGGGTAGCGCACATGTCCGATGGCCACCGAGCCCTCAAAGGCGGCCACACGCGATGCCGGCACCGCCTGCGAGATGAGCCCCAACCCCTTTTGAATGCTCACGCGACGATCGTTCCAGACGCCGAGCCCCGCGGCGTCCTGCCCGCGGTGCTGAATCGCTTGCAGCGAGAGCACCGCAGAGGTTGCGACATGCTCGTCGCCGATGACACCCACGAACCCGCACATGTTGTCCTCCGGGCCGAGTGTCGTACCACAGAGATCAACCGGTGGTTGTCCGGGGGATGACATCATGGGAGAAGCCTGTTCTCACCATCTGAGGTATGCCTCGTTCATCAACGACGGAGAGTTCCCATGTTGCGCACATCCCGATCGCTTGCCGCCACCATCCTCTTGAGCGTCTGCCTCGGCACACCAGCGATGGCCGAAGACGAGCCTGCCGAAAGCATCGTTGTGTACCGGCAGAATGTGTTTCAGACCCTCGGCAAGCACATGAAGGGCGTCAAGATGATCGTCAAAGACGAGGTCAACCGAGCAAGCGACGTGGTCATGCATGCCCGCGGTCTCAAGGCCCACGCAGACATCCTCCCCACCCTGTTTCCACAAGGCACCAGCGCAACGTCAGGCGTCAAGACCGATGCGCTCCCCGCCATCTGGGAAAAGTGGTCAGACTTCGAGGCCGCCGCAGGTGCCTTGAGCACGGCAGCGACCGCGCTCGAAGAAGCCGGTGCCTCGGGTGACATGGGCTCCGTCAAGGCGGCCTTCGGCAATGTGGGCAAGAGCTGTGGCGGGTGCCACAAGAGCTTCCGCAAGGACGACTGACCCGTGGTGTACGGGGCTCTGCTGTGGGTGGTGGTCTCTGCACCCCCACACGCGTATGCCGAGGAAACCGCTGCCGAGCGCGGCGCGCACCTTGCTGCGCTCGGCGGCTGTGCGGCCTGTCACGCGTCTGACGACAGCGGGCCGGTCGCAGGTGGGTACCCGCTCGAGACGCCGTTCGGCGTGTTCTACGGGTCGAACCTTACCCCCTCCCCCGAGGGTATTGGCAGCTGGACCTTCGAAGACTTCGAGCGGGCCATGCGGCATGGCCGGCGTCCCGACGGAAAAAGCTACTACCCGGCCTTTCCGTTCACCAGCTTCACCCTGCTGACGACGCCAGACCTCAAGGATCTCTGGGCATGGCTGCAGGCCCAGCCGCCCTCTGCGAATGTGCCGCCCCCTCACGACCTCAAGCCGCTGGCACGAGGGCGATGGAAGCTCGGACTGTGGCGAAGCGCAGGGTTTACGCCGGGCCCCTGGACCGACAACCCGGACGCCTCCGACGCGTGGAACCGAGGCGGCTACCTCGCCGAGGGGATTCTGCACTGCGGCGAGTGCCACACTCCAAGGGGCTCGCTAGGCGCGATGAAGACGCGGCGCGCCTACGGCGGCAGCACCCTACCGCCAGAGCCAGGACCCAACATCACGCCCCACCCTACCGACGGAACCGGCTCTTGGAGCGCAGATGACTGGGACACGCTGCTCACCCTCGCCATGCTACCCGATGGCGACGTGGTCAGCGGAGAGATGGCCCGGGTCGTTGAAGAGGGCACGGACGCCTTAAGCGCCGACGACCTCGACGCCCTCATCGTCTGGCTTCGTGCCCTGCAGCCGGTCGCGAGTCGCGGCCGACCCTAGGCCTACCTACTCGCAGTCAGGACCCGAGAGATAGCCCAGCTCGCAGAGGCGCAGCTTCTCGGCTTCATCAATCTCGACATCTTCGGTCTCGACACCAGTGGCCTCGGCACCCGAGATGACGGCCTCAAGATCGCTCTGCAGCGATGTTGGCAGGCTTGAGAGCTCACGACCACAGATGGTGCGGTCCTTGCCCATGAGGTTCTTGAGCTCGGCACGATCTTCGACCATGTCGAACAGCATCTGCGTCGGCAGACCCCGAGGATTGCCATCTTGTGCGGTCATGTACTTGAATCCACCCACGCGAATCGCAGAGAGGATGTTGCCTTCGAAGTCCTCTTCGGCGACGTGTACGCGGTCGTTCAAGGCTTCGTAGCGGGTGCATGGGGTCGTCTTGACCGTCAGCTCTTCGATCTTGGCCTCGTAGCTATCGCGCAGCGCCAGCGCTTCGTCATTCCACGCCTCAGCGTCTTCGACATCTGCGTTGGCCTCTTCGAGCTCGACGAGCGCTGCCTTGGTCTCTTCGAGGGCTGCCGCGTTCTGCGCCTCGGTCTCGAGGCGTGTGCGGGTGGTGGTCATCAGATCGGTACCAACCCACTGCTCGCTTGGGCTGACCCCCAATGCCGCCGTGATGGTGGGTGCCACGTCGATGCTCCGCGCCTGCCACGCCTCGCGGGTGCCTGCGAGCTCGTTGCCCGGAAGCTTGATGATGAGCGGAATGTGGATCTGCTCTTCGTAGAGCGTCGTGCCGTGCCAGAACCCGCCGTGCTCGTTGAACTCCTCACCGTGGTCGGCCGTAATGACGATCATGAGGTCATCGTAGAGCCCTTCGCTCTTCAGCCAGTCCACGAAGGTCGCGAGCTTGCGGTCCATGTGGTCGATCTCATCGAGGTAGACCTGCTTGAGGTAGTCGGCCTTCGCGGGATCTGGGTGCTCATGCTCGGCACGCGCGTAGCCCACACCATTAAACTCGGCCTTTCCGGAGCCATCGATGTACGGGTGCTCAAAGTAGGGATCGTGAGGCTCCATCAAGTGGACACCCAACATCCAGCGTGCATCTTGGTTGGCCTGGATAAACGCCTTGGCATCGCCCAAGACGACCTCTGCGGGCTGGTAGAAGGTACCTACCGCCTTGGCGCCACCAAGCCGCTCGTTGAGCTTGTGCACAACCTTGTAGAAGGTGAGCGAGAACACGGACTCCGTGGCGCCAAAGGGGTAGTCAGGCACCTCGTAGATGAAGGTGTCGTAGCCCTGGTCGAAGTTGAAGGTGCTCGTGACATTGATGTTGTTCGCGAGGTTACCCGTCGTCACGCCAGCGTCATGCAGCACCTCGGACAGCAGCTCGAGCTCATCGGGAAGGCGCGCCGCTTTCGTGTCGGCATTGTGGCTGGAGGGCAGCCGGGACGACCACAAGGAGGCAAAGCTGCTTCGCGTCCAAGAGGCGTGCGCAAAGGCCTGCTCGAACAACACCCCATCGGCAGCAATGGCGTCGAGCGTCGGCGAGCGCTTTGCCTCATGCCCGTAGGCACCGAGGTAGTCTGCACGGAGCGTGTCGATCGTGAGGACCAGCACGTTGGGGGCCTCGGAGAGCTCGGCAGGCACCCCTCGCCCACTCGCAAAGTTGGCGCGCGGATCATCACCGACGGGCGCAAAGCTGAGGCCCACGAGGGCCACCAGCGACACCAGGTACCCTCCCAAGAGGCCAGGACCACGCGTCAGGAACTTGAGCGGCCCGCGTACCGTCGACAAGCCCACCGTGAGCTCTGCGACAGCGTACACACCCACCAACACCACGATGGCAGCGAGCCCCGTCTTCGGAACCCCCTGCTCGGCGTAGACCACCTTATTGGCCAGGTAGTAGCAGATGAAGAGCAGCATCGGGGAGACGCCCGACATGGTGCCCCACGACAGCGCAAAGGCCTCGTCTTTCACCTTGACCAGACGCATCTTCTCGAGCACCGAGAGCACCACACCGCCACCAAGGCCGAGGGGGAGCCCAATGAGGCTGTAGAGCACGAAGGCATAGGCCGGCGCGATCAGGTCGGGCGCGCCCTGGGTAGAGAAGAGGTAGCCTGCTTCGATAACGCCCAGCCACGCGGCTCCAAAAAAGCCACCAGCGGCGCCCTGAATGAGGTTTCGAGAGAGATTCATGTCGAACGGCTCCATGCCCCGAGATGGGGGAAATTTCCAGACAGGCCGTCATAATGCCCGTGTGACGAAGGTGCCACGGAAGGTCACGGAAAGCCTACCCATGTAAATCTGCACTTTTCTGCCGGGTCGTGTTTTCTGAGGTATACCCCACGCACCACCTGCAGGAGTCCCGTATGCGCGTCATGCACACCCTTCGAAGCCACTTGCTCGTCAACCTCGGCCTGAGCTCGATCGCCCTGACCGCGTGCCAAGGGGAACAAGCCGACGCCGAGCTCCCCGAGCTCGGTCCGCCACTCGAGGCCTCGCTGGAGGACATGGGCATGACACAGCTTGCCCCTCCGGGTGCGCTCTCGCTCGCGTTGGCCTCCCCCG
Source organism: Myxococcota bacterium (assembly GCA_049889515.1). Taxonomy (GTDB): domain Bacteria; phylum Myxococcota_A; class UBA796; order UBA796; genus JBMHDG01. The sequence goes on from JBMHDG010000039.1 coordinate 12,634, forward strand.
CGTTTGATACGGGTGCCACCATCACCTTTTCCGTCAGCGGCGCTGCTCCGGGCAGCTTTGTGTTTCTCGGTGGTGCCTTCGGCGTAGGCACAGGCCCTTGCCCCACGCCCCTCCCTGCAGGTGTCTGCCTTGACCTGCAGTCTCCGGCGCTCCTCGCCTCGGGTCAGGCCGACGCCTCGGGGAGCGTCGACATTGATGTCATTCTCCCCTACCAGCTGCCAGACGGCCTCTCGCTCTACCTTCAGGCGGTCAATCCGGGCTCCCTGTCGACGAGCAATGTCTTCACCGACGTCACGACCCACCCCCCACGTGACTGCGTCGAAGCCCCCTTCCTCAACGGCAACAATGCCTTTTCCTCCTCCGACTTCATCACCTGCGTACCTCAGTTCGCAGGTGGATTCTGCCCACCCGCAAGCAGCCTGACCTACCTCCAAGAAGAGGCAGCCTTTCAGTTCAACACGGGCTTCAACCCCAACCCGGGCTTCTTCGACATCACGTGTGACGAGACCACGATCGAGAGCGCCTGCTGCTACGGAAGCCAGTACTACCAGGTGGTCATCGGCCGGCCGTTCCGCGTGCACGGCGAGTCCCGTACCGCCGAGCTGACCGCGCGTGAGGACTGGTCGGCCACCGTGCGGCCGTCGTCCCACCTTCCACTCGCCGAGCGCCTCGGTGCCGAGTGGGCGCATACCGCCGCAGCAGAGCATGCATCTATCGCAGCCTTTGCGCGCTTTAACCTCGAGCTGCTCTCGCTCGGTGCCCCGAGTGACCTCGTGCTGCAGGCCTCTCAAGCGATGGTCGACGAGACCCGTCATGCGCAGGCCGCCTACACCCTCGCGAGCCGCTTTATGGGTCACGCCGTCGGACCAAAAACCCTCCCAGTCGCTGATGCACTCGCCGCGACGCCAAACCTCCGTGACATCTTCCTCGATGTGGTCCGCGAAGGCTGCATTGCCGAGACGGTCGCTGCAGCCGAGGCAGCCCGCGCCCGCGATCTCACCACCGACGACGCCATCCGTGACGTGTTGGCCATGATCGCCCGCGATGAGACCAACCACGCCAGCCTCGCATGGAACTTTGCGCGATGGGCCATCTCACAAGATGCCTCCCTCGCCAACCTGCTCGAGCAAGAGGTGGCCAGCGCCGTCATGCCAGGTCCCGTGGCTGTCGACCCCGACCGCAAGGCACTCAACGCCTATGGTGTGCTCGATGACGCCCAGCGCGCCAGCGTGCGACGTCATGCCATCGTCGAGGTCATTCGGCCCTGTGCGGCGGCCATTCTCGCAGAGCTCACACGCGCCGCGGCGTGATCATAGGCGGGTCGGTCGGGTCTCGCGCGCGAAGTACACGGCCGACACGACGAACAACGCACTGCAGACGGCACTCGTCACATAGCTGACGGTGATGAAGAACTGCAGCCACGACAGGTCGGGTGAGCCCACCTCTTTGTACAGCAGCAGACACACGCTGCCGAGGTAGCCGAAGGCATCGGTCACATAGATCAAGAACCCCGCCGTCGCACTCACGCCCACGGCCGCGATCAAGCGGTCGAAGAGCACGCATCCATAGGGCACATAGGCGAGGTAGAGCCCAAGGCCCACGAGGATCATCCAGGTCTCGCCCGTGAGTGCGCCAGCCTGAAACGCGAAGGTGCTCGCCCCGACGCCCAGCGTACCGAGCAGCATGACCCCATGCACGGCGATCAAGGCGGTGCGGTTGGACCGGATGGCCATGAGCGCCGCAAGCGCCACCATGACCCCCACCGCCACATAAAACTCGCTCGTGGCGTAAATGGCGGACTCTCCGCCGTAGCCTAGTGCATCCCAGAGCTCCCGCGCGAAGTTGTCGCGGAAGTCGCGGTAGGCCGTCAGCAAGATGTAGAGCCCCGTCAAGGGCAAGAGGCCCGGCATGTAGCGGGTAAAGAAGGCCCGACGGGCCTCCGCATCCATGGGAACGCGCTCGGTGCGTGCCTCGATGTCCTCGGGGGATGGCGGAGGCAGCACATAGAGCATGCCCACGAACAACACCAAGAACGGTACGAAGAGAAGACCCGTAATAAAGGGCATCCACGCCTCTTCCCACCCGCCAAACCAGCCCATTGGGATGGAGACATCGACACCAAAGAAGGTGCCTTCGTAGGTTCCAGACATGACGGCACGCCCGACGGACTTCACCACACCGCTGGCCACAATGTAGCTGGCCGACAAGCCTGCACCGAGTGCCTCGGAGGTCCGTCGCCCCTCCAAAAACCCGAAGGTCAAGCCCCACACCATGCCGAGCGGAAGGCCATTCATGAACAAGAACAGCGCAGCCCATGGTGCTGGCGTGACCGCAAACCCGAGCAGCGACGCATGCGCAAACCCAATGACGCCCAACAGCGTGAACGCGCGGCGCCCCGGCGTCATCTCGGAGATCACCTTGATGCCCATGAACTTGGACGCCGTGTACCCGAGGACCTGACTGACGATCAACACGACCTTGTAGCCCAGCAGGCCCACGATGGGGATGGCCACATCGCCGTCAAACGTCCCCACGGCAAAGGGCTTTCGAAAGGCATACATCGAGAAGTAGGTCCCGAACGCCGCCGCGATGGCCCACGCCCCAAAGAAGGCGGGCGGCGCGGCAGCAAGACGCTCGGTCACACCCGAGAGAAAGCGCGGTGGTTGCGTCGCACTCATGGGCCTACTCCCCGCGCCTCTGGAACAGGGCCCGCGCATCTACGTCCCGCGCACCCGAGAGTGTGTCGACGACCGAGGTCGAGGTATCGCCGAGCACCAATGCGCGTGCGAACGCTAGCGTGTAGGTGTTGACGATCCTGAAGCCCTCAGGGTCCGGAATCGGCGTGGGTGTCTCCTCGGTATCGAGGCACCCCCCCGTACTGAACGTGAAGTGGCACGCGCCCTCGATGTCGACCCACGTCATCGGAAGGGGGTCCGTGCCATCAAAGTGCTCCTGCTGTCCGCGAGGGTCGTAGGTTCCCGACAGAAAGAGTACGGGCACGTCGACATCGTTGAGACCCGCCGCAGTGAAGTGTTCTTCTCGAGGCGTCCCCGCCATGGGAACGGCGCCCACAATGCGCTTGTCGTGGACGGCATCATCAAAGAGCGCAAGCTGAGTCGCGGAGCAGTCCGGACACCATGACGCCGTGGCCTCACCATTAAAGGTCGCACCAGAAGCGGCCCAGACGGTGTTTGCACCTCGACTATGACCCGTGAGCACATAGGCGTCGCCCGCCACCTGCCCGCCCAGAAACTCCGCGGCCAGCGCTTGATCGACGGCCTGTTGAACATCGAGCGCCCGGTGGTACCAGTGCCCCTGGGGTGGTGGGCTCACCTCAGCAAAGAGCAGGTCGTCGGTGTGGTTGGGGGCCACCGCCACCCAGCCATGGCTCGCGAAGTGGTGCATGAGATCTGCACTGGTGCCCGTATAGCCGCGGTTTCCATGGGTGTAGGCCACCAGTGGATACCCCCCTTCGTGCCATGACGGCGCAAGCGACGCCTCGCCGAGCGCCGTGGGGTCCGGGACCAGCGGCACGGGGTTCTCATAGAACACATCTTCGCCGGCCTCATCGAGTGTCGGGTACCAGACACTCACGCCGATCTCGCGCGGCGCCTCGTCGGGCGTAGGCTGGTAGGTGAAGCGCCAGTAGCGATGCCCTACCCGAAACGGACCATCCGCATCGAGCGCAGCATCCTGCCATGTCAGCGTATCGCCCGTCTCTCCAAGCGCACGCGACGGTGCGTCCGACCCTGCACACCCCGCGATGATGAGAGTGAGCGACAGCACGGTTCTGATCATGAGACCTCCGTCCCAAGCCTACCGCAGATGAGCGCCTCACGGCTCGGGGAGTGTCAACCGTATGGTGGTGTCTTTGGCATCGGTGACCTGAAGATCGAGCAACAGGGCATACGCCTCGGGGGTGGCGCTGTGAATCTGCAAGGTCTGGGGGCCGGAACCCGAGAGCTGAAGCGTCGCTTCATACATGTCACGACCGCTTGCGAGGGGCTGGGCTTCACGATCTCCGACGCTCACCACAAGCCCTTCTCCACGCCATCCACGCCGCGCAGAGGCCGCGTAGAGGCGCACCGTGAGCTCGCCGGACACCCCCTCCGGAAGGTCCGCCTCGATGGTGGTGGATGGGTAGACCCACGCCTGCGGACCGTTGGCGGTCTGCATCGGGAAGGCCGCGGTCAGCCGTGTCTCGGGGATCGCGTCCACACGCTCATACGCCCGGTACGCCACAGTGTGCCCCATATGGAGGAAGCACGCCGTGCAGCGCGTCCGAAAGGCCTTTCGGTCGATCTCTCTCCGGTAGACCGTCTCCCCCTCGACCAACTCGAGAGGGGAGACCCCGGGTAGATCGTGCTTCGCGAGTACCGTGTCACTAAACGGCCATGCGGCGAAGAGTCGTGCCTCCTGTACGCCTCCACCGGCACCCTCGGGCGCCTTGAGGGGTGGAAGTGTAGGCACCTCCCCCACCCTGCGAATACCGGCCAGCACGCGCTCTTCATCCACTGCCGCGCGCAACGTGCCGCGGGTCTGTGTGTCCTTCGTCTCCTCGACGCGTCTTCCCTGCTCGCCTTCGGCAAGGGTCAGCGCCGTGACCAGGTAAAACGTCGCCGCATCGACGTTAGCAACCTGCACGCTCACGTCTTGGGCTCCTGCGGGCACCGGACGCTCCAGTGCCCAGGAATGCAGGGTTCGGCGTCGCTCGGTGGGTCGCCATGTCGTCTCTTCCCAAGACTCTCCGTCCACAAGGAGCGTGATCTGAAGGTCAGCCGACGGGTCCACCACCATCGGCGAGACCTCAAGGTCGACCCTATCCACCCCGTCCGACAGCGCGGCGAGGCGACCGGGTGGTGCCGTCACACGGAGCACATCGCCGGGATAGAGCCATGGGACATCGCGGATCATAGCGGCCTGGTACTGCGCATAGGTGTCACAGTGACGGTCCGGGCTGAGGTGCACGGCGTAGGCGCGGCCGTTGCGCTGCGGGCTGCTGTTGTCGCTCGCAGAGAAGTAGACCGACGGGCCCGCATGACAGGAACGTCCGCCACGCTGTTCCTGCACGTCGTAGCAAGGCGCATGATGCCGCTCGAGCGGGACCCCATCCTCGAGGATCCGAAGTGGACTACAGCGTGAAGGGCGGGCCACGTCGGTGTCAGGGCCATCCGCAAGCTCGGCGAACTTGGGCATCACGAACAAGCCCAGCCCACGCGGACCGGGGCGGACCGCCGGTGTGAGCGCCGCTGGAAGGTCGCCCGTGACCGTGACCTTGGCCCGCGTGTCCTCCCGTCGACCACCGAGCAGCCGCAGCGATGACGCACGCGCGCTCGGACTCGCCCCCATCACCGTCGTTGTGGCAGGCGCCACACCGATGCCAATGTACTGAATCTTGAGGGGTGCACCGTCTAGGGGGTTGTGCACCGCGAGCGTCCACGGGCCGGACGGGGCGGAGGCCGGCATAAGCTCACCCGAAAGGGCGTGCCCATCTCGGCTGATCTCGACCGGATCGCCCGCGAGCAGCACGCTGGGCGTAGCGCCCTCGGCATGCGCACGGGCAGAAAACGCCACGCCAAAACTGCGGGCGGGCAAGCCCCAGCCCGATGCCCACTGCATCTCGAGGGACTGTCCGGGAAGCAGCCAGGTGTCGTCGAGGTCTGGTGCATCGCCCATGCTGACAGGCCAGGTCGCCTCGCCCGTCCGGACGGTGGTGTCGGGTGTGGGCGCGCCACGAACGACGGACACCTGCGGAGCAGGAGACAAGACCCGCATCGTGCGCAGCGCCTCACCGAGCGATTGGCTCAACACCTGCGCCCCCTCGGGAGACAGGTGGCGCGAGTCCTCAAAGTCGAGCTCACCCAACGGGAGGGTGCGCATATCGAGAAAGCCTGACCCGAGCTCCTCCCACCAAGAGAGTGCGGCATCCTCGAGCTCGGGGGACACCACGTCGAGCGCTTGACTCGAGGGTGGAAGCGGCATGCGGACCCAGACCAACGACGCCTCGTGGGCCGTCGCAAGGGCTTGCATGACGTCGAGCAGCCCGTGGGTACGGAGCTCGAACGGTGGCAGGTCAATGGCGCGCATGCGAGCGCCCTTACGTCCCACGCCCGTCGCGACCTCTTCGTGGAGGTCGTAGTCCATGGCTGCATCATCAAAGACCTGCTCGTTGATCTTCGTGGTCAGCTGCTCCACTTCGTACGCGTTGCGGTCCGTGCTCCACCCGACGAAGGCATCCGCGAGTCCCTCAAGTATCGAGGCCCGCCATGCACCGGCACGCTCTCGCGCCACCATCCACTGGAGCTGCGTTGGGCTCGACAAGCCGAACACCCGGGCACCCAACACAGGCTCATCGGGCCCCATCTGGTCCACCAAGCGGTCGAGGTTGGGCTGAAACGTGAGCAATTCGTGGTGCAGCATGGCGTTCATCGCCGCAGCTACGACGACCACGCGGGGCCGGTGCCCCTCCGCAAAGACCCGGTTCTTGAGTACGGCATAGTGGTGGGCGACCGACGCATGAGGCAGCTGAAGGACGAGCACTTGCTCTTCGCGAAGCCCCAGCGCATCGGCGAGCACGTCCTCATCGATGCCTCGGTTGGCCAGGGAGCTCCCCAGCACGAGGACTTCGGCCTCTGAAGCCGCGAGCTCGGCCTCCAACCGAAGCGCATGGGTATCGAAGTCCACCTGGCCATACATCCACGTCGTGGACGGCACCCACACCGCTACGGGGAGCACGACAGCGAGGCACGCAGCGGCCCAGAACCGCAGCGAGGTCTTGGCGCGCTTACCCGACATGAAGCGTGACCTCTCGCTCGGAGCGCAGCGGTCCATCTGCCTCGCCACGCTCACCCCGTGCGTGGCGTCGAAGCAAGCCCAGAATGTGGCCGCCAAGCAGGTCTGCAGCCGTGCTTGCGTGCCGCGCACCGCCGAACCGCGCCTCGTTGTCGGTCTGCAGCTCCAAGATCACCGCATCTTGCTCAAAGATCCGCATGGCAATCGGCGTGATCGCCATCTTGAGCAACCAGTTCGGCAAGCGCGCCTTGATGCTGACCACGGCAAACATGATGGTCTCGTGGGCACTCACAGGCGTACACATCGAGCTGAGCACCACATGGGCATCGACACCCATGCGGTATTCGACCTCGGTCGCCGCGGGCAGCACAAAGCGATCCCAGTGCTCTAGCTCGGCGCCGCTGGGCGCCAACCACCGTGCCGCGAGGCCCTCAGGCCGGGCCTCACCGATAAACTCTGCTTCTACGCGGTCATCCCACCGCCGCACACGACAGGTCAGTGGCTGCCGTTCCACAGCCCCGCCGCGAAACAAGCCCCGATGCAGAACCGAGGTGTGGGGCACATCCAGCGCGTTCTCGAGCACCGCATGCAACGAGGCCTTGACCGGAAGCCGCTTACGGACGGTCATATACCCGGGTTTGTCGGCCACCTTGAAGTGAAAGGGCTCCCCTACCGGCACCTGTTGTGGGTCTGCCCAGACCCACACAAAGCCCTGCGCCAGACGACTAGGCCACGCGGTAGCCCCTGTCGTGGGCATACGGTCTGACGGGTCAAGACCGGGAACCTCGGTCACCTGACCGTCGGTCCCAAAGCACCATCCGTGGTAGGCACACCGAAGGCCATCTTGTTCAATCACGCCGCTGGAAAGTGGCACATTGCGGTGTGGACACCGGTCTTCGAACACGGCCACATCGCCAGCGCTGGTGCGAAAGACGACGAGCGGTGTGTCCCACACCATGGCCTTGAGTGGTGCATCACCGAGTTCCTGTTCGGCACACACGATGAACCAGTCCGCACGCACCATCGGCACGCTTGGGCTCGATGCTGACTCTGCAACGCCTGATGCCACGCGCGCTCCTCCCCCGTCCTCCTATCGCGTGGTCTACGGGGATGCTCGGGTCAGATGTGTTCCCTTAAAGTTCCCAGACCAGCTCACCCGACACCGCGGCCGAGACCTGTTGGCCTTCGGGATCGGTCAGCCACACTTCAAGTGTCGCTTGCTGTCCCTCGAGCGCCTCGTAGGGCTGATCGAGGTATCGAAGATGGACCTCTGCGCCCACATACCAGCCGCTCTGTTCACCTGTATTGGAGCAGATCAAGCGCTGACGAACATCGGCCACGCCGATCGGTTCGCCCCCCTCACCGGCAACCGTGGCCTCAAGCTCGAGTTCGGGCACCAGCCCGCGCATGCGAAGCGCGATGGGGGTGTAGGCGGCGCCTCCCTGGGGTGGCCGACCGTAAGGCAGCGCCTCGTTGTCGGAACCGAATTCGCCGTCATGCACGCGTATCTCGAGGTCCGCCGGACCATCATCGCACCCGAGGGGCACGACTGGCTCCCCTGCGCATGCGCAGGCCACGAGGGCCACCAGCGATACCGGTCCGCGAGTCATAGCCCCACAGTGGCTGACCACACGCGCATCCGCAAGTGGTCAGTCCATGGCTTCAAGCGCTTCTCCAGCTTCTTCCCACGTCGTCACGGTACGGTCCAGCGTTTCGGCGAGCTGCGCCCGCTGCTCCCCTAGGGTTTGGGCGCGTGCATAGTCTTCGCCCACCGAGAACAGCGCCTCATCGATGGCCGCAATCTCGGCCTCGAGCGCTTCGATCTCGGCTTCTGATTTCTCGACGAGACGCTCGAGACGCCGTCGCTCTCGCTTGTTCGCCTTGCGATCCGCGTGGGTGGCTGCGCCCGTCTCCTCGCGTGACGCATCGCTGACGGGGACCGAGGCGTGGTGTGCGATGGGCTCAAGGTGCTCTTTTCGCACTTCATGGTGCGTCACGAGCGAGCCGTTGGCCACAATGGCGACATGCGTGGCGAGACGCTCCACGAACCACCGGTCATGCGTCACAAAGATGACCGCACCCTCGAAGAGGTCGATTGCATCGGCCAGCGCCTCCACCGACATCACATCGAGGTGGTTGGTGGGCTCATCGAGCAACAAGACGTTCGCCGGCTGCAGGGAGAATGCAGCCAACACCACCCGAGCTTTTTGTCCGCCGGAGAGCGATCGAATGGGACGCAAGGCCGCATCGCCCCGTAGACCGAGTGCGCCGAGTGCCCCCCGCCCCTGCTGCGGCGTAGCACTCGGTGCGCGGGCGAGAACCACGTCGAGCGCGGCCACATCGGGGTCGAGCTCGCTGGCCAAGTCTTGGGTGAACACATTCATTCGCACCGCGTTGCCCACCTTACGGCGGCCCTCCCGAAGCGGTCGTGTGCCGCGCAGTGCATGAAGAAGCGTGGACTTGCCCACACCATTGGGCCCGAGGACGGCCCACCGTTCCCCGCGCCGAATCTCGATGTCACCGCCGGCGATCACCGGAGGCTGATCGGGCCAGCCGAACGTCGCCTCACGCAGCGTCAGGACCACCTCGCTGCAGCCGGGTGCCTCCGGAAGCCGGAGTCGCGGCCCTGATCCCTCTTGAAGAGGCGCCTCAATGCGGTCCATGCGGTCCAGTGCCTTCTGCTTGGACCGTGCTTGGGCCGCCTTGGTCGCCTTGGCACCAAACCGCTCAACAAAGCGTTCGAGTCGCGCGATCTCCCCCTGCTGTTTCTCGAACTGCGCAGACTCGAGCGCCTCACGTTGGGCACGCTCCTTCATCCATGCGGTCAGGTTGCCCGAGAAGGCCGTCAGGCGCTTGTGGCGGATCTCGACCGTACGGTTGGGGACAGCGTCGAGCAGGTGCCTATCGTGGCTTACCACGATGACGGCATGACGAACGTTGGAGAGGTAGCGCGCCAACCAGCTCCGCGCGGTGAGGTCAAGATGGTTGGTCGGCTCGTCGAGGAGCAGGAGGTCTGGCGAGCTCAACAAGAGCCGCGCGAGCGCGATGCGCATCTGCCAGCCACCGCTGAACGTGTCGCAGGTGCGTTCCCAGTCTTCGGGAGAGAAGCCCAGCCCGTGGAGCACCTCCCCCACGCGCTCGTCCATGGCGTATCCACCTGCGAGGCGAAACAGCTCTTGCGCGTCGCTATAGCGCTCCACCGCCTCGGTATCGCCCGACGTGACCGCCGCTTCGAGGGTCTCCATGCGATCCTGCAGCCGACGGAGGCGCTGAAGCCCGAGACGCGCCTCGTCCCACACCGTCTTCGTGGACCCGCTGACCGCCTTCTGTGGCAGGTAGCCGAACTCCACACCGCCCTGACGGTGAAGCATGCCCTGCTCGGGCTCGAGCTCGCCCAGCAACATCCGAAGTAGGCTGGTCTTACCCGTACCGTTGCGCCCCACGAGGCCGATGCGGTCATGCGGCCGAACATGCAACGATGCGCCTGAGAGCAGCTCATGGTTGCCCACCGTGAGTGTGATGTCGTCCAGCCGCAGCATCTCGCCTCCGCGCGGCCGCTGTATCTCGCTGCGGGATGCCCTGCGGACCTCACCTCATGGTAGACCGGTAGGGAGAGGTAGCGATGACCCGTTCACAGCGGATCCTCATCACGGGTGGAGCAGGCTTCTTGGGTGCAGCCCTCGCAGCGTCCTTGCTACGGGAGGGCCACCACGTCGTGGCCTTCGACCATGACTTCTCGGCGGGCAGACTTCCTGACCACGCGCAGCTCACCCGGGTCACGGGTGACATCCTCGATCATGACCTCGTGCGAACGCTCGTCGCTGAGGCTGACCGTGTGGTCCACTTTGCCGCCATTGCGAACGTGCATGACTACATCGAGCGCCCCAGCCGCGTGCTCGACATCAACATCCTCGGTACACGCGGTATGTTTCAAGCCTGCCTCGAGCACCAGCGCCCGATCCTCTCGGCGAGCACCAGCGAGGTCTACGGCAAGAACGCGAGGCCCTTGAGCGAACACGAAGACACACTGCTCGGGCCGCCCACCAACGCGAGGTGGTGCTATGCCACGTCCAAGATCGCCGGTGAGCAGTACGCATGGGCCTTTGCCCGCCAGGGTCTCGATGTGACGGTCGTGCGGTACTTCAATGTCTACGGACCCTTGCTAGACCGTCCCGGCGCAGGTCGCGTGATCTCCCAGTTCTTGGGCCAGCTGCAGCGTGATGAGCCCCTTGTGCTCGTCGATGGCGGCTCGGCCGTCCGCTCGTTCTGCTACGTCGACGACGCGGTCGAGGCCACGCGCCAGCTGCTCTTGTCCGTCGGTGAGAACCCCGCCATCACCGGGCGACCGTTCAACATCGGACGGACCGAGCCGGTCTCCATGAAAGCCCTCGCCGACCTGGTCCTGCGCCTGTCGGGCCATGAACGCGGCACCGTCGATGTTCCGGGTCGCACCTTCTTTGGCGCGGGCTTTGAAGATATCCCCCACCGGGTGCCCGATGTGAGCGCACTTCGCGCCGCCACGGGCTGGTCGGCGACCCTCCCGCTCGAAGACGGCGTCCGGCGCGTGTTGTCGCACTGGGGACTCCTCTCGTCGTCTCCGCCTCGGGCCACCACACCTCGCGTCCTGCCAGCGATCCGTCCGATGTATGACGTGGATGATCGGCTCATGAACGAGCTGAAGGCGTGCCTGACGTCGGGTTGGACGACGAATCACGGTCCGCACACGCAGGCGCTCGAGCAAGAGCTCCATCTCGCGCTCGGCTGCCCGGATGATACCCACGTGATGGCCGTCGCCAACGGTGCCGATGGCCTGCTCATCGCCACCGCAGCCCTTGCACTTGAGGGCCCGGTCATCTTGCCCGCCTACACCTACATCGCCACACTGAACGGGTTTGTGGCCGGCGGCCACCGGCCCCTGTTTGCCGACGTTGATCCGCACACCTGGACGCTCTGTCCCGACCATGTGGCACACCTGCTCGAGGCCCATCCCGACGTCGTAGCCGTATGTGCCGTCAACAGCTTTGGCATCGCTCCCGATCTCGAGCGCCTCGGGAAGCTCTGCGCCCACCATCGCGCCGTGCTGGTCTATGACGCCGCACACGGCATCGGCACCGAAGTCCACGGTCAGCGATACGACGCCACACCGCGTGTGACCGCGTGGTCCCTCCATGCCACAAAGATCCTGCCGGGATTCGAGGGGGGCGTGCTGGCCACCAGCGATGATGAGCTCGCAGCGCGGTTGCGGAAGCTCCGCAACCATGGCCTGCCGAGATTGCGCAACGCCGACGCCCCCGACCTGCTTCATGAGGCCCTCGTTCCTGGGTTCAATGCAAAGATCACCGAGCCCTCGGCGGCTGTTGCGCGACATGGGCTACGGCAGCTCAATGCCATCCTGCAGCGTCGGCGCCATGCCTACCATCACCTGCGTGATGGCCTCGCCGAACAGGGCTGGACCCTTCAACACATTCCTGAGGGGTGTCTACCGAATGGCCAGAACCTCGTGGTGTACTGCCACCGTTCCGCCGAGGAGGTCCTGTCCGCACTCGCCCAGCATGGCGTGCATGCACGACGCTACTTCTTCCCTGCACTCCACCGCCTCACGGCCATGCCCGAACAAGCCGTCCTACCGCAGACAGAGCTGCTCGCAAGCCGGGGCGTGTGCCTTCCACTCTACAGCCGCATGATGGCTGACGAATGCGCGCAGGTCCTCCACGCATGTGCCCACGCCATCCGCGGATGAGTCCACCCCTCGCACTCAGCATTGTTGTGCCCGTCTACAACGAGGCCGCCATCTTGGTCGAGCTCGCCGAGCGCTGTCTCGCGGCCGCCGCCGGCACGCAGCAGTCCCACGAGCTCATTCTTGTGGATGACGGAAGTACCGACGAGACACGGAACCTCCACGCCAAGCTTCCGCCGGGCGTGAGGGTGCTGCACCTCGCCGAAAACTGCGGACAGCTGAACGCAACCCGGATCGGCTTACATGCCGCACAGGGAGAGCTGGTCTGCGTCCTTGACGGGGACCTTCAGGATCCACCTGAGGTTCTGAAGCAGCTCTTTCAGTCCTTCAACGAAGATCTCGACGTGGTCTTCGCTGTTAAAGTAAAGCGTGAAGACCCTATCATCTTCCGCATTTTACGGTCGCTCTACGGCACGGCCATGCGTATGGCCCCTTACTCGCCGCCCCCTGGATCTGGCGCCTACTGCATGATGCGCCAACCGCTCGCACGCCGCGTGGCGCAGGCGACCTGGACCGCCGGCAACCTGTCCGTGTGGATCATGCGAGAACACCCACGCTTCGCGACGGTTCCGTACCGGAAAAAGGCGCGATACGACCACGACTCCCATGTAGGATGGGTGGGCTTGGTCCGAGAAGCGTTCGGATCTGCAGTGGTTGCGGAGCTCTTCGGGCTCCATCGCCTCATCCGGTGGTTCACCAGCGCATTTCCTGCTGCACCGCCGCTCTCATCCCTCCCTGCCGTTGAGGAGCACATCACATGACTCAGCGAGACCCTTCCCATCCCTACTGGACCCACGGCTTTGCCAGCGGCATGCAAGCCATGACGGCTGAAGACGCGCACGGCTTCCTCGCCCAGCTGCAGGACATCGAAGCCACCCAAGACGCACTTCATGACGATGGATGGACAACGCGTGACTACCGCCCCTGGGACCACCCCGACCATCCCCTCGCAGACTGGGCCATGTCCATCGTGATGCATCCCGGCGTTCGCGCGGTGGCCAGCTCTATTCTTGGTCCCGAGCTTCTGGTGCGTAATGCCGACGTCTTCGTAAAGAACCCGAAGACGCGCCGGGGCATTGGTTGGCATCAAGACACGGCCGAGCAGGGCTCCGAGACTGATGGAATGATGACCATGTGGCTTGGCCTGACGGCCTCCACGGTCGAAAATGGCTGCCTGAAGTTCATTCCGGGGAGCCACATTGGCGAGATTCCCCACGGACCGAAAGACAAGTTCACCCTCACCCTGAACCAGCAGGCGCTCGCGCATCTCGATGTGGAGAACGCGGCCTTCAATGTGATGACCCCCGGTCAGTGCAGCGCACATCACATCCGCATGGTGCACGCCTCCGATGCCAACCGCACCCGCGAGCGGCGCGTTGGCTTCGTCATTCGGTGGATGACCCCCGAGGTCTCGGCGGCCGTGTGCGAGAGCGGTACGGCCTATGTCGCCCAAGGAAGCCGAACCGGGCCCGGAATCCAAGCCAAGCCGCACTTTCCGATGACGTGGACCGGTTGACTACATCTCGAATGCGATGTCGACCTTGATGTCTTGGTCGACGGCCTCGCCGGCCTCATCGACGGCGGGATGCCATGTCCACTTCTTAATGGCCTTAATCGCCTCTTTCTTGAAGGGCAGTGCACAGCCGTCGACGAGCAGGTCGGTCGACTTACCCTTGCGGTCGACGCGCAGGCTGACCTGACAGGTCTGGTCACCTGACCCCACGCGACGCGGGTAGTTCGGCATGGCACCGCCCTTGAGCGTCACGGCCTCACGATCGAGCGCATCCACCCACTGCTGGCCATCCACCAAGACGGCGTACCCCGGGAAGAAGCTTCGGTCCTTTTTGCGCTGAAAGCCCACGGACACATCGACCACGGCCTGCCCACCCGCTGGCTTTTGGTACTTCCAACCGTACAGCGCCTCAAGCGCAGCAAGCTGAAAGCCGTCGGGGCACGACGTCAGCGCCACCCGAGAGACCTTGCCTCGCTTATCTACGGCCAACGACGCCTCACAGGTGATGGACGCGCCTCCGTGCACGGCGGCCATCGAGAGCGGATAGTCGCCAACCTGCCTCGACTTCACGGCCGGAGGGGGCACGACGACCGGTGCTGGCGGAACCTCGAGGTCTTCGACCCCCATGTCCGTCACCGGTTCGGGCACCGGCATCTCATCGAGCGCCTCGAGCTGAGCGGCAGCCTCGGACGTCGCATCGAGCGCAGCCTCCATCACCTCGGCCTCACTGACCTCCTCGGTCTCCGCATCGTCGGTCTCAGCCATCTCGGCGGATGGTTCAGACGCTGGAGCGGCGTCCGCGGCATCTGCCGTCTCCGTGGCTGCGTCCTCGGAGGCCGCGTCTTCGGGTGAAGCTGGAGTCTCTGGCGCCGTGGCGACCTCGTCCTCTGGCGCAGCCTCTACGGTCTCTGCGGCCTCGGCAGGTGGTGCGGGCTCCGCTGCATTGGGGTCAGCATCCTGGGCCAGTGCAGGCGTCGTGAGCAGCCAGGCCACTGAAAAGATCACTGGCATCGTTGATGTTCCACGCACGTTCACTCTCCATGTCCCCTGACGTCCCGAGGGAACCCGCATGAGCCTACACCAGGTGGGCCCGTTCTTGAAATCGCACACGTCAACTCGTTGCACGCCACCGCGATAGCCCGCGCTCGGCCTCTCTGGGACTGATCAAGCACACATAGTACGCAAAGGTGGCAGGACTAAACGGCCCCAGCGCCATGGTGACCCAGAGCGACCCGTGAAGGATCACGCCGATGCCGACGTAGATGGGCCGAAGATCGATGCGCCCGAGCCAGCCCAGCCATCGGGGAGCCCCCGCGGTTCGAGCCACGAGGTTGAGTCCGAGGACAAACCACGTGAGTTCCCACCACCACGCGACGAACGTGCCAATCTGTGTCAGCGGATACACATGCGCTAGCCATGTGAAGTCAAACCGTACCCATGTCGGGAGCAGCAACGTTCGGTAGACCGCGGCGTAGCCTGTAGAAGGTCCCCACGCTGACCCTTGCTTCTCTAGGCCCGTGATGGTGTACATCAGCACCAGTTGGTAGATGGCGAGCCGTCGCGGCCAGGAAGGGATCCGGGCGCCTGACGACCACCGGCCTCCTCGCCAGAGCCGCGCATCGAGAGACCACGTAGCCGTGCTGTCTGCCAGCACGAGGACCCACAACGCATTGGTCAGAAGGCGATCATGGCCGCCTCCCGACCCTGGGTGAAGGCCAAACAAGGCCAGAGACACCCAGATGGTGACCAGCGGTGTCACGCGCCACCCTACCCCCAGCGCCAGTGCCAGCGAGCTCGCGACACCGGTGACGGTCAACCACCACACGTTGCCCGGTGTCTTGCCGCCAGCGGCTTCGAGCCACCAAAGCTGCGTACCGTCTGGCGCCAGTCCGCCATGTGAGAGGCCGGTATGAAGCCCGAGCCAGGCTTCAGTCGTGAGGCCGTTGAAGAAGGTCCACGCGAGCGTCAGGCCCACACAGATCCGAAAGGTCGCCATGATCTCGCCAGGCTCATCGCCATCGATGAGGGACCAGAACCATGTCATGGCGCACCTCGGTAGTCTGCGAGCTCATGGGTCTCGGTCCACCAGACTTCTCCGCGTGGCAGTTCTCCGAGCTTGACCAACGCATCGGCTGGGGGGAGTTCGACCCGACGGACCTGCACGCGAAACGCCTGCGCAGTCGGGAAGTCGGTCGCAGCGCGCTCCGCAAGCCACGCGGAGTATCGCTTGTAGCTCTTGCGGTTCTTCTTTCGCACGAACTGATGCTGGTAGGAACGCCACCGCTCCTGGTCGAGCACGGGACGCTGCCAATCGAGTCCATGCTGCCGGGTGACAAACACCTCTCGCCATGTACCGTCCTCTTCGACCGACATGACCAGCTCACCCGCATGGTTGGGAATGCCCCCAAACATCGCCCACGACTGATGCGTACCGGTCCAGCGTGCGTAGGCGCGACCCGGAACCAACATGACGTCGCGAAAGCCAACCCATGTGCGTGCGATGTCGACGAGGCGGTCTTTTAGCGTGTCGCGCGCCACAGGAATGCCGACGACGCTGACGGTTGCGTGCACGCGATCAAACCACTCATTCACGTGCTCACTTGCCAGATCTTTGTCGCTGATGTGCGGTTTCGGCACCGCCATCAACGTCACGATAAAGACGTGAGCAACCATAAAGATCGCGAGACCAACTCGACGCACCATCGCCTCCTCGACGCAGACCTAGCACGGCAGATGACGACGCGTGACCACCACAGGCAGGTGACGAGGGTATGACGAGACATGAACCGACGCCCCAAGGCGCATCATCCTACGCTACAGTCTCCATCCTGACCGCGGGTATGACCCCGCGTCCCGTCCACGGAGGACACCATGATCCGAGCTCTCGCACTCACCGCAGGCCTTTTCTTCGCCGCTCCCGCTCTCGCTTGCCCCATGGCTGACGCCGCAGCTTTTGCTGCCGCTGCAGAGAAGGTCGAAGCCGCCAAGGGTACAAAGATCAACCTCACGGTCGAAGGCATGACCTGCGGCGACTGCAGCGACAAGCTGTCCAAAAAGATTGGTGAGATGGCTGGCGTGAACGCCGTTGCTGCCGACTACCAGACCGGTCGCACCGTGGTGGCTGTCGATGCGTCCAAGGTCAAGGCCGAGGCCATCATCGCTGTCATCAAGGCCGAGGGCTACACCGCATCGGTGAGCCAGAGCTGAAGCGAATGACCCATCCCGGCACCACGGGATGATGCCCTGAGGCCCTCATGATGCTGCCTGCTGCACTTCTGGTCAGCCTGCATCTGGGGGCCTCTGTCGCATGGGGCGATACGGCCACGCCGTTCTGTCAGCCATCCGTCGAGGTTCAGGACGGCGTCGACAATGACTGCGATGGTGACGTCGATAACGGCACCCCCGCCTTCGATGACGATGGGGACGGGTGGACCGAACTTGGCGGTGACTGCGACGATTCGAATGCCACCAGGCATCCCGCAGCCGTCGAGCTGCCCCAAGGCATCGACGACAACTGCAACGGCACGATCGACGAGCACACCGAAGCCTACGATGATGATGGCGATGGCTTCAGTGAGGAGGACGGCGACTGCAACGATGGGAGCCACCTCGTGCACCCCAACCGGCCAGAGTTGGCGGACAACGGCATCGATGACAATTGTGACGGCATTCTTGAGGGGTCGGGGCCCGACCCCGACGGCGATGGTCTCTCGGCCGCTGCCGGCGACTGCGCGCCCTACGACCCAGATGTACGGCTGGGGTTTCCGGAGGTCCTCGACCAGCGAGACAACAACTGCGATGGACGCATCGACGAGGAAACACGCGCCTACGATGACGATGGCGATGGCTACACCGAGGAGGACGGCGACTGCAATGACACCTCTCCCCTCGACCACCCTGGAGCGCAGGAGCGCATCGACGGTCGCGACAACAACTGCGATGGCCGTGTGGATGAGGGTACCGACCGATTCGATGACGACAACGACGGGGCCACGGAAGAAGGCGGCGACTGCGACGACACCAATCCAGACATTCGGACCTACATGCCCGAGCGCCTCAACGGCATCGACGATGACTGCGACGGCAAGATCGATGAAGGACTCACGGACCTCGACGCCGACGGCCTCACTGCCGAGAATGGCGACTGTGATGACCTCAATGGCTGGGTGAGGCCTGGACGAGATGAGATCTGTGATGGCCTCGACAACAACTGTGACCAGCGCATCGACGAGGGCTGCGACGTCGAAAGCACATCTCCGGCGGGCACGCCCGCAGGCTGTTCCCATGTGCCCTGGAGGAGCGGCATGTGGTTGCTTGGCCTCCTCGCCGTCCGAAGGCCGCGCACATGACCCTCAGCGACCAGATTGAGACCGCCGTGATGCACGCCATTCATGGGCACGCTCTCGATGCCCAAGCGGAGCTGCTCGCACGTGACGCCGCGCGAGCCGTCCTCGCAGCGGCAGGCATGCGAGGGGCCCGCGTGAGGTCCCACATTCAGCGCGGCACGCTCGAAGTCCATGTTCAGTGCCCTCCTGGTGTGCCACGTATTGCCACGGTGCGTGTCCGAACTGGCCGTCTTCGCTAAACCCCCTCATGCACCTTGAACAGCTCATTGCAGACTGGGGTTACCTCGCGGTGTTTTTTGCCGCGTTTCTCGAGGGTGAGGTGGCCCTTCTCATGACCGGCATCCTCTCTGGCGCCGGCCTGTTGTGGTGGCCTCTTGCGACCGTCTGTGGTGCCTCGGGCACCATCTGCGGTACTCAGATCTGGTTCGGCGTCGGCCGCATCGCAGGCGACCGTGTCTTGGCGTCTCGTCCAGAGATGCAAGCGCGCGTGCTGCATGTCCAGGAGCAGTTTCATCAACGCGGGCTGTGGCTGATGATCTTCTATCGGTTTGCGTACGGACTGCGTGCGATCACACCGTTTGCCCTGGGTGCTGCGCGGGTTTCCCCGTGGAAGTACATGCCGTTCGACGCCATCTGCTGGTTCGTCTGGCTCGCCTGTGTCTCTGGTCTCGGCTGGTGGCTAGGCAAGCCCGCGCTCGCCTTGTTCGAGTCGGTGGTGGGCACTGGCGGACCCGTGGTGGCGATGGTCCTCGTGCTCGTGCTCGTCGGGGCCGTGGTCATGGGTCGTCGCACGTGAGTAAGCCCGTGTCTCCATTGCAGTACGCCGCCCACCACGCCACATGGTCATCCATCCACGCCCCATCGTGAGGCACGACAAGAAGGTCGAGACTGTCTTTGGGCGCCTCGACGGACACACGCCATGATTCTGCCTCTACGCATCGGGTCATGGCCCCCTCACGATTCCAGTTGTGCCAAGCCCACCCCACGCTGTCTTCCCAGGTGAGCCGTCCCGTCAACGGGTGTTCGGTGTCATGGGTGTGCTCGCGCGCGCATCGATGGACTGTAGACCGAACCACCGCATGGATGTCGTCCCCTGCCCCATCCATCGACAACACCGCGTCCTGCAGCAGTCGGTCCGTGGGCGGATCCAGTAGCGACGCACGGTCCTCGTAGGTGAGTGCGCTCGCGGTCTCCACCAAGCGCTCCGCCCAGTACGCTTGAAACGATGGGTCAAGCGCCTCAAGCGACTCCCGATATGCAAATTGTGCCAGCGCATGTCGGACCGCAGGGTCTTCGACAACGTCGTCCAGCACCATGTAGGCCTCGGGGTCATTCTGGTAATAGTCATGGATGGGGACAGTCACGAGCGCATGTCCGGCAGCCCGAAGCAATCCCGGATCCTCGGCCTCATCCATCAGCCGGTAGAGCGCATCGAGCGCGAGGTGCCCAGCCGCCATGTTGCCGTCCACATCCGCGTGAGTGGCCGCGCGGTACAGCTGGACCACACCCACATCATCTCCCTCGCTCAACCGCGCCTCAAGCCCATCCAAGATCTTGGAGAATGGGCCGTAATGACGCCGTCCCGTGCGCGAAGTGTGGGAGGCTACCGCGGCCATCATCCCATCCAAGGCTGCCCAACGTTGGCCGTGAGCGTTCAACGAGACCAGCGCATCTACAACCCCTTCGTCGTCGACATCACCATCGATGAACTGCTCCCAGAGGTCGAAGCCTAGGTCACGCGACGGGTCATCTGGCGACACGGGAGCGAAGGAACCCGGCTTATACGCACCAAACCAGAGTGGGGCTGCGCGCGGCGCGCGAAACTCATGCAACATGACGACCAGGGTCTTCACCGCCACGGAGGCGGAGGACGCAGGGAAAACGTCGGACGGCATGGGGGCGTGGTTCGGCGGATGCCCGGTACCACCCCAGCGGATGTCTCGGATGTGAATCACGGCATCCTCGGGGGCGGGACTGCGTGAACAACACCACATGGCCCACAGCGCGCAGAGCAAGAGCGCCACACCAAGCACCTTCCTTCGTGAGTTCGTCAATCCAACCACCATGCTCGGCAGAGACTAGCGCATCTGCGGACGGCTCAAGAAGCGCTCGTCTCGGCATCATGGAGCTTCACGAAACGATAGACCCCTGTGTCATGGCCATCATCAAACGCAATGCCCAGCGCATAGGTGCCCACAGACCAGATGCGACGTGGCCGTACCTCATCGCTCACAGAATCCTCAGACACCCTCCGCCGACCGGTTTCTTCATCGACACAGTGCGCGCAGGGGCATTGACGTCGGAGCCAGACCACATCGTAGAGCCGCTCTTGGCCGCTCGTCCACGTGATGCCGAGCGTGCGCTCATCGTGCTGCCAGATGCGGGCGACTCGGGGCGCTTCACGCATGGGCACCCTCCGAATCCCACACGAGCTCGAAGTGATCGAGGGCGCCGTCTGCCTTGACGTTGCGCACGGCGAGGCGTCGAATCAGCTGTTCGGCCACGGCCTCGTAGGCCGCGGAGGCAGGTGCATCTGGCGCATCGACGACCACGGGCCGAGCGCGTTCTCCCCCGACGACCACCTGCGGGTCGAGCGGGATCTGCCCCAGCAGATCGACGTTGAGCTCGCGCGCCAGGGTCGCACCGCCCTCTCCCTCGAAGATGGGGTGCAACGCATCGCACGCACCACAGCGAAAGCCGGACATGGTCTCGACGACCCCGAGAACGGGGACGTTCACCGCCGAGAACATCGTCGCGGCGCGACGGCTGTCGAGTACCGCCACTTCTTGCGGCGTGGTCACGAGCAACACGCCGGTCAGTGGCAGCAACTGCGTGAGTGTGATGTGCGCATCTCCGGTGCCGGGCGGCATATCCACCAGAAGATAATCGAGTTCACCCCATGAAAACCCTGCCACAAACTGCTGTAGGATCGCGGTAACCCGTGGGCCACGAAGCATCATGGGACGCTTGGCGGGCACGAACATGGCCATGGACACCACCTTGATGCCGTCGACCATCGGCGGAATGCTGCGCTTGAGCTCATCGAGCTCCGAGGGGATGTCTGCCCCCGTCATGTGAGAGATGCTTGGGCCATAAACATCCGCGTCGAGAATGCCCACGGAGGCTCCACGCCGCGCCAGCGCCCACGCTACATTGACGGCGGTTGTCGACTTTCCGACACCCCCTTTTCCACTCGCGACGGCCAGGATGTTCTGCACCCCACCCATCGCGGCTCCTGTAGCCCGCTGAACGGCCGCGCCACGCGTGCGCGCCGTCATGGTGACCTCGGCCCGGTCCCCCCCCTCCAGTGCCTCTACGGCAGCTCTTGCGGCTTCTTGGAGCTGCTCTTTGACCGGACATGCGGGGGTCGTGAGCTCCACCTCGAAGCGAACATGCTCGCCCTCAATGAAGAGGTTCTTCACAAATCCGAGCTGAACGATGTCCTCGTGAAGATCGGGGTCCATGACCGCCCGAAGCGCCGACAGGACCTGTTGTCGTTGCGTGGCCAAACCATCTCCAGAGAGGGCGTACGTACCACTACGCCGCCTTCTAGGAAAGACACCGTGGAGAAAGAGGACGAAGTCCTAGAGCGGCTCACCCTGCTTCAGCCATCCCATCTCGAGTGCGTACCTGACGAGGTCGACACGAGACTGAAAGCCGAGTTTATCCGCCATCCGTGAGCGATATGTCTCGACACTTCGCATGGAAAGACCGAGCTTCTCTGCCGCTTCTCGGTTGGTATAGCCGTGTGCAAGCAGCGTGAGGACCTGTCGCTCACGCAGGGAGAGGTTGTCTGCGTTGCTCTTGTCGCTCTCCGCGGGTGCCATACGCATCGGCTCTAGGAGCCCTTGCAGCACGCCCGCCCCAAGTGCCGGATCAATGTAGAGCTGGTTCTTCACCACCGACCGAATCGCATCTAGCAAGTGCGTGTCGGCGCTGCGCTTCACCACAAAAGCCAGTGTTCCAGCTGCAAAAGCTGCTTTGAGGTAGGCAGGGTCATCATGCATGGTGAGCGCGATCACCCGGGTGCTCACGTCACTCGCCCGAATCCGTTCCGCTGCGCTGACCCCACCGCCCTTGGGCATCGAGATGTCCAGCACGGCTACATCTGGGGCGAGCTCCTCGACTCGCGCCACGGCTTCATCTGCATCTCCAGCCTCGGCGACCACTTCCATGTCGTCCTGTTGGCTGATCAGCAGCGCAACGCCAGCACGTAAAATGGCGTGGTCGTCTGCCAAGAGAACCCGAATCTTCGACATGCTGTAGACCCTCCGCTGGGAACACTCCCCACAACATACACGAATTGGCGCACAATGGGAGCCCAGCACTGCCCGCTTTAATGAGCGCAGGGGAGGATGTCGTGACCGATGCCGAGAAGATTCGTTCGTATGGTCTCTTTGACCTTCACAGTTCGCTACCTGGCCTCTTGAAGGACCTCGCCGCCTTCCTCGAGCAGCATG
The DNA here is from genome assembly GCA_049889515.1 of Myxococcota bacterium. Taxonomy (GTDB): domain Bacteria; phylum Myxococcota_A; class UBA796; order UBA796; genus JBMHDG01. The sequence goes on from JBMHDG010000039.1 coordinate 35,482, forward strand.
AGCTTCCCTCCCCCATGGACCTCACGACTTCGTTTGATGACCAGCGAGGTTGGACTGCCACATTTCGCCTTCAACCACGGGATTTTCTACGGGTCTTTGCCTCCTACCCCGTACCGCCCACCATCGAGCGTGACGGTGACCAGCTCCACATCGAAGTGGCCCTGCGCGCCGGACGTGCACGCTGCTCCTTCGCCTTGGACCGTGCCGCGGCATCACTCACACCGGAAGGACTGCTCCTTCGCTGGTAGATCAGCCCTCTTCCTCGGTCTCTCCCTGCTCGACCTTCTGCTGAATCATCGCGAGGTTGGTGACGGCGCGGAGTGCGCTATTGGCACCGGTCGCGAGGACATTTGACGGCCACGGACAGCCCGAGGTCGGAGTGACGGGCACAGCCGCGCCCGCTGCGACCGCGTGCAGTGGTGGCAGCACGGGTTGTCCCGGTTCCGCGGGCTCTGACTTGGCGGCAATCTCGAGCAGAGCTTCTTCGAGACACTCCGCCATCGGCCGATCCATCGAGCCATCCGCCGGCGACGGAAGTCGGTTGTAGGCATCGAACATCGCGAGGGACCAGAGGTGTGCCTGGCCAGGCAGTACCGGCGGGCGATCCCCGGTATCGAGGGTGAGTACAGTCTCGACGACCGTCTTCATCGCATCGGTGTACGCCGCCGCCGCCCATCGCTCGTTGGCTCTCGGATCCCCTGCATCGTCACCGACCGGCGCGCCGAACTCGCGCGCCACGCGCTCCGAGAGACCCCAGAATCCCACCATGGCGACGCCGTCGATCACGGCATCGAAGTCTGATGGACACAACACGTCGGGACTCGGATGCCAGGTCAGAAGGAACCGTGGGAGATCTTGGCCCAATACATTCTCTTGTGCGAGACACACACTCGCGAGACTGTAGGGATCACCCATGGCCACCATCGTATCCACGACGAGATCCTCAAAGGCGGGTACGGCCACCCCATCAAACTCCATGACCTCGTCGGTACTCATGCGACCCTGACCGAGGGTGAGCGAAACGGTCTGCGCCTTGGTGGTCTCCATGGCGAGTTCGGCCTGTAGCCGACGTGCTGCATCTTCATCACCGAGACGCTTCGTCAGCTCGGCGCGCTGTGTTTTGCAGGACTGCTCCGCCACAAGCGCCGCGTCGGTGGTGGCTTGCGCATACCCAAGCTTCTCATTCAGATCGGCAATCTGCTGTTTGTAGTCCGCATCGGCGTAATACGCCCATGCCCCACCACCGAGGAGTACAAGGGTCGGCAGCGCGACCATCGCGGAAGAAATCCCCACCCGACTGATCCCCATCCGTTTCGCGGCAGCCTGAAAGAAGGCCACGACCTTCGCCCGGGGCTCGGCGAACGCCTCCACGACATTGGGAACCACCCAGATCAGGCTGCCAATACCGGCAACCGCCTGTGAACCTCCAGACTTCGCCGTACCGACAGCGAGCCCCTTGCCCTTGACGGCATCGGAGGCCACCTCAATGCTGAAGCGCAGGGGCCTCTCCATGTCGGCGACAGCCTCGAACCGTGCGCCGCTCCTCACATCGTGGCCACGCGAGAGGCGGCCTCGGCTACCCGTTCGGATCAAGTAGACATCATGATCTACCCCGAGTTCTCGCACATCGAGAACAGGAAGTTCTCCAGGTCGTGCCTCGTTGATCGTGAACTCGACCAGCAATCGAGCACCCGGCGGCGGATGTGTGCCTGCACGGCGCATCAAGGTTGCCCGCAGATCGAGCGCGCTGTCCGCGGCCGGATCGAGCAAGGCGTAGATCATGAACCGATCCCGCTCCCGCAGCCTCAAGGTCGAGCGCCGCGGCATACCATCCGGCTCGTAGAGGTGAATGGTGACCTCATTCGCGGGCAGCGTCATCGTTCCGTCCTCGAGGCGAAGGGATAGGGGTAGCGCTTATCTTGCAGCAGACGCGCGACGTCAGCCCGATAAGGCTCGATCATGATGGCGCCTGTGGGGTGGTCAGACTTCTCGAGCTCACGAGCCAGGCTGGCAAGCACGTAGGGCATGGCGATCGATGTATCATCGCCCGCGGCCCAAGCGCTCGCGCGGATCGCGGCGCCGCGGATCAGTCCACCGGTGATCGCGAAGTGCTTCCCGAGGTGCTTGAAGTCTTCGTCCCCCATCTTCTCTGCATCCTTCAAGCCACCCATCAGCATGCGGCGCCAGAGGCGTTCTCGCGTCTCCGGGTTGGGCACTGGAAGGATGATGAAGTCATCGAAGCGTCGATAGAGGGCATCATCGAGATCTTGTGTTCGGTTGGTCGTCGCAACGAGGACGCCCTCATACCGATCGAGTCGCGTCAGCAGATAGGCCACGGCCGTCAGCAGCGCATTTCCACCCGCGCTACTGTTGCCCCCCTGACGCTGCCGAAACAGCGCCTCTGCCTCATCGAGGACCAGCACCGAGTTGCTGGCCTCCGCGAGGTCGAAGATCTGCCCAATGAGCTGTTCGGTCTCTCCCAACCACTTGGAGAGGACCGTGCTGAGGTCGAGCTTAACCACGGTTCGATGGAGACGGGTGGCGAGCGCCTCTGCCATCAGTGACTTCCCGGTCCCCGGCAACCCGGAGAGCAGCAACCGATACCCTCCGCCCTTTCCGATGAATGTGGATTTATTGGGGAGAATGTTCAGGCGGAAGTCGGCGTGCTTCATCGCTTGGTCAATCTGAAGCTTCACTGAGCTATCCACAATCAGATCATCCCAGCCCACATCGACCCGGCGTGGGCGGGCAAGGTTCGACCGCGGCACCCCACATGCGTGCGCGATGCTCTGCGGGTTGTCGACATCGTCCATCAGGCGGTCCGTGACACGCTTATCCATGTCATCGTTGCCCTCACGACGAGGATCGAGCGCAGGCTCGGTCCAGCGAAGCGTGGCCCCTACGGCGACCGCAGCGGCGCGCACCGGCATTGGGGTCGGGAGAAGAAGGATCCGCAATGCCCGCGCCTCTCTTGTCCGCCACATCAGGAGCGGAAGCTCCCGCTTGCGCTCTGCCTCACCGAGCGAAAATCCATCGATCACGGCAGCACCGTGCATCACCATCTGAATGGCGACCTCACCGCACAGAAGCGAGGCATGGGCCTTGTCCCCCGTAGGCATGATGGGACGCCACGCGACGGCACCTACCCGCTCTACGGCGTGAACCACGAGGCCTTCACGGTTGGCATGGTGAAGCACTTCCCATCCGCCTTCGACCATCTCGGGCTCATGGGCGCCATACGGGGCGAGACCGGTGCACACACGCCCCGCGTGGGTGAGCCGAAGTGCGCTGGCACCCGTCAGCCTCGGATCAGAGTAGGTCTGTCCCACGACCTGCACCAAGCCCCAGTTGGCCAACATGATGAGGGCGTCTTCAACCTCGGACACCGAGACCACATCACCCGCCATCCGGTCGACGAGAACATTCCACGCGATGATGCCCTGCCGGCCGTGCACGTCAGGGTTTTCTGAACCCTCCAAGTCGAGCAGAATCAAGGCATGCAGCACCCGCCCTGCAGTGGCACTCAGGCCCAGCACATCAAGCGTATGCGCGTACCGAGATTCCACATGGCGGAGAAAACTCATCGGACTGGGCCTCGTTCCTTGCCTCGCGGCATCGGCAAGCTGACCACGGTGCCCGGCGCAAACACCGGTGTGGCACCCAGCTGAAAGGCAATGCGGAAGTTCAACACCGCTTGAAGAGGCCGCTGTAGCGCTTGGGTCAGGAGCGCGAACTCATGCATCGAGAGGTCGTGAACGGGTACGATCCCGAATTGATAGGCCTCGGTGGCGGACAGGGCGACGATGGTCGCGGCCATGCGCTCCCCCAACGCCTGCAGGTCTTGGTCCTCGTGTGAGGCAAGCGCCGCCTGCATGGCCTCCACAAAGCCCATGAGCTCTGGGGGCGCGGGCATCGCGGGCAGCTCCACCTTCAAGATGCGCTCGTGTTGGATGCCCACCGTCAGCGTCGACAAGGCGCCGAGAGACAGCGGAGGCGCATCCGAAGTCCGGTCACTGACACCACGACCGGGATCGCCCGCCACCGCAATATAGTGGGCGAAGAGGCTTACACCAGGGAACCAGCTCAGGCTCGGGGGGCGAGCATGAAGCTTCCCCTCATGCTCGATCGTCCACGGGTCTTCTGCCTCGGTATCCTGCCGCGCATACCAGTCCGCAAGGGCAGACGGCAGCTCGCTCAGCGTCGGGAATGGAAACCGCTTGCGCGCTTGTGGCCGGTCGATTGTGACCGGGGGAAAGAGGCCATGTGAGGCCTCCACCATCTGCTTTCCGAGATCGCGCCAGGGCGTCGGCACCCGAGCCACCTTGTCCGATGGCAGCGCCTTGCGTACCATGATCGATGCCCCGCGGGAGTTTTCGAGGCTCTTGGGCTCCGGACCCACGCGGTACGGAAAGAGGACAAGGTGACTCCGCACCGTTCCTTCAGGTGGGAAACGGCCCCAGACGTCTACCGACTCCAAGCCCGCTTGACGCAGCAGTCCTTGTGACCATCGAATCAGCTCATCATGGACTGCCGTGGTGACGGTGTTGGTATGTTCAAGAATCGGCTGGAGATTCATCAGACGTCCGCGTTCATGCGCCACCTACTCGGCAGCAAAAGGATTGGAGGGCGCTTCGGGTACCCCAGGAGCTTCTACGGCGGGCTGCTCCTTCAGGCGAAGCTGAATACGTATGCCGGTCGAGACCTGACCTGCCCAGCGAAACGCGTAGAATCGGTTCTTGTTGGTCTGAAGCGGGAAGTCCGCGCTACCCCGAACATACGGCCCAATCAACACTGCGGGATAGTACGGCGTAATGGTCTTCTGCCGTCCCTGCCCCGTCACCGACCATCCGGCCCAGAGCTCAAAGACACCGGTTCCGACCACACCATCGTAGGTTGGACCCACGAGCATACCCACGCGTGCACCCATCTGAACCCGCCGATGGAGACTTCGTCTCCCTTCTCGGTACGTGCCCCATGGTGGCCTGTCTGACCGAAGACGCCACCGCGGCCCCATACGCGGCGCGAACCGAACTCCGACGAGCATGCCGCCCGTGAACCGCAGGTCCCAGGGGTAGACCGTGCTCCCGAGAACCGCGAAATCCGGGTTTCCAAAGGCCTCCGGATCCGCATCGGCATAGAACCACGGCTTGCCTTGATGAAACAGGTCCAGCCGGACCTCTGGTCCAAACTCGATTCCAAACCGTGAATCCGCAGAGAGCCATCGGTTCATCATGGCCTGGAACTCAAACCCGAGAACCTCTTGAAGCGCGACGAGATTGGTCAGCGCTTGGTCTTGCGTACAGTCCTGCACACTCGCAAGCCAGCCAGTGCGCACCACGGACTCATCAAACGTGTCCTGACATCGGAACGTGGCACGCCGGTAAGGTCCGAAGCCAATGCCACCACCAAAGTACCAATCCGTCGGTTGGCGACGGCGCCAGATCTGAACCTCCGAGCTGCCCCCCACCTCCACCGGGAGGTAGGCTGGCGACACCATGTCTACCGCGGCACCATCGCGGTCCGCAGGTCGCACATGATGTGCCCATGCGGCACTGTGAATCACGCGGTGGCCCCGCTGCTTGTCCCGAACAGGACGTTGCTCCTGAAAGTACGGTGTCCGTGGTCGGTAGTCCCAGAGCTTCTGCGACCTTGTGGGCACGGAGTGATCGATGGACATGACGACCGAGGGTCGCGTTCCGACACGCTCTCGTAGACGGGGAATAACCAAGGACCGAATATAGGCGGCCGCATCGTCCCTCACGGAAGGCGGGTCGCCTGCATCAGCACACGGGTCGTTCTGGGTACGCTTCTTGTTGGCGTCCCCACGACCAAAGAGCGCTTCGGCACCACTCTTGAGGAGCTGCGCTGCCGGAAGCACCGAGCCGCTGGCCACCTGCTCCGGGAGCTTCACCAACTGTGCAAAGGTACCTTTCGCACGTGTCTCCTGCTCCTCGGCCTCGCCGATCAGGTCCTCGACCGGAATGGGCTGCGCACACCACGGCTCATTCCCATCCTGTGCGTATCGCTCCCCTCGCATTGGGTCCGTCGGCAAAAAGGCACGGTCCAGCATGGACGCGCGCACCAGCGTGGGAACGACCTCTGGTGAGGCCAACACGGTGTCCTCGCAGAACGCAGCCGTCCGAGCAGCGATGCGCTGCGCGGCCCCCTGCGCGCCGTCCGATGTGACGTCGAGAACCTCAGGTGCCCAGAGCAAGTGCCACCCCGACCACACCTTCCAGCTGAGCCGATAGACCGACTGATCCCCAGGAAGGTCAAACAACGAGGTGGCCTTGGCACCGGCCTTTCGAGGGTCGTCAATCATGACAAAGGCCAGCTGGTCACGCGCTGCCCAGAGGACCTCACTCGCCGTGATCAGCCCCCGCGGTGCGATCACGATCTGCTCGACGTCGATGGCCTTGAACACGGGCTCGTCTCGTGAGTCGAGCTTGAGCTTGGTGCTGCAGATCGCGGTCGGGTCGACCGCGCCCGGCCGGTCCGCGAGTGTGTCGGGATAAAGTCCATGGGCAGCGAGTACCGTTCCCCACCCCCCCGCAGTACCCTCTTCGAGCTCCGCTGGTGTGCGAATCGGGGACTCGACACTGCCGAACATGGTCCTGATCTCGTAGTGCACGTGGTCGAGGAGCAGACGGGTGTACAGCCGCTCCCGGAGAGACGCGTCGAGCGCATGGATCGACACATCCAACGCCGCCCGCTGAACCGCCTTCCAGAACTCCCCCTCGCGCGCCGGCGACCAATGCACGCGCCGCCAGGCATCGAGGTCCTCATGCGACAAGCCGGTCAGACGGGTGGCCTCGAGGCGCGACTGAAGGCGTACGCACTTGTCATCGACTTCGTACCGCTGCTCCGGCGTCAGCGAACGCCGCGCGCGCTGGCCAAGGTCCCGACATCTGCCGTACTGCCGGGCATCCTCACGTTTGTCCTCCCGCCAGAGCACCCCATAGTTGGCCACCAAACGGTCGAGCACACGGTCGAGACCGTCGCCATTAAGCGGGAGTACAGGCGCGAGATTGCCCAAGAAAAACTCGCGCGGAACCTCATAGGTCCGCGCCTCTCGACTCGCTCCCCATTGGTCGAAGAGCTGCATCCGGCTCTTGGGATCTGCGGCCTCAAACGTGGTTACCGCCAAGAAGTAGGGCGTGACCACATCGAGGGGTAGCGCATACGGGCTGACACTGAAGGTCTCATCGTCGACATCCCTGACGAAGACCGTCTGGGTCGCGTCCGAATCATCGGTCTGGTATTTCGATGCCGCACTTAGACCCGACGTTGCCACCACCTCGTCTCCCCCTTCCTGCGGCGGGGAGTCCATGGCCATCAACGCCGTCAGAATGCGCAGGTGGGTAGGCGTGTATTCTTCACGAGCAAAGCGCAGGATCTTGGTTCCTACGAGCTCATAAAACCGCTCAAACTCTCGGTTAGCGACCTCACGGGCCCCCTCGTGTCGGGCCTCCTGGTCCAGCACGGTCCCGAGGCAATACGGAGACGGCAGGGTCATCACCGTTCCATCGGCGTCCCGCATGCCGTCACGACAGGACACATAGGCCTGCTGGAGCGCATCGAGGTAGGACGCGCGCTCTGCACCGTCCGCGGCTACCCCACCCTGCTGGGGCGCTCCGAGACTCGGGTCACGTGTCTTCAAGCCCGAGGGCACCACGTGGTTTCCGAGCGGGATGCTGCTGGCACGTCCAGCACCACCGTCGACCTTCAGTCCGCGTGCGTAGGGATACATCTGCTCGAAGAACGGTTGGCTGGTGTCGCCATCGGCATCCATGATGTCGTAGGGATGGAGGCGACCATCGTAGGCCAACCGCGTGGCAAAGCGCCCCCGAAGGCGCACCATCGGAGCACTCGGCGGAAGACCAGCGGCCTTGGCGAACCGCACATGCGGATAGACACCCTGCTCATCGACGTAAATCGCTGATTTTTCTCCGCGTCGTCTGGTGCGCGTCCGCTCGGGGTCCCCCATCCAGACGCGCGCAGACAACCATGACGTTCGGTTCGGAAGCGCAAACGTCCGCTTCGGATCCTCGCGCTCGGCTGCGTCCCACGATTGACGGGTCACAGGGAGCATGGTGGCTCCCTCCCCCGTGATGTTTGTGGCGATGGGATCGTCGGCGACGGCCCAGCGAACAGCCATATCTTCCATGACGGTGCCAAACAGGCTTGAGGCGTTCTGCCACTGCGCGACCTGCACAGGTCCAGGCTCAAAGGTGGCGTCAAAGGCTCGCTCGGAGTCGAAGAAACGGACCTCTTCCACGCAACGTCCGAACCTTGCAAGCACGGGGTGGCAGTCGTCTTTGCCGGTCTCGCTCTGACGTTTGCCCTCGTTCACGGGTTCGTCCACAAACGAGACGACGTTGATGTCGGGTGTGAGCTCGGTCTCGGTCGACGTGGACTGGTCGTTCGCATCCTGTGCAGAAGCTCCGGTCGCCCACAGTGCAGTCAAGATGACCACGGCGACCGTGCCCACATGCATCACTCCTGCTGACCGACTGCCGTACGTCACACCATGCTCCATGTCAGTACTTTCGAAGGTGATCAAGCTTCAACAGGGTTTCTAGTTCACGCGCCACGTCTTTGAGAAGCCGTCGCGCCTCGGGGCTCGATTCCGTCAGGGTTCGCAGGACCGTAAGGACTTCGCGTTCGGTGTCGACACGCACCACCGGGGGCGGCACGATGTTGGTGACTGTACTGAACGAAGTCCCCCTGTTTTCCCACTGTTGGAGCATCGACGCAGCATCAGACGGCGGAGATGTTCGAGCAGGTGCCGATGATCCCTTCGTGGACGTCATCTTGGGCTGCGTTTGCGCGTCTTTTGTGCGTCGCGTCGTGGTCGAGGTGGTCCGGCGTGTGGTGCGCTCCTTGCGTTGGACCGCACGCTCGCGTCGCTCTACCGCCTTTTCTGCCTCTTCCACGCGGGCCGCAGGGTTGGGCAGGAGCGTCTGCGACACCGTTCTTGACGGTGGACGACGCACCCGCGTACGCGTCGGTACGGTCTTGGCCGCAGAGCGACCGGGCCGTCCTGCGCCCGGGGCACGCACCCGCTTGCGCGCCACACGCGGTGTGCCCTCTGACGCCGACACCGCCGTGGCGTCCGTTGCGGTGGGTGTTTGGCTTGCAGGCAGCTGGAGCAGGGTTCTTGCGGGTGTTGCCGCAGCACGCTGGGTTCCCTTGGAGGGCACAACAGATGGCGTGGCCTCGGATAACGGCTCATCCTTGGTGCGCGCGGGCATCACGGACGTCCGATTGGGCGCCATACGGGGTCCCGTCGCGATCCCCTGCTCCACTCGCTTTTGGTGCTCCGGCCACTGAAGCGGGCTTCGCAGGGACCGCATGCCGTCGCGCTGTCCGCGCTCCGGACGGAAGCGAGGTGCTTGCCGCGCGTCATCGGCAGCCCGCGTATCGGCGAACACACCACTCCCCTCGTCTTGCGTCGTCGGAGACACACTCCGGACCGTTCGGCGTGGCACCGTGACTGATGCGGCGACCAGACCCGATGGGGAGGAAAATCTCGAGCCCACGTCGGACCACAGCGTCGACGGCGACAATGTCGGGCGCCGTACACGCGAGGTGCCCCCGGTAGAGGAGGAGGGCGCCATCTTCCGCGTTGATTCGACCGCTCCGTCTTGCCCATCGGGTCCGACCCATGGGCCTGGCTCGACGGTGCGCCGCGACGACGTGACGGGCACGGACCTCCGCGTTGGTCTGACCTCTCGCCGCAACGATGTGGCGGGCCGTGATGCCCGCGAGGGTCTTGAATCGCGCCGCGGCGACCCATCGCGCTGCGGCGACCCATCGCGCCGCAGCCTCGGCGTGGACACCTTCGGTTCACCTCGAGGCACCCCGACTCCCTCCTCACTTCGCGCGGGCTCCGGGATGGAACGAGGGGTCACGAGGGAACCACGTGACGGCATGAGCGGTGGTTGTGAGACGGTCTCGGCTCGCGGTCCTGCGGCGACCGAGCGCATCAAGGGGGGGCTCGACCCGCGAGACGGCACATCGCCGCGCGACGAACGGTCGTACGGGCGGCCCGACGAATCTAGGTTCGACGCCGTGGGGAGCCGGCGATCGACACGCCTTGTCTTCTGCAGACGGCGGGTCATGGGCATCGCCATCTGTTCAAGCGAAGGGGGGGCGCTGAACGAAGGGATACCGACAAGAGGTGCACCCCGAGGTCGCATCGAACGGCGTGGGGTGGACCAGACATCTCCCATCCAACGCTTGGCTGCTGGTCGACGTGAACGCCGGGCGGGTGCTGGGTCGGGAGGCTCCGTAAACGCGCTTTGCATCCGTGCGCCCTGAACGGCCTCGCGCCGGGTGATCAACGGCAATCCCTCGGTTGATGTCCCGCGGCTTCGTGGGAGACGCCGCGATTGCGGCGATGTGCGAGGCGTCATCCGCCCTGACATCGTAGGACGCCGTGAAGACACCCCCCGATTGTCCTGCACGCGGACCTCGCTCCTCACGACGCGACTCGGAGGCACCGCGACGTCGAGAAGCACCCTTCGGCCCGTTGGCAGCGACGTGCGCGCGAGCACCGCCGTCGGACGAAAACTGCGCTCCGCCGCCCGCCACATCACGTCCCGCTCGGCAGATTCCTCCACCCGACGGGGACGCTCCACGGATCGCGACGACCGCACGTTCGACGCCGTACGGACATCGCTGGGTGACGTACGAGCGGTGGGGCCGGATAGCGACTGGCGACGGTTCAAGACCCGCCGGTCCACGCGAAGGGGGCGTTGACGAAGGGCTCCGCCCGGCTGCCGAGGCAGCCTTTGCGTGTACCTCGAGACGCGCTGGAGAAGCGGTTGTTGCGCGGCGCGTCTCGCCCGCGGCAAGGCCACCGCACGCGCAGCGCCGACGGCATCCTTCGGACCGGACGTGCGGATGGGAGATCCGCCGGCAGCGCCGACCCATGGACGGCCTTCTCGCCGCATAGAGGGGGGCGTCGGCACGATGCGCCGCGCACCCCTCGGCTGCTGAAGCACTCTTGGAGATGTGACCGCCGTCTCGATGGATGCTGCTGGCGTCACCGACTGTTCCACCAACCGTCGTACCGCCCCCTGACGTTGCAGAGACTCCGGTCCTTGTAGGGGACTTGGACGCGACAACAGGTCGGTCATCGTCCAGACGCTCCGTCGCTCAAGCTTGACGCCCTCGCTACGCCACGGACGGTCTGGCTGCTGCGCGCGACCTGCTTCGACCGCATCTGGCACAGCGCCCGCCGGACGCATGACCACTTCCATTCTCGAAGGCGCGACTCGCCGAACCGATGACCAGTCCAAGCCTGCTACAGGCCGTCCACGACGCATCGGTGGCTGAACCGCCGGCTCGGTCACCGACGTAGGCACATCTTGGACAGTCTCCACCCGTTGAACCCGCCGTACAGGCATGGGCGGCTGGGTCAGCGACACCACACTCTCGGGCCACGTCGACCGACGCGTGACTCGCCTCACGATACTACGTGGACGCACCACCGCGTCCACACGTGACCTCGTAGCACGGGACGCCGGAGCCGGTGCGAACGAACGCGTACCCTCTTGGGTGCGCCCCGCAATCTTGGCAGGTGCCCGAGGCGTCCGGCGTTGTGCCGGCATAGACGCCGCGCGGGTCTGGGAAGGCGCGACGGAAGGCGTTCGCGTCGTTGTCCGAGACGGTGCAACGGAAGGCGTGCGCATCGGCGAGGCCTTGCCTGCGGGTGTACGTCGGGTCGCGTCCAGCCTAACCCGGCGGTCATACGACCGTCGTGACGCTTGGGTCTGACGCAGGACCTCGTCGAGCCTCGCTTGCGTCTGCTGTAGACGCCGAACACGCCGACCTTGCTCTCGCCGCCGTAGCGCTCGCTTCCAACGCGCGATGCGTTGGGCGCCTCGCGGCTTCAGATCCGCGCGCTCCGCGACGGCAAACATCTTCGTCGAGGCGGGCGTCGGCCGGCGCTCATCCCTGCGCGCCGTCGGTGGTTGCTGGCCATCGCCTTCCCCACTGGCCCCTGTGGATGGCGCCACAAACCGACCCGTCCCGGTACCGAATCCACCTTGAGAAATCGTTCGTGCTTGAAAGGACCGCGGATCCCGCCCCCACCGTAGTGGCGCCGGGCTGATCTCCTCAACTTGTGTGAACGAACGGGATCGTGGGCGGCGCACCGCCCATCGTGTTCGTTCAGGGCGCTCACTTCTCGGGGGTGAGGGCTCGCCGCCCCCCTTTTCCGTCGGTCCGGCAGGACGTTCAGACGATCGCACCGATGCTGGCGTACGCTCACGCCAACGCACGGCGAGTTTCTTGGGTGCCAGACGCGTGCCATGCGTGGGGGGAACGCTGTCCGGCACGGCACGTTCCTGGTCACGTGACGGAGTGACCCACCTCTTGAGCAATGGGGTGGGAATCCTCACACGTGGTGGCGTCCGGTTCGCCGGCCCCAATCGTTCCGCCATAGGAAAGCTTCGGCCTGGCGACAGCCGGGTTTGCGTCTTGACAGGCAGGGGGCGCTGCTGCCGCGTAATGCGCGCGGGATACCGATCGCGGCGCTCCTGCGATTCTGAGACCTCCCTCTCCCGGTCAGATGCGCGTGGGGCCCCACCGCGTGCGCTGCGAGACACCACCCTTCTTACCTGCACACCGCTCCGGACGCCGGGACGACCTTGGGTTGTGCCCGGTCGAGAACGTGGCGTGCTTAGTCCCTGAACGGTGCGGCTTGGCCCCGTGCTGCGTGGTCGCGAGACGGCCTGTGGCTGCAGCTTCATCGCGCCCGTCTGCCGACGTGGCGCGCGGCCACGTTTCGCTCGACCAGACGAAAGGCGCCTCGCCGGGGAAGACTCCCCACGCGGTGTGGGCTCCGCCGCCAGCGCCTCTGGCTTCTTCGGGGCGGTCACAAATACGGTCGGGGGTCCTGCGGGACGCGGACGCGCAACTCGAATCGATGTGACCTCGTTCACCGAAGAGGATGACCGCTGTGGCAACAGCGACCGCCGTGACCGGAGCAGCTTGCCAAAGGGCCCGCTCTCCTGGACGGGTGCAGCCATGCCCTGCGTACGCACGCGTGCCTCACGCAACGCCACGCGCCCCCCCCGCGCGGTCGCCCCCACCGACACGAGCGGCGGCGGCCGTTGTGGAGCCGGCGGCGTGAGGCGACGACCACTGTCGAGCAAACGACGACCCACTGCCATCCGGGCCGTGGGTGACACAGCATCTTGGCGCGTGGGCGACGAAGCCTCGCGGCGCGTGGGCGACACAGCATCTCGGCGCGTGGGCGACGCAGTCTCGCGGCGCGTGGGCGACACAACAGTTCGGCGCGACGTCTCACGTGCCGAGCCGAGACCAGTAGATGGTGCAGCGCCTTGGGCTCGCCTTGTGGGTACCGACGATTCAGAGCCCTTACGCGCTTCCTCACGCACCTCGATGTCTGCGGGCGCGCGAAGAAAGGTTCGAGGCGCAAAGCCACGTGGCTGAACCGGCAGCGTCACCGGCGTCTCACGTGTCCGTATGACCGGGGTACGTCCGCCCTCTCCGGCCGGAAGCTCCCACGGGAGATCGCGTCGCCACGCCGCTGGTGATGGAGATTGCGTGGTCTTGGCTGCGGGGTGCGAACGATGCGCGGTCCTAGGGTCGGAGACGAAGCCAGGAATACGCGGGGCAAACGGCTTGGGGAGCCGAAGCTCGGTGGGACGGCGGGCAATGCGTGTCCCCTCCTCCGTCTCCACCACCGTCAAGCCCTCGAGGGCACGCAGCCAGATAAAGCTGGTGCTATGTCGCCAGAGGGCCACCCCAGACGACGTCCACGATGCCCCCACGCCCCGCCAGTCGACCGCACTCCTCCATCGCGCAGACACCAACCAGTGGCTGCGACGGAGCATAGGACGTGGCCATTGGAGCTCTTCGTTCATCCGTGCCTCGGTGATGGACTAGCGTCCGCGACGGCGAGGGCCGTCGGCGGGATCACGCAGTTTATCGTCCGACTGGAGACGCTTACGCTGCCGATGCACCCACGTGGCCAGCGCCTTCGCCAGCCGCGTGCGGTCCTCGGGCGACATCCCGGCAAGACTCTCTTCGGAGATCCGCTTCACGCTTCGTCCTCTCCACCCGATGCCAGCTCACCCATGTCATCTCCTTCCTCCTCTCCGTCCTCTGGAGGCGGACCCGGCCAGAACTCGACCCGCTCGGTAGGCACGGCCACCCAGAGGTCCCGGACGCGCACCAGCCCCAGCAACAAGAAGACCATCAGAACCGTGACGGCACCCAAGACCATGGCCTGCTCCTGTGCACGCTGGGCGGCCATCACCTGGGACCACGTTGGCTCCACACTACCCGGAAGCGCGATGGGTGCGCGTCCTGCTTGTAGGCCCGTCATGAATCCCCAATCCGCAAGACCGAGATCTCCGCCGTACATCACACTGGCGAGGTTCTGCCAGTCCGTGACGTCAGCGAGGTCCACCAACCCGGCATCTTCGAGGCGGTCTGGTACGAGCACAAAGAGATGTTCGGGCTGCTCGAGAATCCATCCCACACCATCTTGAATACCGAACCCAGAGGTTGGCATCGCCTTTTCGAGGCTACAAATCTCCTGATAGTCCGCCTGACATGCCGCCACCTCGGCATCGATCTGACCTTGTGTGAGACCGACCCGATCTGTGGCGAGGGACGCACACAGACTCGGAAGCCCACGCGCATCACAGGCTTCACCCGCATCGCTCTCGTGGGCCGCACGCCGCTCCATTCGACGAATACCCTCATTCAACTGCCAATTCGGAATCAGAAGCACGCTGTAGCGCCGTTGATTCTCGCCATCTCCCACCGCAGGATACGACCACGGGATCTTGCTCACGAGATCGACGAGGCCGAGGTCCGCCGCGGTGGGCTCACGCCCCTCGGACCGTACTTTCTCCACGTTGGGGTACAACGTAATGTCGTCGAAAATAGGTGTTCCCGCCGACGACAGATCATCGCGTGGCGCAAAATAGCTCACACTGACCCGCTGACTTCCAAGAGCCACCGACGGAGAGTCGACGGCGACCCGAACGGTAGACCACGACCCCATCGGAAGGTCTGCTGGTCCCTCGGGGACAGCAGACATCGACAAGGTCACGGGTCTCGGGCCACGGTAGCGCGACCGATGTCGCTCCAGCGCCGGATCGCAGGCACGTAGCTTCGCGCCCCAGACATCGGATGGCACGAGCACCACATCGACCTCACCCTTTCCGTCCGCAGCTGGTGGTGGTGTGAGGATTGCCGCAGTGGCCTCGAGATCCGCAAGATCGAAGCAGGCGTCTGGCGGCCCTGCCAATGCCGCGACAGGGGCCTTTTGACCGCCGAAGTACTTCCGGTCCGGAAGCTCACGAACCGCGTTTTCATCCAGCCGAACCGAGTCCGGTGCATCGAGCAGGAGCGCTTGGCGAATTTCGTCGGCATCGCCGCCCTGCCATGCCCGACCCGTCTTGTGCTCCATACACAGATACGTCTCAAACTGGGTCTGAACCTGTCGCGCAAGCTGTTCTTCTAGCCGGCGGCGAACCTCTGCCTCGGAGAGACCGCCCAGCTCTTGCTCTGAAACCGCACCAATGTCGATATCGATGTCGATCCGCAAGTACCGTGGTGACAGGCCCGGCTGAAGGAAGAACTCGGGCTGGCCATCCCCAAGGGCGACACGAAGGTTCTGCGGGCCGAGCTCTGGCACATCGCCCTGGCGTTCCACCACCAACGCGAGCGCGGGCATCATACGGTTTGCAATCGCCTCGGCCTCAAAGGTTCGCAACCCATCGGGTGCCTTGGCCACGCCGCAGTAGGCCTCCATCTTGCCGGCAGGCTGCCAGAGGTAATCGTAGGGCGCAGGACGCTCAGCTTCCGGGAGAAGCAGCTCGGCCCCCCGGAGCGATGTGGCGTCATAGGCCGCCACCAAACGGTATCCTCCGGCGTCGGGGCCCTCGAACATCATCTTCGCGGCGCGGCGGACCGTGGCACCATCCCCGCACCCAACGGACAGGAGAGACGCCCATGTCAGGAGGACAGCAGCGCGCGGCAACTTCCGGAGCATCAGACCTCCACGTAGTCTTCGAGTTGTGGTGGTCGGAACGCGTTCGCGTCGGCAAGTCGGTAGACTGGCGCACCGATCTCCACCTCGAACGCCTTGGCTACGCCTTCTTGGGAAATCAAGAGCACATCTCCATCGCGAACCTCCGCCTTCGGTGAGGCGGTTGTCGGATCAAGCACCTGAACCGAGGTCTCGGGCACACTCACGTCCCAGCGATAGGTCGCAAGCCGCGAACGCGTGTCGGTACCCGGCGCGGGGTAGCTTCGTAGGATGACCATGCGCTGCACTGCAGCAGAGTTCCCGTACATACTCGCCATGTCTTCGAGACCCTTGAGGCGGATAGTCATGACTTCCCACTGGTCCATCTTCGTGAAGGGGTCGGGTTCAAACGCACACTCTCCAAGAATGTGGTCTGCAGGCAAGGGTGGTCGTGCATCCCACAGCGGCTTGACCGGATCATCAAGTTCCTTGATCCGACTTGAACGAACAGGAACCAGCCATGGATGCATGACCAAGGTCCGTCGCGTCTCCACCGGAGAAAAGCGAAGTGCGCCTTGGGGGGGCGTATCAAAGGCATTCGCTGTTCCCATTGGAAGCGGATCGGCCCCACCGGTGGGTCGTACCTCGTGCAACACCACCGAGACCATGATTGGGCTGGGATTCGGCCAGACGACGAAAGACCACACCACGACCATCAGTGCAGCCACGAACGCAAGGTCGAAGGTGAGATTCTTGATGAGCCACAGCATCAATGCGATCGTCGTCATCGGACCGACGATCGACAGCAAGGCTGGAAACAAGTTGGGTCGGTATGGCGAGTTGTCTTTTTGCCCAGAAGCATAGCGCTGACGCAAGTTTCGTAGTCGGCCCGAGACCAATCCGACCGAGAGGAACCCAAATCCCACCACCGCCGCACGCGCGAGCGCATGCACCAGCGGGGCGGACGGGTCCGAGGCGCGCACGAGGACACCCGCAGACTGCGCGAGCCCACCAATGATGACGATGAAGAACAGCACGACAAAGAAGAGGCGAATCCAAGGAGACGATCTCGTGGGGTTCCACGCGGTTTGCCCATGCCGATGCCCCAGCAGCGCCCCCACGATCGTTGCAGCACCGAAGGCTGCCGCTTGCGCAAGCGCTTCAGGATCTTCGTGAAAGCATCCATCATAATAGAAAAGCAACGCCCATGGTGCGGCAGCACCCGCTGCCCGACGCGCCCACTTCGAGGTGATGTCAATCCGAGGTGTCAGCATCGGATGGTGTCCCTCGCCAAAGGGCTGCGCGCGCAGGAGGGCACAGAGTGAGAGCGCCAGCACCATCCAGGGGAGCAAGTCCGCGCGTGCGAGCATCTCGTAGACGGGGACAAAGTGCTGTCCCACCAACAGCCCGATCCAGATGAGCACCAAGTCCAAGCTGCGCCAAAACTGACGCGCAAGCACCACCTGCACCCGACGAAGTCCTGCCCACATCAGCGACCTCCACCAGCATAGAGGCGTTCCATCTCACGAATGGCCGTCTCTACTCGACCTCGTGCCTTGTCGACACCTGCGACACAGGGCGTGTCGAGCTGTGCCGTCTCAGCTTTTGGCATCAAGTAGTCCTGCACGCCCTCGCACCACGGGTTCGAGCGGCGAAGATCGCTGCGCTGAAGGCTGGAGAGTGCCTCGATTCGCTTGCGCCACTCCGGAAGCCACCGGTAACTCTCCACTGCGCCATCTCCCGTGACCTCGAGCAACACGCCAGTCAGACACTGTGTGGCCACATGGCCACACGCAGCCACCGACCCCACGCCTTCGCCATATGGATTGAGCAGCCCATCGATGTAGCGTGTGGGCAGCCCCTCGCGCCCGCCAACAATGCGCGACCCGCTCGCCGTCTCCCCGCCAAATTGCTGGCCGGTTCGTTCCTGAATGACGTAGCCCTCTTCCGATTCCGCAGGCATCGGCACAAGGCTCTGTGCCACGACGTTGTAGGCGCAGGTATGGGCCAAGAATCCCTCGAAGGTCTCCGACGTCACGGTTCTGACCTCGCCAGGCTGATCCCCCCGACCGTGCCATGGAATCGCCAGCCGATCAAAGCCGCGGTCGCCTACTGCTCCCCAGTTTTCTGGGTACGCATTGGTCTGCACACAGGCGCGGAGATCGGAGCCGCCCGTCACCCAGTCTTCATCGTTGAGGCTGTTCCCTAGTTTGTAGTACGCCGCGCAGACTTGGCCACAAAGCTGCTGATCCATCGCCGGCCAGCCATCGGCCTCGAGCTCGGCCAGCAAGGGATGTACCGGAGTGTAGGCGCTCGTCGACTTAAATACGACCTGCCAGCAGACCCCGCCGTCGTAGGCGCCACTTCCCCCGCCATCGTCTTGGCCCAAGAACGTCCGAAATGCTGCATCGAAGGTCAGTTGTTCGTCCAGTGCCAACGATCCGGAGACCGCATAGATCTCCGGCACACGGTATGTCGTCTGCCACAGCCCGTTCGCCTGTCCACTGCGCACCGTCCCGTCCGTCAGTTGGTCATGGCACGCCCAGAGGCTAGGCCCGCGTACCCCTGCACCACGACCGCGTCCCAATGGGCGCTGGCCAAATCGACTCGTGAAATACGCTTCCACCACACCCGCGGGCGCACGCGTCCCTTCGAGCTCGTCGAGGATACGACGGCTTTCCCCGCGCCGTGGACGCCACACCTCGGGTGCGTGCAGGGTGGCCCAGAGTTTGGAGGCCTCTGCAAGCCGATCCATCTTCGGATCGGAGGGCGTGAATCCTACCGCTGCATCACGATCATCGGCGTCAATACAGACATCTTCGTAATGCTCGAAGTCCGTACCGCTACGCTCACCCTTCATGAAGCACGTCTGGTTGATCGCTGATGTATTGACCAGCGCTTTCCGACGCAGCAGCCCTCGCAGAGGCTTGGACGCATCCTCGCTGTCCCCACGACCCATGGACTTTCGCGTGTCGCGGACGCCGGCCACATGGGTGGCAAAGATGGCACCCTCCGTCCGGTGTTCTGTACGCTCGCGGTAGGCATCGCAGATGCCGTGCAGCTGAAGAAGCGCCTCTCGAAGGGGGCCTATCCCCAGCGCCTCATCCTCAAGAAAGAGCCGTGCATCACCCAACAAGCGCTGATCACCCACGCCCATGCTCGCAGCATCTGGAGCAGTCAGCCTGTACGGATACGGACGTCCAAGAACATTAAAGCAAGCCTGCGCAGCCGCAAAGTCAGCAGGGGCAACCTCCGATTCCCCAAATCGAATCCCGCCACCGTCTTCAATGCGGTCCAACAAGCCACAAAATACGGGCTGAAGATCTACGTCGGCGATGTCTCCGGGCGCCGGTTGGCTCATGGTGGACGCACCAGCGGGGATGGCGTCGGTACAGACCGCGGTGTTGAGGACGTCTCTCACCTGTGCCGCACGAAGCGTCGGGTCCGGATTGTACTCGGAGATCCCCGAGGCCATCGCGTCGAGCTGACACCGAAGTTCGTCGACGAAGTCTTGGTAGTCCGCCGAACATACCGACAATGCCGGCTGTGGGGCCGGCTCAGGCGGGGGCTCTGCGCGTTGTTTCACGGGCGTCGCCATCCAAGCCACCAAGAAGGTGAACAAGAACACGACGGCCGCCACACTCGCTGCGGAAGACAGCGCAAGCTGGCCCTGCGCCACCCACTTCATCTGTACATCGCGGTAGGGCAGCACACCCGGCTCGATGTCGTCGGGGCGGAGCGGCCAAACGGCCAGATTTCTCGTCAACCAGCCGCTGCTGTGAAACCCAATGCTCTGTCCGAACAACTGCAGCGGGCGGGGGCCAAGCTCATGTTGCGTCGCCTGCTCCCCATCCACGACCTCGGCGTCCTCCACATCAAACTCATCCAAGCGGTCGAGCCAGAGCTCCGTCTCGAGTGGCTCGACTGTGACCTCGCCTTCATCGAGCAAGACGGGTGGGACAAGAAAGAAGGACCCCGTATGCATGCGGCCGTCATGCTGGAGCTGACCCCGCACGACCATCACAAGGCTGCGATCCGACTGCTCTCGAAGCGCTTCATAGGGATCCGAGAGTTCCTCGGCATCTACCGGGTCTGTATCCTCGACGCCTGGCGTCCCACCAGCATCCGACGGCAGGACCATCCATCCGCGCTCGGCACGCTCCTCATTGGACAGGGCGCGACGCACCGTCTTTGGCCTAGGCACACCAGGTGGCGGGACTGACGCCCGGAATGCGAGATGAGGGGGCCACTCCACGACAATCAAGGGTCGCCATGCGCCATCTGCAGAGAGCGTGACGTCTAGGGTCTGCCACCACACCACCTCCGTGGCGGCCTCCAGCAAGTCACCCGCAAAGGGGGGCTCGCGCTCAGGCGGTCCAAGCGGTCCGGTACGCAAGTAGTCTGATCCGCAGAGGACCCAGAAGCCTGCAATCCTCGGCCCGTCAGCTTCTTCGCGGACGAGCACATACAGTCCGGGCCGCATTCTGCTGCCCTCCTCCACATAATGGAGGTCCTGTCGCGTCCGAATCTGCATGCCCACATCTTTCAGCGCCTCACGGCCTGAGGAAGAGATGGTCTGCAGATCGAGCGCGAACGGCTCGCCAGCGGTCTTTTGTACGAGGCGATAGCTCACGACTGTTCCCGGCGTCTGATGCCCAGGAGGAGCATGCCCAGCACAAGGGGCACCCACGTGGGCGTGGTTCCGAAGGTACTCGAACTCGCGGTGCCAGAGCAACCCGCGCAGCCATAGCCCTGCGACACGAAGCACCGTGCGCACGCAGGCTCTGCAGCATCAATCAGTCCATTACAGTTGTTGTCGATCTTATCGAGGCAGGTGTCGCATGAGGTGGGCGTACCGAGGTAGAGCGCCAACAGGTCTTCGGGGCCCTCGGTCATGCCACGGTTAGCGAGCACATTGTCCTCTGCACAATCACCACCCGTCAGACTGATGTTCTCGAGACTGTCGACCGGTCGATCCGTGTCGATCGGCCGCGGGTCACCCCAACAGCCCGCGAGCGTGCCCCCCGTGACCGAGCTGGGCTGGTAGCGGTTCAAGTACAACCACCAGCGCGTGTCGCTCTCAAGCAGACGCGACGGAAGCTCTGGCAAGTCGAAGAATCCAGAGGTGCCCGTGCCGGCCAGCTCGTACTCGCTGTTCCAGGTCCCACGTGTCGTCTCGGAGGTGTAGACCCCGTTCGCGCACCCATAGGTGCCAAACAAGCGATAGCACTCAAAGTCCACCACAAGCTTTCGCGCCTCGACGATCTGCTCTTGGCTCCACACGCTGCGCGTGATGGCCTGCTCTGGGTGGTAGAGCCCACCCGTTCGGTTCACCACGTCCGGATCGTCGTCCTCCGGATAGACGCAGCCATCCGGATCCCAGCTCGCATCCGAGTACATGGCCTCATCGCCAAGGGCATCAAGCCTGAGCTTGACGACGCTGCAGGTCACGTCCAGCAGGTCGTCACAATACGACGGCAGCTCCGAGTCTCCCGTCAACGGTGGCGCAGGGAAGACGTCTGTCGGATCAATAAGGTCGCCTTCCGTGTCGTTGTCCTGCGCGGCCCCACTCGACGCCTCGAGCTCGGCCTGCAAGACCCGGCAGGTGTCCGCCTGCACACAGACATCCAACATGGCATCGCGCGTCTCGCCGTACCATGCCTGTATGCCCTCTTCCGACATACCCACCGCGTCATTGACCAGCACTGGCAGCTCGCCTGTGAGCTCCTCCAACGCGGTGTGCAGTGGCACGTCACACTCTCGCACGGTGCCCCAGTTGTCTTCGGTCTCCCATGCTTGTCCGGTGTAGACGCGCGGAGGAATCAGGGGCACGATCTGCGGCGGATCATCCGTCTCGGGGTCCTCGACGTAGGCATCGAGATCGCCCTTCGCGAGCACCATGACGTACAGGTCCTCGTCGACCACATCCCCCACGCCAAAGGTTCCGCAGACGCCATATCCGTCGCGGTCACCGTCGGCAGGCTCGCCATCCACACACGCATCCGGCTGAAGGAATCCATTGCAGACCTCAGCTTCAGAAGCAGGGCTCGAAGGCATACAGAGGTCGTTGCAGTCGCCAAAGTTGCTGTAGCTACGACAGCTACGCATCGTGGTCGCATTCTGGTTGGAGCTCACGACACCATTGCACGCGATGTGGTTGTCTTGGTCGAGGTCGAGCTCGTCTTCGTTGACGCGTCCAGGCATGACTTCGCCGGAGGCCATGGGGTCGGGTACGCCATCAAGGTCGGCCTGGTTGAACTCCTCAAGCCAGTCGTTGCAGTCATTGTCGATGCCGTCGCACGCCTCGTCAGCGCCCTCGCATCGGTTCGCGCACTGATCATCGCAGTCCCAACTGCTGCAGTTGTAGTCCACCTTACGTGGGATCCTGCTGGCCCCCTCAAACACCCCATAGCTCTCGAGCGCGATGGTCGAGACGGTCCAGAACCCCGTGCCCGAGTCGCAGGCCAGTGGCAACTGTTCACCCCAGCAGAGTACCGACGGTGGCGAGACATTGGGATCGCACGTCTCGAGGCCCACATCGGCTGCGCTCGCGATGGGCACCTCACTCGGATTCGCGAGGAGTGCCTCGCTCATGCTTGGAAGGAATGGGAAGGCGTTGTCGTCGTCGCAGTCGAGCTCAATCAACGGCATGCGGAAGTTGCAGTCGTTGTCGACACCATCGATCTGTTCGTATCGCTCCTCACCAGGAGCAAACGGCTTCACCAATTGGTCGAGGTCATTGCAGTCCTTGCTGTTCTTGACGTAGCAGGTGCCGCCGATCACATGCCCGTACTGAACCAGGTCCGTCGCGATCGTCCCGTCCTCGACCTCCTCCGTGCTGACCAAGTAGTGCGGACAGGTCTCGGGTTCGGCCTGCTCCTCCAACACGCCATCGTCCGTGGTGTCCCAGAGCTCATGACTCGGACAGATGCAGTAGACATCGGTCTCTGCCACGGGTGCCGTGGCGTCGGCGACCACAAGCCCCCACGAATCGGCATCTGCATCGATGTAGTGGTATTCACACCCCGGATCGAGCGCTTTCGTAAGGTCAAGCGTCGGCTCATCGATCTCATCGTTGCAGTTGTTGTCCGTGTTGTCGCAGAGCTCGACGCCTCGAGCGTTGGTCTCTGCGGCGAGGTCGTCGCAGTCGTCTCGGTTCGAGATCCAGAGGCCTTCCTGCTCGAGGGCTGGTGCGCAGAGGTAAACCGCTTGCTGGCTGTCATCACCTTCGAGATCCCCGTCGCCATCCCGGTAATACCGTCCCTGGGAGTTGTTGGGTGAGGTCCAGTTCGGATTCCAGCAAAAGTCGAAGATGTCATCGTCGTTCTCGCCAGCCCAGGCCACATCTCCGCTAGAGAGGGTGGGAAGACGGTCGCATTCTTCGACATCCTTGTTGAGTGTCGAGAAATCGAGAGGATCCGAGCGGTCCACAAAGTAGAGCCCGCTCTCGTAGTCCTGAGCGCATGCCGTGTAGTGCTCCTTCGACAAGAACCCATAGGACAGCTGCTGGTTGACCTGCAGATCCTTGTATTCGGCCAAGTCGGCAGCCCATGCATCGACTTCAAACCAACAATCTCTGGAGGTGTTCACGCTACCGTCGCAGTCATTGTCGACCTGCGCGTTGTCTCCCCCGCCCTCGCAGGCTTCGGGGTCACCCTTCACGCCAAGCGTCAGGGTGGTGCCAATGTCCGCATCCACATCTTCATCGAGGGTGAGGCCGTACAAGGTACTCGGCAACGCCAGGTCTGCGTCCGCACTCTGGGCCATGTAGTCGCCCGCCAGATTCTCTTGATCTGCAAATTCCTCATTGAAGGTCGGGTAGATCTCTTCACCCTCATTCGGCGTGTCGTTGCAGTCGCTACCCCGTCCACACCCAATGACGGGGTCGTAGGCGCCCACCGCCAATGCTGCATTGACGTCGAGACGCGCTCTGTCGAGGAAGCTTGCGTTGATGTAGGCCTCTGGACAGGCCGCGCGGTCTTCGGTGTACTCTCGGCTGTCATATCCATCGCCATCGCGATCGAAGTCGGACTTGTTGTCGCAGTTCTCGTCGACGTTGTTGTACCAGACCTCCACCGCATTGGGGTTGATGGTGTCATTGTCATCGTTGCAGTCGAAGAACCCTGCGAACGGGTCTTGGAGCGTCGAGAGATCCACCTCAATGCCATACGGCCAGAGCGCCGTCGCTACTGTCGTGAGTGGCTCATCACAGTTGACGATCCCATCGCCATCCGTGTCGCTGACCTCGACGAGCGCACCGAATCGACCAAGGATGTCTGCACTGACGGAGCCAGAGGCCCCGCCCACGAATCCATCCTCATCGGCGTCGACAAAACATAGCTCTACGCCGTCGCAGTCACCGTCGATTCCATCGCCATAGATCTCACCAAAGTACACGCCATCGTAGGAGGCTTCGATGTTCGTCATCCTCGCGCGGTTCCAGTCGACGGTGTTGATGGTCACGGTCTCAGGCTCTGCGACGCCATCCGTAAGGTCATCATCGAGGACTTGGATAAGCGTGATGTCGTCGAGACAGTCTTGGCTGTCGTCCGCTTCGCCCTCATCCAGACATGCATCGGGACGCCCGTCTGACCAGAGTGCGACGTCAGACCACGACACCCCATCGTCGTTGATCTCCACGGCGCTACCATACCCATCGCCATCGAGGTCTTGGAAACAGGTGAACACGCGGTCGCAGTTGTTGTCCAAGTCGTTCCCTGGAACCGAATCAGCACCCGGGAAGGCCTCCGCCGCATCATCGTGGCAGTCGCCGCGCACCGAAGAGGTTGCAGCTGGCTCGTCGTCCCCTACGACCGGTCTGTCGCAGTCGGCGTAGACGCTCTTGTCCAGTGTCACCTCGACAACGTTCACCGCGAAGTCCGCCAATGCGGTGGGTCCCGTAGCATCGTCAAACGCAAATCCCGCACCATATCCGTCACCATCTGCGTCTGCGAAACATGACAACTGGCCGTCACAGTCTTGGTCGATGGTGTCGCCCATCGCTGCAAGTGCCAGCTCAAACAGCGCAGCATCTGCGTTGTAGCTACTGAGATCGCCCTCTGTACCCCCGGGATTCTCGTTCTCTCCCCCAGCCGCATCGTTGCAGTCAAGTCCAAGGGCATTGTCGGTCGCTTCGTTCGCGTCCGGTTCCGCACAGGAGTAGAGTCCACCGTCTTGTGAGACCGCACCCGTGGTCGCGGTACGTACGCCGTTGTCTTGGGTGTAGATGGGCATCAGGGTGCCGTCCACATCCACGCCGCCACCAAAGCCGTCTCCGTCGAAGTCATAGAGACACGGCACCGCGCCGTCACAATCTTGGTCGTACGAGTCGCCGGCCACCTCACCCGTGATGCAGATCAGCTTTCGATTGTCGTCACTGCTGCACACCGAATCTTGGCCCTCGCCAAGGACAGATGCCGTCGCAAAGTCGTAGCACATGACCACATCGCAGTTCTCATCACGGTAGTCGGTGGCCTCTGGGTACGATGCATCGGCGAGGGCCGCCCTCGCAGCCGCGCCAAGGTCATCGCCAGCCACGGCGCCGGTCGTGTCGGGGTAGATCGTGGGTCCCTGAACACCCGGCTCATCGTGACAGTCCCCCGTGTAGCGGGCCTCGTTCGTCCCCGTGCAGGAATAGACGCCCTCGTCGTAAGACGTCGCGACCTGGTCATCGCCGCCATCCAGCACCGCAATTGTCCCGACCTGGTCGCCATCTTGGTTGTCGAAGCAGAACACGAAGCCATCGCAGTCGTTGTCATAGGCGTCGCCAGCGGTCTCGCCATTGTCGAACGTTTGGCCGCTATCGGCAAAGCAGCGCCACGTTCCGCCCGTGCACTCGCCGACGCTGATGTCCGACAACACAATGTCGCCGTCGGTGTTGTAGGTCTGACAGAAGATGGGCCCATCGCATGTGGCATCATCGGGTCCCGATGCTTCGGATCTCTCATCCGCCGCGATCAATGCAGGGTAGACCGAAGCGACGTCATCATGGCAATCGTAGTAGTCGGTGGTCTCCCCACCGACAGCGGCAAAGCCCGCATCACCACTGTCGCCTGCGACACGGCAGTCATACCAACTGCCCGTAATCGCATCTTGACGCGCGGCTCGTTCGACCTCCATCGCTGCGGACTGGTAGTCCTCTAGGCCGGTCACGAACGCTACCGGATAGGCCGAGAACTCACCGAATGCCGTGGTGAATGGGAAGGCGTCGTAGTCATAGGCACTGGGCGTAGCCACGGGCGCAGAGTCCTTTGCGCCAAACCCGTCGCCATCGCGGTCGACGTAGCAGGAGACGGTCCCATCGCAGTCGTTATCGAAGGGGTCGCCTGGTATCTCGGCCGCAACACCGGGGTGGGCATACTCCCAGTCGTCGTGGCAGTCATACTGGTCTGGATTCGAAGCCCCGCCCACATCCGTGATTCGGTCCGTATCGAACCCGAGTTGCTCGCGGAGTGCGGTGTCGACGGTCACGCCTGCATTGGTCGCTGCTTCTGGTCCGCAGAAGTAGAGTGTCAGCCCCACTTCGCTCGCCGTGTACCCTTCGTCGCCGACGTAGTCAGGCGACGGGTACTCCGCGAAGGCGCTGTAGGTGAAGCTCAACAGGTCGGTTCCGTACCCATCGTTGTCGAGATCCTCGTAGCAATTCAAGCTGCCATCGCAGTCATCGTCGTACGCGTTACCGCTGACTTCCGTGAGGCCTTGATCCCCATAGGTCGACGTCGTCTTCGTCGGAAACACGGAAGCATTGTCGTCATGACAGTCGAAGTCGTCGGTACCTAGCCCCCCTACCCCGGCGAGCTGACGAACCGCGTCATCGCAAGCATAGTAGGTCTCACCCGTGACCAGCGGCAGCTCATCCGCATCATCTACCAGGTCACCGTTGTCCGAATCGAACGACACGACGAAGGTGCCGTATTGGTCTCCGTCGACGTTTCGGTAGCACGCCACCACACCGTCACAGTCATCATCGTACGCATTCGTGGTCACGGTCGTATAGGCCAACGCGGTGGCATCGGTTGGGATGAGTGCCGTGCTGTTGCCGTCAGGATCCACTCCGCCGTAACCGGGGTTTGCGTTGAAGTTGTAGTCGTGACAGTCAAAGTCCGCCGACCCTGTGCCGCCGCGACCCGTCACCGGTGTCTGCTCGACGCCCGTACCCCACGCGAGATCGGCAACCTCGAGCTCACAGCTGTACATGCCGTCATCTACGTCCGACCCATTGGCGACGGGTGTTCGACCAATTTGGTCGACGTACCATGTACGTTGAAGGTCAGCGCTCTCGGTGCCGTAGCCATCGTTGTCCCGGTCGCGGTAGCACGCGAAGACGCCATCGCAGTCCTCGTCGAAGGCTGCAAACCCGCCATTGAGCGGCTCTTCAGTGGTCCCTGCAACCTCTGCAGCTACCCCTGGATTGGCGTTCGCGTTGTTGTCGTGACAGTCGTAATCACTCGCGTCGTAATACGATGAATCCCTCGTTCCACCACGCGTGGTGTATTGCGTGCGCACCTGTGACGGAGACAACTCGCAGTTGTACTGCAGATGGTTCGCTGTCGTGGACGCATCGAGAAGTGCATTGCTCGATAGGGTGACTTCGACATTCCGGGTCCCATAGCCATCCTGATCGAGGTCCTCAAAGCACTCCACAATGCCATCGCAGTTCTCGTCAAAGGCAAAACTGTCCGTGGGGATACTCGGGTTGGCTTGATGGCCGGCAACCTCAGCCGTTGCCGTACCGTCCGGCTGCGTCGGATACACCGCGGCATTTTGGTCATGGCAGTCATGGTAGGTCTCCCCCACGCTACCGCCCCACTTGGACCGTCGATTCGTGTCGACGGCGCTCGAGCTTGTGGTCTCACATGTAAACACGGCGTACGCGTCGATCGTGCTGCCGCTCTGGTCCCAAGGAAGCGTCGCGCCGGGAAGGATGCCTCCCCACGTACCGTCGTCCAGACTTCCGCCGATCGCGTCGCCATCGGCATCGACATAGCACCGTGACACCCCATCACAGTCCTCATCAAAGGCCCGGTCGTAGCAGTCTGTCCTACCGTCGCCACACAGATCGATCTGCCCCGACCCGGTTCCCACCACACCCGTCGTGCCATCGGGAAGCGTATGGGTCTCCCCTTCGGCAGGTGTGTGTCCGACAAGCTCCACACCACCCGCATAGAGCGACGTCCCGCCGGGATGCGCAAAGCGATAGTTGTCATGGCAGTCGTAGTCCGCAGAGCCTACCGCACCGCCTCGAGACGCCATGTGGTAACCGAGGTCACAGTCAAACGTCTGTGTCGCAGTATCGTACTCCGCGACTGGCCCACCCGCGTTCGCCGTCGCGGGGTCCCCGCTAAACTCGATGGTCTTGTTGACATCGGTGCCGTAGCCATCATCATCGATGTCGGTGTAGCACGCCACCACCCCATCACAGTTGTCATCGTAGGCATTGCCGACGATCTCCCCGTCGGAGGCCACCCCCGGGTTTGCTGCTGCCACGTCGGGATGACAGTCGTACGCGGGATCGCTCGGGTCGGCTGACCCAAGGGCCGCACGTCGGGCTGACTCCGTACCGGTCGGCTGAATACACGTCTCGGTATAGGTCGCGGGATCTGCGCCTTCGACAACCGGATCCGTCGTCTCGGCCGTACCCCATCCGTCACCATCCTCATCGAGGTAACAACCAAAGGTGCCATCACAATCATCGTCAAACGCGACGCCATAGCAGGTGTCCGACCCATCACCACACAAGTCGTACTGTCCTGAACCTGTCCCGACTTCACGCAGGCCCTCGCCTGGTACGACAACGAGGTCCCCTTCGTTGGCCGTGTGGCCGAAGACCTCTCCCGTCGTGATTCCGGGATGGGCATCTTTGAAGTTGTCGTGACAGTCTCCTTCCTGCTCGGCGAACCCATATTGTTCGATACAGAAGCTCGTGGTGCCCTGACTCAGGTCATAGCCGGCGGAGGCCCCGACAGATGCCAGTTCGAGGGGTGACGCGGACCCGCCCCAACCGTCGCCATCTGCATCCACAAAGCAGTTGATGGTTCCATCGCAGTTGTTGTCAATCGAGGTGCCGGTGCTCTCATTGGTGTTGCCGGGATACACCTCGGCATTATCATCGTTACAATCGAACACGAGGGTGAGGCCTTCGTACTGCTTCGACGCCTCGTTACGCGCTGATGAGCAGGCATAGGTGCCGCCTAGTACACGCTCGAACGACCCCGTCTCACCAGGTGTGGATTGGGATGTCCCTCCCCAGATGGTGACCACCGTTGCGCTTTCCCCGAAGCCGTCGGCATCCCCATCTGCGTAGCACTCCACCTCACCATCACAGTCGTCATCGTACCCATTTCCAGGGTCTTCGACGCCGTCCGGGTTGGCCAACTCGGAGCCCGCTCCAGTGTCGTGGCAATCATCACTGGTTGAGCTCCGATAGTCATTACAGGTGCCCACGCCATTATTATACGGCTCAACGGAACTGTTTGCGACCGTCAACGACCACGTCGAATCGTCTGCTGGGTCGGTCGCCTCATCGCCATAGCCATCATTGTCGAGGTCCGGGTAGCACGCGATGCGCCCGTCACAATCCTCATCGTACAGATTCCCGATCACCTCGACAAACGTGGAATCTGGGCTCAGGGATGCAGCAACGCCCAAGGTGAGACACGCGGTCGTCCCATCATAGACCTCGCAGTCCATGCAGTCCTGGTTGTTATCGGCGCCATTAGGGAGATTGGTACACGCATAGACAGTTCCCGGTGTGAGCGAGGCACTCACACTGTCCGACGTGACGGTGTGCTCGCCACCGTAACTGTCGCCATCGTAGTCCTTGTAGCACGTGACGACTGCGTCGCAGTTGTTGTCCTCTCCGGTTCCCGTGGTCTCTTGGGCTCCGGGGTAGAAGGTCGGCTTGGTATCGTCACAATCGTCGTCATCATCGGCACGGCCCAAGGATTGCTCATTGCAGGAGATCTCAGCCCCGAGTGAGGTCGTGGCCACACTTACGGTCACTGCAGGGTCGCCATAGAAATCACCGTCGGCATCCGCAAAGCATGGGGCCAATCCATCGCAGTTGTAGTCGATGCCATCTGCAAGTCCCCCGGCCAAGGCCACGCTCTCTTGGGTTGAGGTGGGGTACGTTAGCTGCCCACGGCTGGTGTCTTGGTCGTTGCAGTCCGTACCCGCGAAGACCGTACCCGTCAGCTGGTCGCATGCTGCGGTCTCGCCGAGACCCAGCGCTACCCCTGGCGAGGCCTCTGTCACCACGACCTCCGCCGCGCCATAGCCATCGCCATCCACATCCGAGAAGCAGGGCGCATCCCCGTCACAGTCGTAGTCCACACCATCCGCAGTGCCCGTGGCCATCACGGTCGCTTCGTAGCTGGAGCCGGGGAACGTGTTTTGGCCCTGCGTCGTGTTGACGTCGTTGCAGTCTTCGTTGTCATTTGCGCGATTGTTGCCGCTGTCGTCACACGAGACGGTACCGCCAAGGGCTGACGCGGCCAGTGAGACCGTCGACGTGGATCCAAATCCGTCCGCATCCACATCGGTAAAACAAGACGCGAACCCATCGCAGTTGTAGTCGACACCATCCGCGACACCGCTGGCCAAGAGGGTGGTCTCTTGCGACGAGCCTGGATTGATGGATTGGCCGTTCGCATCGTTGGTGTCGTTGCAGTCTGTGTTGAGTGCGGCATGGCCGGCTGCGAGACAGAAGCCAGCGTTGCCCCCTCCGGCCGCAACGCCCTCGACGACGGTGACATCGACGCCGTAACCGTCACCATCGACATCTGTGTAGCAGACCACGCTGCCACTGCAGTCACTGTCAATTCCGCTACCGTTAGCCTCCGATGCACCCGGGTAGATGGTCGGCGCTGCGTTGTCGTCGCAGTCTCCATCTACCGCAGCGCCATTCGTCAGCGCCGCGCAATCGGCGTCGACACCCGGCACACCCTCAACGAATGTTGCACTGTCCGTGAGTTCGATGGAAACACCGTAGGAATCCCCATCCGTGTCCACGTAGCACGTGAACGTACCAGAGCAGTCTTCGTCCGCACCGTTACCGTACACCTCGGTGAGTCCTGGACGAATCGCGGCGGCCCCGATGCCATCCCAGTCCCCGACGTCGAGGCAGTCGCCAGCGACAGCCGCAGCAAAGCTTGATGGTTGCGCACAGCTCCCTTCGGCGCCGTTCGTGGCGCTGACCGATGTGTAGGTGCTGCTGTCACCCCCATCATAGGCCGACGCCAACGTTGCCGACCCATAGCCATCCGCGTCCGCATCCACGTAACAGTGCAGCACCCCGTCACAGTTCTCGTCCACATCATTTCCAACCGCTTCGGTGGCGCTTGGATTGATCTCTACGGCCGTGTAGCTCCCCACCCCAGCTGCATCTGCACAGTCGAGCGCATCGTCAGCGGCATTGTTGCTCGCGTCATTGCAAACCCCGATGCTGTCGCTTGCCGGCCTCAACATGTAGGTGGTCGCGTTGGCTGAATCGTAGGCGGCTGATCCGAACCCGTCTCCGTCCGCATCGAGGTAGCAAAGGACCTGGTCATCGCAGTCTTCATCCACTGCATTGCCCACTTCCTCGGTAGCCGACGGCTTGATGGCAAACACGGCGTCGTTGCAGTCCGTGTTGGTGTTGGCAGCGAACAAGAGCTCTTGCGCGCACGAGCCCGAGCCCTGGTTCGCCTCATTGCTCAACACCGTGTAGGTCGACGGGTCAGACGTCGGAGCGACCTCCGTGCCGAACCCGTCTCCGTCGGCATCGAGGTAGCAATGAAGATCGCTGTCGCAGTTCTCATCGACGTCGTTGCCGACAACCTCGACCGCTCCGGGATTGATCGACCCGGCAGCTACGCCATCAGTGGAGCCCGTATCGAAGCAGTCTGTGTTGTCATCTGCTGCTTGCGCGGTTCTCACGTCGCATGAGCCCGTCCCATTCGACGCGGTCAGCGCCGTGAAGGTCCCCGCAGACGCGGCGTTGTACACCAAGGCAGAAGAGCCATAGCCATCGCCATCTGCATCCATATAGCAGTGAACGAACCCATCGCAGTCTTCATCCACCCCATTGCCCACTTCCTCGGTGGCCGACGGCTTGACGGCAAACACGGCGTCGTTGCAGTCCGTGTTGGTGTTGGCAGCGAACAAGAGCTCTTGCGCGCACGAGCCCGAGCCCTGGTTCGCCGCGTTGCTCAACACCGTGTAGGTCGACGGGTCAGACGTCGGAGCGACCTCCGTGCCGAACCCGTCTCCGTCGGCATCGAGGTAGCAATGAAGATCGCTGTCGCAGTTTTCATCAACGTTGTTGCCGACCACCTCGACCGCGCCCGGATTGATCGACGCGGCAGCTACGCTATCGACCGCGCTCACATCCTGGCAGTCGGTGCTGACGGTCGATGCGCCCGATACCGAACAGGTGGTGGACACACTGGTCAACAGCGTGGTCGTGGTGGTCGTGCCGTAGCCATCACCGTCTAGGTCCTGAAAACAGTCGATGCTCCCATCGCAGTTTTCATCGACTGCATTACCGGCTTGCTCCGTGGCGTCTGGATTGATGGCCGCCGCTGCGATGCCACCGCTGCCCGCGGAATCCGCGCAATCGAGCGCATTGACCGACCGGTTGGTCATGTCGCAGACGTAGGAGGCCGCGGCAGAGCTATCGCCGTAGCTGTCCCCATCCACATCCGGATACGTCAGCGTCTGCCCCCCAGTGCTGCTGTCATTCTCATTGCAGTCCACACGGGCGGCGTTCGACGTACTGCTCGCGGTCATCGTCGACACGTCGAAGAGGCCTTGGCCCGTAAAGCCGTCCATATCGTAGTCTTCATCGTATTCGAGGCTGAGGCTATTCAGCGCTGGGCCGACATCGTAGGCCGAGAAGAGCTCCACCTTGACGCGAATGTAGTCGCCGGAGCACGCGTTGGTGCCGAGCGCCACCGAGCCGACGCCCGCTGTGGACCGATCTCTCAACCCGGCCCCAGAGGCGACCGCCCCGGAGGCGGGAAGGCTCTGGTAGGCGCCGAACGTGATGGTTCCAGCGCTCTCATCGCCGCATGCGTAAGAGAGGAAAATGTCTGACGTGTCATCGGGGAACGTCGCGTTCCAGGCAATGTCGTAGAAATAGGAATGGATCCCGGGCCCCGTCACCACGGGACTCGCCGTGACGGTTGCAGCGCTCGTCGTCACATTGATCGCGTTGCCGACCGCGCCCCCCACCGTGGATGCGGACTCCACCGTCGTTTCAAAGTCATAGGCCGCAAGGTAGTCCGCCTCACTGAGCTCTAGGGCGACAGCGAGCGGTCCCGGAAGATGTGCGGTCGCGACGTTGCTTGGGTCGAGCGGGGTGTAGGTCACGGCCACGGAGGCGAGTTTCGTTCCATCTGCAGGATCTAGCCATGGATTGACGATCGCAATGAGATCCCCGCCATTCTCCGCCGCGTTGCTGCAGGTGGGATTCCTCGCTGCACCCGTGGTCGAGCTAAACGGTGTCCACCCTGTCCAGCCAAATGTGAAAAACCCGGCGCCGGAGGTGTTACGGGCCGTGGTGGCCAAGGTCTCAATGGGTATCGTGAGTGTCTCGGTTGAGCCGGCGTCAGAAGTCAGCACAACCGTGTAGTCACCCGCAGAGGTTCGAGCCCCTGTCGTCAGCAGTCGTACTTCTTCGGCATCTCCAAACTCGGCTGGGATGTCAATGAGGCTCCCCGTCGGCACGGTAGCCTTCGCCGCATAGTTGAAGTCTGACCCGCTCCCAATGGCCGTCTTCAGGTTCGCGCCACCCGTGATGAGCATGTTCATCGTCGACATGGTGCCGGCACCATCGGAGTCATAGGAGATCGCTTCAAAGCCCGCGCTGTAGCTGTCGGTCAGCCCATCGAAGTCCGTGTCGGCCGTGAATCGTAGACAAGGGTCGGCCCAACGAAGCGTGGTATCTACGGGGTAGACTTGCGCGCTCGTCGCCATGTCGAGGTGGACCAAATAGTCCGTTGCCACGGTGGTCCATGGGTCACGA
The DNA here is from genome assembly GCA_049889515.1 of Myxococcota bacterium. GTDB lineage: Bacteria > Myxococcota_A > UBA796 > UBA796 > JBMHDG01. Next base: position 69,507 of record JBMHDG010000039.1, read on the forward strand.
ACCCAAGAAGACGACACGACAGATGCATCGGTGTCCGTGTCAAAGCTGAGCACCGTCTGCACGGTCGCGACATCAAGACTTTCGGGCGTTGAACCGTCTTCGTTGGATCCACTGAACCCCGTAAAGTCGAAGTTCGCCCCTTGGTCGATCGTGATCGTACCCGCCACCGCAATCGTTGCAGTGAAAGCAAAGATAGAACCAACAATACCAACTGCTCTACGCATCGCGCACGCTCTCGGTCATTCACCGCGACCTTATCACGGAAATGACGTCACCATCGAGCCCTTCACACAACTGTCATCAAGGATCCGGACAGGACGCGGATCTCCGCCCGTTCGGATCCGAACCCGTAGTAAGCGCGCCGCTGCCTACCTTGGGCGAGAGGGCATTGAGCTGTCTTCGAGCACCAACACCTGCTGACGAAGCAGCTCGATCTGCTGCCACTCCAGCCAGTCCCACTCGGCCATTGAAGCCCCGATATCGCGCTGCCGTGCCGGCTCCGTAATACGCTCTTTTTCGCGAAGGTCCAGCTCACCGTAGACGAGCTCTTCTTCCACCATCGGGTAGCGCACCATGTCCAGTTGCCCGGGCGCGGGCGCCTTATCATGGCCCTCGGGGACCTCCGCCAGCCTACCGCCGTACCGAAGGTAGGGCAGCGGCTGCGTGATCCCCCGCTCCTGATCATCTCGTAGTCGTTCGGTGGACAACCACGTTCGTAGTGCATCACCCTCGATTCTTGGCACCCAAAGCCCCGCAAACTCCTTGCCAGGGTTGGGGTTGCTGACCGGGATCCAGAGATCCCGCTTGTTGTTCTCTCGAAGGATCCGGCCCGTTCGCTCCACAGGAATGGTCTTGTACCCCGTGCGAATCTCAAGCGGCAGCAGCCCGATATCCAGCTGGAACCACAGCTCCTCGCTCGCATCTTCGATGAGGTCTCTCAGCCGCATAGGCCCGATCCCAAGGATCGCACGCTCATTCGGACGTGCATAGGTCAAGCGCTCGGCAAGATTGCCGAACCAGATCCATCCAGAGATCTTACTGGCCCGTGCGACCGCATTCTTGGCTGCAACACTGACCGCTACGTCTTCTGACCCGGTGAGCTTCCCGAGCTGCTCGTGAATCAACGCCAGCACCTGCGCGACCGTCAGCACGTCAGGAAAGTCCATGGTCAGGAGCTCTACCCACCGCTCGCGACCGGAGATACGCGCGTCCGGATTGATGGGCGCGCCGCGGTCCCAGCCCACGGCATCAAAGCGCTCGAGAGCGTTCAAGACATCCACATCACCCGTGAACAGGGTCACCACGCGAAAGGTGAACCTGCGCGAGCTCTTCTTGAAGGGTTGTTGGCATCGCGTGCACCACTCGCCGTCGTACCACTCTTTTTCGACGGCATAGATCTGACCACACGTCTCACCCCAGAGGGTCGCGTTCGCGCACGCATCGACCTTGCCGTTCTTGGGTGCAGGCTTCGCCATCGCCGATGCTGAACCCACGGCTGGCGCAAACCGTAGAAGGTTCATCACATACGCGGAGAGCTGCGTCGGCCGTGTTCGCTTCATCCGAACGCCCAAGCTGGTCAACACGGCGACGAAGGCCAGCCAAAACACGAGTGGGATCGACAACTGGGCATTCCACGCTGGACGGAGCAACGTGCCCACGAGGTAGGCATTGCCCGGAACGCCCCCTACCCTGCATGCCTTTTCGGCCTGGGGTGAGAGGGTTGCAGCAAAGGCATCATCGGCGTTCACCGACTCGAGCGGCGTGAGCGCCACAACCTCGGCCTCAAGCTCCGCGCAGCTCGACTCAAAGGTGCTCATGACTTGGGTGGAGATGCCCCACGTGAGTGCGAGCGCCACAACCGCCGACGTGACGGCAAGACGACGTGGGTCGCGTCGGCGGGCAAGGTACATCTGACGTGAGATGGTCCATGCCGTGACTGCTGCGCACACCGCGAGAAGCAAGAACAACTCCACGGTGGCCAAGCCGCGTCCTGGCGATGGCGCGGACAAGATCGTGAAGGCCCCATACCAGACGCCGCCCATGAGCGTGATCGGTACCGTGATCTCAACCGCGCCCTCGAAGCCTCGCTGGCGGCCCATCAACGCGAGCGGACTCGTCGCCATCAACCACCTCGAAGGATGCGGTCACCCACACGCCTATAGGGGCTGGCCACCTCACCTGCGTTGAGATCACGCAGCAGCTGTGAGCCCGCCTGCTCGACAGAGCGGTGAAGCGCCTCGAAGAGCGCATCGAGAATACGCGTTCGGTCCAGCGTCGTGGTGGGGCGCGTCTGCAACGACATCATCGCCGAACGCAGCGACGCTGCACCCGCCGTCTGATACCGCACCCAGTTCCGCCCAAAGACCTGGTTGTTCCACACGGAACCCTCTGGCTGCGCGTTCCAGATGAACGACTCCAGGCGCGCGAGCTTGGCGAGCAACGTTTGAATCACGGCATGCTCCGGTTGGTAGATCCGCGCGTGATCCGACGCCCAGTCCTTTTGGTTGCCCGCGCTGACGGCCAACACCACCGCGTGACGTGGCGGCGTACGCTCCATCTCGAGAAACTGGGCCTGAAGGGTTACTTCTTCTCTCGCGAGCGGCATCGCTCCATCTGCACACGGAACCACGTCAGCGGTCAGCAGGAGATACCCACCAAACGAACGGCCTACAGAGTCACCCCGCGCATCACGGGCCCATTCCACGACCATGTCCTCTTCGCTCCGAAGGAGATAGCGCCGTCCATTGAGTCCCGAGAGAATCGCCGTCCCCGGGGAGATCACAAGATGCCCTTCATCGAGAGGTTCGACGGTACCGGGCGGTCCAGTCTCCACCAGCCGACCTTTGATCTCGAGCCCTTCGAGAATCAACCCCGCCGTGGCCACGCTTCGCTCTTCACCGACAGTGGGCTGGCTCTTGCCTGGCTTCACATCGACGGCGGTACGGGGCTCGGGCATGACTCTGGCGAGAAACGCACGAAGGGCCTCGTCTTGAACGTCGGCGACGGCTGCGAGGCTACCGAGGTCAACCACGGCACCTTCCCGCGGCTGAAACACATGGGTCTTTCTCATCGGGTCTTCCTCTCGCTAGGCTTCGTGAGACGGATGCAGGTCCATGCCGGCAGCAACCGAAGGGCCGCCCGTGGCAAGGGCTGACGGGCATCCCAGTTCATCAGTACATCTTCACGGCGGAGTTCCCACCCCACACCTTTGGGGGGTTGAAACCGAAGATACCCCCCATCAATTCGGAGATGCTGCACCGCGTGCCCCGAGCGACGGTACCGCCACCACATCGACGCATGGCATTGAAACACCTCATGACGAAGTGCCTTGGTGATGTCCTTCTTCGGGTCGGCTGAGCTCAAGGCCTGCGCAAGCGCTTGTTCTTGGTCGCAGGTCGCGAGCACTTCTCGTGCTCTCGCGACAGTGCCGCGATGAGGATGCCAGACCGGCAGCAATGCCGTCAGCCGAGCCAATCTCGATGGTTCATGGGCATGGACTGCGGGCTCGACACCGTACGCCTCTACAAGACTGGCCAACAACGAGGGTACGGGAGAGTGAGGCGCCCATAAATGGCGTCTCGCGGCCACCAGCCACTCGACCCTACCCAACAACAACGCGAGCCCCTCCCACGCGGTGGGTTGGCCCCTCCGCTGGGCGTCGAGCGCCGCCGCGCCCACCGCATCCGGGAGCGTGCCGAGGTGACGGCGCCCTCGAAATCTTGGTTCGTCGGACCCGTTGCTGACCTGACGCAGTCCTGCCCGGCCATCCGAGAAGGACACATCTACCCAGCGGACCCCTTTGAGGGCCCCCGTTCCAGCCTGATACGACCATTCCAGCTCAGGCAGGCGTATGGCGAGAGTACGGCTCACCCCTTCACCCCATCGCGCACGACCAGATGGGTCACGGCGCCATTGAGCACCAGGGTGGCCTGGGGAACCGAGGTGGCCACACGTCCGGTCCGATCCCGAAGCTGGCCGTCCATGTTCTGCAGGTCGTAGCTCGGTGTGATGATGTCGGTGGGTGTTGCGCCGCGCGCTTCAAGCTGCAACGGCCAGAACCGGGTCACCACCGCCTCCCGCACCACGGGCAGTCTCGCCGCAAGCCGCCGCACCATCGCCCTCACCGTCCGTCGCGCCCAGTCGAGGTCGGCATCGCTCATCTGACCATCTGGCGGACCCAACACCACGAGGAGGGTCTCGGGACCTGCCTTGTCGAGGCGAGCACGAACACGTTCGGACTCGGCATCCGCCTCTTCTCCCGCACCGCCAAATGGCCACAATGCAGTGCTCACGAGTGCGCGTTCGGCATAAGTCCAACACCGAATATGCCAGCCATATCCGCGAGCTCCAAGCGCCTGGCGAATCGAGCGTTCAAAGTCACTGGCCAACACCGGCACGCCACCTGTCGGACCGAACATGCGGTCCATGGCGGCCTCTGGGAGCTCCCGTGAGGCACCGTAGAAGGTCGCGAACGGGTTGGTCACCGCATCGAGAGACGGCGTCGCGGGTGCTGGAGGCTGCTCGACGAGCCTGATGCGGTCTGCGGGTTGGTTGCCCGCCGCACCATGGGTTCGTCGGTACCAGTCAAAGGAGATTCGAACGCCTGGCCGAAAGACGCGGTATTGCCCCTCCCGGTCGGGGGCGTTGAGCGTCACCGTGCCCTCGCTGGCGTCAATCTGAACGCCTGCCCAATCGGTCACGGCGTCTGCACCCGGCACACTGAAGTGCGACAGCGCAAGGCGCCGCACCACCTCGCCGGCACCCGACGAGATGGGGCCCTCCAGTAGCTCGCGCACCACCTCGGGGGTGACCAAGTCCTCGTGCAGCATCGAGACCTGCGTGGGGATGTTGCGCTCGATCAGCGTGGCTCGACCATCGGCGACGGCCGGCATGTTCGCCACGAGAAGCGTATTGGCGAACACCGCTTCGGGTGTCCCACTCACGACCAGCAACAGCTCCCGATGCGCCGCTGCCAGGTCAACGTCGTAGGCGACCACTGTCGACATGACCCGCGAACCATCCCGCGGTGGTAGCGCCAACCGCCACGCTTCGGCGACCTCCGCCTTGCGCTTGTCGCGCGTTCCGTCGGCCTTCAGAGGAATCACGTCAGGGAGCGGTACGGCGCCCTCCTGATCGCCATGGTGCACCACGGCGACGCGCACAGTGTGCTTCTTCTTCGATGCCGAGGACAAGCGTAGATGAGCGATGGTCTTGGGCAGATTCGCCATCATCTTGCCAAACGACCCGCTCTCTACAGCCGCCGCGACCCAACGTGGCTCATCGACCACATCGTCCTCAAACTCCACGAAGCGTCGCTTGATCATCGGGCGATAGTTTTGGAGGCGTGACTCTTGGTTGGCCAAGGTGGTCCACATCGCCTTGACGACAGACTCGGGCACTGGCTGTGCCTGCCGCTCCAGGAGCTCGGCAACAGCGAAGTTCTCTGGAATGTCCATCAACAAGATCTGATTCGGCTCGAACCCTGGGAGCGGGAACTGATGATGCAGATGAGCAGGGAGCATCGGGTGGTTTCGGATGGTCACCGTCGGCGTCCACGTGGACTCATCGAGGGTTCCCCAGTCACCGCTGAGGTCTCCACCCTTCCAGATTCCAGCCGGTGCAGCCCGGGCGAAGCTCTCTTCTGGAACAATCTCCGCCAGCACAGTGACCTGCTCATCGCTATCGCGATGAACACTGAATCGGACCCATCCAATGTGTCGCTCATTCAAGAGCTCGATGGCCGTGTTGGCAGCCTCAACCACTGTATCTGCGCTGTTGGTCACGACGACGAATGCAATCGACTCTCGCTCGAACACGCGACTGCGACGGGCTTCTTGACGCCAGAGCGCCATGGGTTGGGCCTCTGCCATGGCATCGGGCCCGACCACCATCAGCTCTTCGTCACGGAGTTCGCAGAGGCTCCGCAGTTCGACCGAACGGAACGACACGCCACTCTCGGCGGGTACAAACTCGACGGACTCCATGTCTTCATCTTGTGGCGTAAAGAAGCGCCACGGGCTTGGACGTCGTGGGTCGAGGTTCATGACGCCGTCCGTGCCCACATCACACAACAGGACGCCGAGCGCAGGCCTCGCAGGCCGAAGATGTCCGCCCATCATGTGTACGAACTGTTGCACGACCGCATACGGGTATTGGTCGAGCTGCTCGCTCAGGAGCTCGACCATCCACGCCGCCTGCTCCAAGAGCAGCCATCCGGGGTCCGTGGGGTCAGCTTCGGCATCGCGGTATTGCGGTAGCTGATCGGCCAGCCGCTCCCGCACATCGGCAAGCAACGCCAGCCGGTCGAGCTTTAAGGTTCCTGGTGGTGGTACACGCAACGAAGACTCCAATCCCTATCAGGGCTCCAGCACCGTCGTGAGATGCGCCGGACCATCGGGCCCAGAAAGTTCTAGCTCGAGCTCGAGGGCCGCCTGAACACCCATCGACAACACCGCACTCTCCGCCAACGGAACGGTCGGCGCACTCATCGCCTGCGCCCCAATGGGCACAACCCGTAGTCGAAGCGCCTCAATGGTGACATCCGGCAACCAACGTCGGAGAGAGGTCTCGATCGCGTACCTCGCCTGCCCAAGCACCGCACCGGTGATGGAACGTCCCACCACCTCGTGAAGCGCACAGCCAAACGCGGGCCGCCACGGCAGTTGCCCAGGTCGAGTCCCCAGCACCGTGAGCACACGCACGGCGAGTGCCTCGTCCCCCGAGACATACGGGTGACGCTCGCCCAATGGCAGTGCCGGGTTGAAGATCTCGTACATACTGACCGACGCGCTCCTCTGTCGCTGCGAACTCTACCGTTGATGGACCATCAGCCGCATGCCGGCGCACATGAACCCGCGTTAATATTGGTTAATCCTACTCATCTAACCGCAACAACCACGTCACAACTGCGTGCTACGCCTCCGCTGGCCGCGCATCGGTCGTTAGGACGGCAAGATGCTATCCGAGATGATCGTGAACTGGCTCCGTTTCCCATCACGATCCTGAATGTGCACCACCTCATCGATGATGAACGTGCCATCGAGCGGCCACCCCGCACCATCGATCGTGAGCTTGCCGCCACTCGCTCCACCGGGAAGCAGACGGGTCAGGACGGTGCCTCGGACGAAGGTGTCGGCATGCCCCGTGAGAATCCCGGTAGCGAGGTCTTTGGTTTCACTGACCGTGCTGTTGAGCCCCTCGTTGGTGTCGATAAGCACCGGTATCTCGCCAAACTTGCTCTTGGCGATCGATGCTCCGGTGAGCGACCCCGTGTGCTTATCGAGTGTCGACGCGTCGGTCTTGACGCCTGCTGACGCCGCCACATAGTCCTGACCGTGGACGCTCACTTTGGTCACCACATCGTCGAGAGAGTGGGTCACATCCATCTCAAAGATGTCGGTGTTGAAGTCCACCTTGACCGTCTTGGCGCCGCTGTAGCTGGACTTCCGTGAAAACACGAGGGAGGGCGACCCGTTTGGGGCGTTGACACGGGCAATGTAGTTGTTTTGCTCGGCGAGAAACTTCACGAGCGCTGCATCGGTGCCATGCCACTCAAGCTCTTTGATCGCTGCATTGGTCGACTGGATGTCGCCCGTGCCGAGCTTCCAATCCAAGGCTACGGCCTTGACGATCTCACTCGCCTTCTTCCCACGAAACCGGCGATCTCCTGCTTTTGCTGTAGCTCGCGGCTTCTTGAGGCGATGGAAGTAGTCGAGTCCAGTGACCTTCACAATGTTCTGGCCCTCGCGCGACCGAGTCCAGGTGATGGAGATCACGTCCCCGTATACGCAATGGGACTCGCTGCCATCCGCGTACATCTTGACCATCATCTTCTCGCCATGAACCTTTAGTTGCTTGGCAAGCGTCGCAAACTCTGAATCACCAATAATGAAGGTTGCTTCCATGGAGTCGAGCCGGCTCATAGCATCCTTGACGACCACCGAGGCCAGGACGCGCTCGAGGTCAGCCGACAATGGGCTGCCCTTCAGATGGACTTCAAGACGGTTCGACACGTTGACCTCGACTGGTCATGGTTGAAGAGAGCAGGCGGTCTAGAGGCCAGCAAAGAAGTCATCGGGAGATGGGGCCTTCCCGTAGGTAGCGCCGTCCATCACGATAGCGACCATGACCCGCTTGGGATCGCCAGTGGCGCTAAACATCTTGTACTCGTACTCCAAGCTCTTGATGACCCCATAGAAACTGAACTCGTTCCACTGCATATGGCAGAGCGGTGGCCGGTACTTTTCATTGGCCATCTTCTCGGTCGGCTCCGTGGACATGTAGAGTGACTGGAGCGCATCATGCAGCGATTCGTCATTCTCCGTCGTGTCCATCAGGACCGAGAACGAGAGCGATGCGAGCTTGGTCTGCTTGAATGAGGTCTGTGCCCCCAGCTCTTTGGTGGGCTGCTGCTGCCACTCCACTGAACGCGAGAGCTTCATCGATGTCGGGTTGTATGCAAAGATGTGCTCGGCCTTGTCACCCTCAAGTTCCTTGATGGTAAATTTCGCGCCGCTGCCGCTACCGCCAATCGCAGAAAATCCAAAGTTGACCATGAATCCTCCGGACTAAAACGGCAGGGGAATGGCGGTCATGGTCATCGAGCTGTACGCCAGCTCCACTTCCTCGAGCGCCGTCTGACTGTTGTCCGAGTTGAGGCTGGCTCCCTTCCACCGAACCGGCCATGCATCGTTGAACGTGTAGATGCGAATCGGGATTTTCCCCCGAGTAAACTGGGTCACAATGACGGTCTTTTTAAACGTAATGGTGGGACCGCCCAACATTCCCGAAACCATGGCCGTCGCAGCACTCAACATGCTGGTCTCGCCCTCTCCATCGAGCGCCGTCTCCGCCATCCAATCGTACAGCGTCGAGCGGTTCATCAAGCCCCACTTCAAGACCACATGACTCGGCGTCTTCTCCCCCAGCAGATGATGCGGACCATCATTCTTGCCCAGCTCTCGATAGACAAAGGGGTCGATGGTGAACTCGATTGTCTCAACCTCGGCGAAGTCACCTACGGGGACGGCATCGATCATCACCATAAAGTTGAACCCAATATCTGGGTCTCGGCTCAAAAAGGCCTGAAGCACGCCGGGGAGGTTCTGCCCAGTGAGCACATCGTTCAGTCCGATCATGCGCGCTCCACGACTTGAGGGACCCCACCGGGTCGGAGACTGACCTGAACGCTCACGCTATGCGCCCATGGGCGTAGCTGGGCTGCGAGATCGAGGCGAAGCCCGGGAGCGGACCGATCGCGCACCACACTGCCCTTGACCACGGGGCGTCCTTGACCCTCTGGGCCCGCGAGAAGACCCGCGTCCGCAAAGGGTGCGAGTGCGTTTTGCACCGCCGTCGACAACGCCACGGCGCGCGGCAAGTCGGCCTGCTCGAACACGAAGCGGCTCGCCGTCTGCATGACCCGGTAGTGAATCACCTTGGCCATTCGGGTGGCGGGGATCGACCACAAGCCCATGGGTGCTCGCATGAGCGAATCCGAGAGGATGGCAGCCGTATCGTCTCCCCTCGCCTCCACATCGATGATGTAGTCGTCCTCTTCGCGGTGGAGGTCTTCCGCTGCGGGCCCAATGGCCAAGGCCTCACGACGCCCCGTCGACACCGTGCGGCCCCCCTCCAGTGGCACGGTCACCCCGGAGACCGGAGCGAGAACATTTCCGGCGCTCGAGGCCACAACGCCACCTGCCAGTGCCGCGGCCGAGCGCCACCCGTGTCGGGCCAACGGACGGCCAGCGCCGCGCCACCGAAACAGCGCGCAGTCAGAATTCGCAGCTGCGTAAAGAAGGTCGCCCACCCGCTCACCCGCAAGCGGCGGACAATCGAGAAAGGCGACCTGATAGGCCTCGGTCAGGTGAGCCCCATAGGCCTTGACGACCTGCCGCACCCGTTCCACCCGAGCCTCATCGCCTTCGTCGACGACGTGTCCGACGTCGGGCGGCCCCGCCAAGTCTGGGAAGACAATGACCGCCCCCACCAGCGTGCTCAAGATAGGCGTGACGCTATGCACCACGTCATCGTCGGCGAGGTCCCACGGTCGGAGCCCAGGCACTTTGACCAACACCACATCGACAGCGCTCGCCCCCGCGCCCATGGCGATACGAACTGCGTCACGAAGCCGCGTCGGCTCGCGGTTGGAGAGCCCGGGAAGCGCCTCAAGGCCTTCTCGACCCCGTAGGCGAAGATGCTCCACAAACGCGTCCTGACCATCACCAGATGTGTCGCGAACCACGCAAGAAGGCAGCGTGTCCCCCACCCTGCTGGCATCACCGGGGAGCACGGCTAGCATCACAAGGTCGGGTAGCACCTCACGAGACCTACGGGCCGGGGCTGGGCGAACCGCCACCGATACCGGCCTTCTAGGTCGGCTGAGCGTCGTGATGGCGCTCTGCATCAGCTACTCCCGGGACTTGATGATTCGCTCATTGATCTTGCTGATCTCGCCTACCCACGCGACTCTCTCGGGATGCGGGAGATCGTAGATCTCCGAAAGCGGCCAGTGAAAATGGTAGGCGATAAACGCCACCTCTTCACGAAGAGAGTTCAAGGGGTAGGCGATAGTTACCCCGAGGGACCGTCAGGCTCGGGTACGGCGTCTTCGCCATAGGTAAGCTTGTAGATCTCATATTCCAGCAGCCGCATGTCTTGCGCATGCAACCGCTGGACATCGGACAACGTAATGTTGTCGCGCTTGCCAAGCCGAACCACGCAGCGTGACAAGAGGAGCGTCTTGTAGATGAGGTCGTTGGCGAAGCGGTTGTACTGGGACGACATGCCAATAGCCATCTCATCGCCGCCAGTGACGGCACGAACCACCGCCTCTTGCGTCAACTCCCCCGAGACAGGGTCTTCAAACCCGACCGGGAGAAATACATCTTGCCGGAATGACGCAGGCTTTGCTCCGCTCAACACTCACCTCCGCGACACGACCCCGTCATCAGCTCTGGATGACGGTCTCGTAGGTCAGCTCGATCTTCTCCATGGCTCCATCCGAACCCATGGCATTGAGGTCTGGGCTCTCCCACCGGGAAATCCACGCGCCGAGCATGTCGAAGCGGGTGACCACGGCCTGGTCGTTGCGGAGGTACTCGATGGAGACCGTACGACGATCGATGTTGCCAGCGATGATGCTGTCACGCCAGCGCGTGAACTCGTCGTAGCCAGCGTAGACACGCTCGAGGTTGCATGGCTCGTAGGTGGTACGACCTGGCGCCTTACGGACGACCATGTCCATGCCATGCTTAAACTCCATGGGCTCGGTAGCCGACTTGACGCCACTGCAGGACGTGAAGCCATCGAACGGATCGTTGATACCGCTCACCGTGACCTTGAAGTGAAAACTGCCGATATAGGTATTGGTTGCGTTTGGGCCTGGCATCGCCAACTCCTTGCTCGTGTGCGGAGCGATTATTGCTTGCTCGACAACAAATGTCGAGACAATTGCGGGATATTTTTCTCAGAGAAACAAAAGAAGGTCGCCCTGACGAACTACCAGGGCGACGAAACAGCGATAGCCACCAATCTATGGTGGCTATCAGCACGGTTACATCACTCGGTGACTTCCGAGCGCATTGGCGACTGCTGGAAGCGGACGCGAATGAACTCTGCTGGGAACACTGGACGCATCTGAACGTCGACCGTCAACAGGCCGGAGCGGACATCGACGTCAGGGTTGTTCTGCGAGTCACACTGCACGCTGAATGCATCCTGCCAGGTGTCTCCATCGAGCGCACCCTCCTTCCAGAGACGGTAGAGGAATGCCGCAATGGTGGACTTGAGATCCGCGCGGGTCGCAGCCGTGTTCGGAAGGAAGACGGCCCACTGGATAGCATCGCGAATGGATCGCTCGACCATCAGGAACAACCGACGAACGTTGATGTAGTTCCAGAGTGCATCGCTCGCGATCGTGCGGGCGCCCCAGATGCGGATGCCAGCGAATGGACGGTGGCGGATGATGTTGATGCCCTTCACGTTGAGAGCTCCCTGCTCACGGTCGCTGATCTCCGTGACGAGGTCCGCGACACCAAGCACCTGCTCGTTGGCAGGTGCCTTCTGCACACCGCCGCCAGGCTTGAGGTCAGTCGCTGCGATGACACCACACACGTGGCCGGATGGTGGCGCACACACAAACCGGTCGTGAGGTCCGGTCGAGAGTGGGTTGTCCACGATCAACCATGGTGCATAGGCGGCGCCGTAGCCCGAGGTATCCCGGGGCACTGCGCGATCGAGCATCTCGTCTGCAGCGTAGCCACTGAAGCGCATTTCGGTCGACTTCGGTGTAGGCATGGTCAGGAGCTCGGCACACTCGTAAGGCGAGTCAGCCTCAATCCAGCGGTAGTCGCTCATCTTGCCCTTGAGGCCGCGTGGCTCCTTGGTCAAGTAGTAGCGAGGCGCCTCGAGCACTGCGAAGAGGTCGCCACGGCCCGAGGGACCGGCGTACTCAAGCAGCGCCTGCTGCCAGTGGAAGTCGAGTCCAGGTGCGGCGAGCATCGCGACGGCGCTGATGCCATCGAAGCTGTCGACGAGGAATCCACGCTTGTCTGGACCACCGGTGCCAGCAGCCTGAACGGCGCACGCCACAAATGCAGTCTGGCCACCATTCTCGAAGAAGCCGCGCACGGCCAGCTCGAGGCGACGCATGCCAGGGTGGCTACGAAGCCAGTCATGCCATGACTGACGGGCAGCAGCGGGGAGCGTCTCCCAGATCATTGCGGCCTTGCCCTCGGAGGTGCCGGACTTGGCGTCCATCACGATCTCCATGAACAGCTCCTGGCCGAAGTCCTTCCGCCAGGTCGCGAAACCGTCGTAGCCGGTCATCATCGATGCGGTCTTCTGCATGCGGTCCTGAATGCCACCGATATCGACGGTGACAGACTTGCTGGTATCCGCAGCAGCAACGGCGCCGCTGTGGCCAATGCCATTAGGACCGGCATGCGTCGCCACCAGCTCCATGACGGACTGGTCGTCGGCTGCAAAGCTCATGTCCCAGTACTTGAGCTCATCGTTGCCCTTCTTCTTGGTCTTGACCGAGAAGAGGGTCCGCCGCGCAGGGAAGCGCACCATGTCGCCCGACTCGCTGCTCAGCGTGATGTTGCCCTCATCGTCGGAAGGAGACGAGATCGTCCACTTCCCAGGCATGATTTCATCGATCAACGCCTCAAACTTGACGTCCGACTTCGGTGCGGGCTTCGCCTTGCTCTTGCCCTTCGCATCAGGTGTCGCGACAGGACCAGGAAGGAGACGGCGGAAGGCCATCGCACGGTTCCATGCCAGACCGGCATTCTCTTCCGAGCCCGGCAGGAACATGTTGGCTGCCTTGGAGTCAGTCGAACCCGCAAAGAAAGCCTTCGGAAGGGTGAGAACACCGACGAATCCGGTGTCGGTGGTGGAGGAGGCTTGGACCGGGCGCGGTCCGCCCGAGATCTCCTCGATGTACACGCCAGGAGTGTTGTAAGCAGGCATTGTGAATGCTCCGTTTGTCTTGGGAAAAAGAGGGCCTCACTCTTCAACAGATGCTGAAGAGTCTGGTTCCTCCGAGGTGATCCGCACCTGTACGGGTGCGGGAGTGAAGAGCGTGCCGGCGACGACCATCTGCGACAGTGCGTGCCGAACGGGGCCCAGCTTTTTCTGGGCCGTGAGCGCCATCATGGGCTTTCCAAACTGCTTGAGGCCATAGCAATAGCTGTCGGCCTGCCGAGCCAATCCGGGCCCCATGTGGCTGGAGAGCGACACAGCGCGATCATAGTCTCGCTTGAGCGCGTCGTGAACGAGCGGAAAAACAAGCCGTGGGTCCGACATCAGCAGATCTCCACGGCAGAGCCCTTGATGACGACCTTCGCGCTTGCCTCAAGCGTGACGGCACCATCGGACTTAATGGTCAACGCTGCGCCTTTGACATCGATCTTCCCCGACGCGATGTCGATGACGGCATCCCCAGCTTTGACGGTCGCATCCTTCACCGTCACGCTCAACTTTGCCTTTTCCGCCGTCACATCAAAGGTCTCGGCGTCAGTCCCACCGTTGACAGTCACGGCCTTGCCGCCAAGGTCCATCTTGACCGACATCTTCCCTTCTTTCACATCAATCTGGACGTACTCTTTTCCGTCCTCATCATTGATGGTGATCGCATTGCCGGCCTTTGTACGAATCTCTTTGATGAAGTTGTCGCTGTACTCGTTGGCTTTATCGTTCGTGATCTTGGCCACGTTCTTTCCGGTGTAGACCGAACCAAGGCAGAGATACTCACCCGAGCCCATCCGAACCGTGAGGACTTGGTCCCCAACTTCAGGGTAGAACGCGAAGCCGAACTTGTTGCTCGCGTAGGGTTGCACGAGACGCATCCAGTAAATCTCTGGCGTCTTGTGGCCCAGCTCCACGCACACCCATCCGAGGCCTGCCTTCTCAGGCTGAAAGCCCTCGGCGCCCTTCTTCACAATGGTTCCCAACTGAAAGAACCCATTTCCGGATGGTTCGGCCACTGACGCTCCGCGCCGACGATGTCTCTAGGACCCGCCGGGGTCGGAGGATCGATCAGTCCAAAGAATGACGTCAACGATCCACCAAGATTCCGGAGATGGCGTCCACGTCTTCGCCGATTGTGGATACCTATTCGGACCGACTATCGTTCGTTATCAGTATTTCCGACAGCCAGGTGACCACCCGAGATAATTCACCCTGGCGCGGCCACCCTTCAGCTGCGTTTCGCGCAGATGATGTGTTCCCATCGGATGACCCCTCTCGCGTGGTCTGGGCGTGCAAGGCTGGATATCGCGCTCACATGAAACAATGAATCATGAGTGGAACGCATTACCGGCTCCAGTGCATCAATCACCGTGTCTCGCACGAGCCCGTCTCCGATGACAATGACAAGATGCCCGCCCGGCCGAATCACCCGCGCAGCCTGCTCCATCCAGACGCGCTGTTCATCGGCCCACCGCTCCCCTGCCCGCTCCGGGCCCTGATGGCGAAACTGGCGACGAGAGCCCATTTCGTGGCCAAGGCCGCGTTCGTCGAACCATGCCAAGCGCAGCGCCTGAAGCGGAACATAGTCATAGACGCCGGGGTACGGCGGCGATGTCACCACGGCATCCACGTCGCTGGCCGGCCATGGCTCCCGCGCATCTGCCGCGTGAAGCCGAACGGGCGGAGTGCCCTTCGGCACCTGTGCCTGCAGCGCTTCGAGCCGTCTGCCCAGCTCCCGCGCCTTTTTATGAAACAGGACTGACGTCGTTCCCGGCGGACGTCGGTGCTCCACACGTCGCTGGCTCGTGTCCGATGCCCGCCAGCTCACCTTGACCAGCAACGAGGAAAAACACGCCTCGAGCAGCGATCGTACCGGCCCCTCAAGGTGTCGAACCTCCGCCCAGATGGAGGCCAACTCTTCGAGCACCCACGGCGCGTACCACTCTCCCACTTCATCGAGCAGCCATGGCGGCGGCGCAGTCTTTCGCTCACGGCCCACTGCAGCAATGCGCCGTGCGTGGGTACGCATCGATGTGCGAAGGGCGTCGTCTGACAGCATGGTGCGGGCTCGAGCCACACGCAGCGCCGTCGGCGAGACATCAGCGCCTGATGCCGTGCGGCCTCGAAGGAGTGCCTCCACCAAGACCGTGCCTCCACCCACAAAGGGGTCGAAGACGGACGCTCCTCCGATCAGGTCGAGAATCCTCCCCGCCGCGTCAGGATGAAGGCCCGCGGGGTAGGTGTGAAACCCATGCGTGACGCGGTCCTCAGCGCGCGACTGCAGGGCGAGCGCCTCACCGAGCGCGGCAGCGAGGGTGGGGTCGCCCTGATGCCGCATGTCCAGCGTGGGTTTTCCTTGATTGGTCCGCATGAGACCCAATAGCCCTGCCGTCGCGATTCAGCCGGTAATCCGCTGGAAATGATGATAAAACGGCGTACCCGAACGCTCATTCTTGGGTTCGTAGGGCCCGTTGATGTAGGGCACGTACATGGTCCTGCGCAGCGAACGGTCACCCGTCACGGTCGCGGGCGCCACGCGATGCCAGAGCCGACCGTCATGAACGGTGAGGTCACCCGCCTTGGCCTCGACCACGACCTCTTCTGGGTCATCACGGTGGTCGAGAAAGTAGGCCTTTCGAAGCAGCATGTCACGAAATCCCTGCTGATGTGACCCTGGGATGATGCGCAGCGCACCCTTCTCGACAGGGCTGTCATCGAGGTAGAACCCGACGTTGTACATGGGGCCGGGCATACGACCGTAGAAGAGGTCGCGAAGTCCGTCCGTGTGCCACCCGAGGCGCTTAAATCGAGAGCCCGGCTCGTTGCGGTAGCAGTTGATGACCAGTCCGTCTTTCTCGCGATCCCCGATGCGGGTGTCCGCACCACAGAGGCGTCGTACAGGCTCAAACCTCGGGTCGTGAATGAAGCGGTGAAAGGCCTCGGAGAACAAGCTGGTGAAGGCAAAGCGCTGAACGTACCGAGAACCGTCGGGTCGTGTGCCGTACTTGATGGGCACCCCGTTCACACGCACCCGGCCCTCGTCCGCAAAGCGGTCCGAGAGACGCTGCCAGTCCGCGCGGAGCGTCTCCACCTCTTGAGGCGTCGCTGCCGCGGGAAACCGTATGGCCCCTACGCGATCGAAGGCCTCGCGGACCTGGGGACTGTCGGCCTCTTCAACAGAGAATTCTGGAATCACACTACCGCCTGCTGTTCAACCCTTGGTCTCTATCTTCAAACAAACGTTTAGCACAGCAGGTTTCATTGCAGGTTCGGGACCTTTCGGGCTAGGCACTTCCATGAGAATCTTTCGCTGGGACCTCGACCGAACCTACCTCGATACCGACATTCACTCGGTTCGTGGCATGCTTCGCACCGCCCTTGAGACTGCCGCTGACAAGCGAACCGTGCCCGGCGCCGCGCCGTTGCTGCGGGGCTTGGTGTCGAGCAACCCAGACTGTCGCGTGGCCATTTTATCTGGAAGCCCAGAGCAGCTGCGCCAGGTCCTAGAGGAGAAACTCAACCTCGATGGGATTCCGGTAGATTCGCTCACCTTGAAAGACAACCTCGGGAACATCACGCGAGGACGTTGGCGCGCCATTCGGGGGCAGCTTGGCTACAAGCTACCGGCCCTGCTTGAGGCGCGACGGCAGACCTCCCTCGAGACTAGAGAGAGCCTGTTTGGCGACAACAGCGAGGTCGATGCCGCCATCTACGTTCTCTATGCCGAAGCCCTCGCCGGGCAGATCGACGCTCGATCCATGCGACGGGTGCTCCGTAAAGGAGGGGCGTACGATGATCAGGTGTCACGAAGCCTCGAGGCCCTTCACGCGCTGCCCAAGACTGATGCCGTGGACGATATCTTCATCCACCTCGACCGTGGCCACACCTCCTCGGACTATGACCTCCTCGGCCGTCGGGTCACCCCCGTTCACAGCTGGGTTCAAGCCGCGATGGTTCTCGCCGTCAGGGGTCGCCTCCATGCCCACCTCCTTCCAGCCGTAGCAGACAGTTGTGTGGGACCCCAAGCCCCGCCGGAGCGCATGGCGGCGCTGGTGCAAGATGCCGTCCGTCGACATCTCCTCGCGATGGATGAAGCCCGAGCGCTCCTCGAGCAGCTTCCCGACACGCCCCGATGGCAACTGGCCCTTCGGTTCCTCGACGACCTCAACCAGCCGCCGCCTGACACGAGACGCGAGACGCCTGACTACGCAGCATTCCTCGCCACCCGCTAGCGAATGTTGCCCATGCCTTCGTGGATCTTGTCCACGAGGCCACCGCGCACCGTCTTTGCCGCCACTTTGAGCGCATTCCGAATGGCGCGATCCTCCGAACGGCCATGCGCCTTGATCACCACTTGATCGAGTCCAAGCAGTGGTGCTCCGCCGTACACCTTCCAGTCTGTGCGCTTCTTGAGCTCCTCGATGCCACCACCGAGCATCGAGAGCCCAATACGCCACTGCAGCTTTCGCGCACTCGCTTCGGTGGTAAGTGTCCGCAACACATCCCCCATACCCTCGATCATCTTCAGGACGACATTGCCCAAGAAGCCATCGCACACGACGACATCGACCCGACCCGTCGCGATGTCCAGCCCCTCAATGTTCCCTTGGAAGTTCAGACCAGACGCCAACAGCCGACGATGCGCCTCTACAATGGCTGGCGTCCCTTTTGTCGGCTCATGCCCGTTGGAGAGCAGCGCCACCGCCGGACGAGGGATCTCCGAGACAATGGAGGAATAGGCGCTCCCCATTACCGCAAAGCCCATGAGGTCATCTGGTGTGGCCTGAAGCGTCGCACCGACGTCGAGCATCAAGCCAAACGGGTCCCGCTTGGGTCCATGCCGGCGAGTGGTCGGATACACGCTTGCGAGTGCCGCGCGGCGAATGCCTTCTAGACGAGAAAAAGACCTCGCGGCAGCCAGGACCGTCGCCCCAGTGTTTCCCGCACTCACCATGGCATGCGCCTCTCCAGCGGCAACCATGGACGCCGCGCGCATCACACTCGTGTCGTCCAATGCCTCGAGCGCCTCCTGCGGCTTGGCGTCCATCGGAACCACGTCCTTCGCGTGGACGAGCGACAGCCGAGAAGGATCGTGTGGACGGGTCGCCAAGACGCGCGACATGCGTTCCACATCACCAACGCAGAGTACATGAAGATCGGCATCCTCGAGCGAAAGGCGGGCTGCGCCACCGATCGTGGGCTCAACCCCGGCATCGCCACCGTTGGCATCCAACGCAATCGTGAGCGGTTCGCGTGTCATGGTCCGAACCCTACCACCAACCGTGGCGGCCTGTCAGGAGCGCCCCGGTCACGTTGACGACAAGCGACCCGCGAGGTTTGTGCCAATCTGCATGGCCATCGCCATGACCGTAATCTGCGGATTCACACCGAGCGAGGTTGGAAACACACTGGCATCGGCCACGTGGAAGTTCTCGAGTCCCCAGACACGCCCGAGCGTGTCCACCACCCCGTCCTCCGGGCGTGCGCTCATCCGACAGGTGCCCATGGGGTGAGAGGCGTAGGTCTGCAAGTACTGCGGGGCGAGGTCGAGGGGCAGTACGCGCTCAAGGTCCCGCATCGTTCGGACCTCACCGCCTCCCACGCGCGCGGGGAGATAGACCTCCGCACCCGCCGCGAAGTAGATCTCGCCGATGCGGCGTAAGCCACGTATCAACCGTTTTTTATCGCCCTCACCGAGGTGGTAATAGATGTCGGGCCCGACGGGTGATGATCGCACATGGCCATGACTGTCCTCATCGTGGACAAGGGTGCCCGCACTTCCAATGTGGGCCAATCTTGCCATGTATTTCGTACTCGCCTCGCCGATAGCCGTCGGCAGCACGGCATAGGTTTGGTCAGGTGTTGTCGTATAGGTCTGGAGCAAGAAGCCCTCGTCCCAGCAATCGACGTAGCAGCCTTGCGTCACGCCGCTCCACGCCTTGATCTCGAAGGGGAAGGAGGCCAGACCTGGCACAGTGGGGTGTACGGTCAGGTGCTGTCCGGTGTGCTCATTGCCCAGCCCATTGCGCAACAAGAACAGCGGGGAGCCGATGGGACCGCCGCTCAGCACGAAGGCGCGCCCTTTGGCCGTAAACGTTCCGATGGGCTTTCCGGTCTCGCGCGAGAGCATCACCCCCGTGACCGCCTCAATGCGTCCGGAGCGCTCCACCACGGACTCCACCGAGAATCCGGCGTGCACCTCGAGATTCCCCGTCGCAAGCCCCTCGACGAGTAGCGTTCGGTCCACACTAGACTTTCCGCCGGTGGGACACCCATACTGACAGATACCGCACCCCACACATCCGGGTGCAGAACGCTCCATAAACTCGCCCTTGAGGCCAAGTTTTTCGGCGCCATCACGAAATACGATGTTGTTGAGCCGCTGTACCTCGAGGGACTGCACGGTCACGCCAAGCGACGTCCAAAGCCGATCGAAGATGGGACCAAAGGCCTCCGGGTCGATCGTGTCAATGCCACACCGGTCCCGCCAGTCCTCGAGGACAGGTCGTGGTGTGCGAAAGCAGATGGCGGAGTTGATGAGCGTCGATCCGCCCACGCCCCTGCCTCCAGGTAGCGGCATGACCGTATTTCCTCGTGCCGACCGTGCGCCATTCGCCTGATAGAGATGACGGAAGGCAAAGGCCGTCGACGGCTTGAAGTCTGCCGGATTCCAATGCCGGCCCGCTTCGAGAACGGCGACCCTATGCCCCGCCTCGGCAAGGGACAGTGCGACTGCAGAACCTCCTGCCCCCGATCCGATGACGATGACGTCGGCCTCAAGCACAACCCCATCGGGGTGATCTTCGGCAGAGAACCGACCTGCTGCCCAGCTCATGTGACACTCCCCCCACACGTGGCTCGCCAGCCGATCGCCTTGAGCACGTCAGGGTTGCTGAAGTAGGCCGTGCTGATGATCATCTTGATGGCATCTGCAGCGATGCGTCGCGGCAAGAGCACCGGGTCAGCCCAAACCTCGAAGACCTCACGTTGCTCCGCTGCAGGCAGACGTGTGAAACGACGACCACGAGACACGAGCGTGCCCCATTCGAGGCCGCGTAGCAGCACGCGGAATCCAGCCACATGCGCATCCGGTAGGTCGGAGACAAACCGATCTGCGGCCGGGATGATGTTGGCCTCACGCGCACTCAACGCAAGATGTGTGCCGGGGAACATGACCATCGCCACAGCCTCGAGCACAGTGACTTCTTCGGCGCTGAGCACCAAGAGCCCGTCAGCCGCAACGGTCGCCCTCATGGTTCCGACGCCGATGGCAGAGACGGCCACGCCAGCCCCCAGCCCCCACAACAACAGCCGACGACGTGAGACCAGTGCTGTAGATGTCTCGACCACACGTCCCCCGCGCCAACCCTACAGGATGAATTTCGACCCGTCGGTAGAAATTGCGCTTGATCTGCAAAAAAGTTCCCCGCAGCGTGATGCGTCCCTCTTCGTTGCCATGGTCTTGCGTCGCGTTAGCCTGCCCTCCGCCCCGAGGATTCCGATGTCGCTGCCCGATGCGCTCGCCGCTGGAGTCGCCGCCCTTAAAGGTGGCCGTGCTGCCGAGGCTGTCGTTCACCTGCGACCCGTGTACGAAGACACGCAGCTCGCTGAGGCCGAAGACCTACGTGACATCTACGCGCGCGTCTGCTCGCTCTACGCACAAGCATGCCTCGACCATGGCGAGGTCACCGAGGCCGACGAGGCCGTCCGAAAGGCGATCCGCTGGACTCGCCTTCTGCGTGATCGTGCAGGCCTCGAGGCTGTGCGCAAGCTCCAAGACAAAGTGGTGGCTCGCCTTGTGCAAGACCAACAGCAGGCCCAGCGTCGCATCGAGGAAGAACGCATGGCCGCCACGCCCCTCGAGGACCTCATCACTCCCCTCTCCGACCCCAAAGAGATTGCCACCACGATGGTCAAGAAGGCCCTCGCCGAGGTGGACTATGGGGACCCCACGCGCGCGGAACACATCGCCACCGATGCGCTGTCTAGGTTCGAAGCGATCGGTGACGTGCACGGTCAGGTGACCGCACTCATCGCGCTGTCACGGGCCTGTCCCTCACGCGCGCTCGACACGTTAGTGGACGGGCTCGACCGTGCAGACCGCGCTGGCGAGTTCAACCTCGTCTCGACCATTGCTCGCGCCGCCGAGGTCGCAGGGGTCACGCTCCCCGCACATCAGCTGCCGGAGTCACCGGAATGAGCCCGCGCGCGTTTCGTATTGCCGCCATGGATGTGGGGACCAACTCTGTCCATCTGCTTGTCGCCGACATCCATGTCGATGGTTCGCGCCACGTCGTGGAGACGTTTCGCGAGCAGGTCGGCCTAGGTTCCGAAGGCCTGGGCACCCATTGCTTGACGCCCGAGGCCTTCGAGCGCGGCCAAGCCGCCATCGCCAAGCTCGTGGATGCAGCCAACGCCCTCGATTGTGATGACATTCATGCCACGGCCACGTCGGCGGTTCGTGAGGCCTCGAATGGCGAGGCGTTCTGTGCCGAGGCGAAGCGTCGCTCCGGAGTTCACATCCGCGTCATTTCCGGCGATGATGAAGCGAGGCTGATCTGGGCTGGCGCACGTGACGCCCTCGACTACAGCCGGGGCCGCGTGATGTTGTTCGACCTCGGGGGCGGGTCGACAGAGTTCGCCCTCTGCAACGTCGATGGCCTTCTCCTCACGCACTCCATCCGCACGGGTCATCTTCGACTGGCCGAGTCCTTCCACACGGATGACCCACTCTCAGCATCGAACCGGCAGGCCATGAAGCAGCACGTCCGTGAGCTTCTTGCTCCGATGACAAACCGGCTACGCCCCAACGATATTGGGCTCCTCGTTGGCACGAGCGGCTGTGTGCGTACACTCGCCAAGATGGCCACACTCGCGCGCGGTGAGGCACTCCCCGAACATGGCGAGGGACTCATCCTCACCCGCAAGGGTGTAGATCACCTGCTCGAGGTCTTTCAGCGGACGCCTCGCGACAAGCTGTCGACCGTACCCGGGTTCGATGGCCGGAGGCGAAAGACGCTCCCCGCAGGTGCGCTCCTCGTGCGCGAGATCCTTAAAGCCCTCGGCAAGAACCAGCTCCAGACCACCGTGCAGTCTCTGCGTGATGGCATCGTCGCCGACTGGATTCGACGCCATCGACCAGAGCTCGACCTCTCGCGAACTGAGGCCGACCCCAGGCGCCGAAGCGTGCTGCACGCCATGCAACGGTTTGATGTGCATGCTGCACACGCACGGCAGGTCGCAGGCCTCGCCCTTCAGCTCTTCGATGGTCTTGCAGCCGTACATGGCCTTCATCCCGATGACCGAGGCCTCCTCGCACATGCGGCCCATCTCCATGACATTGGGCACCACATTGCCGGAAAAGGGCACCACAAGCACGGTCAATATCTCATCCGTCACACGAGGCTCCGTGGGTTCACGGCACCAGAACTGTCCATCCTTGGCAACCTCGTGCGCTACCACTCCAAGTCGACGCCCAAGACAAGTCACTCCGAATTCTCCGCCCTCAACAGCGGGGACCGTCGACGAGTTCGCACACTCGCTGGGCTACTCAAGATCGCTGACGCCCTCGATCGGTCGCATGCACAACATGTCACGTCACTCACGGTTGCGTGTGACGCCGAGGTCTGCCATATCAAGGTTTCCTGCACCCACACCCCCGACGTGGAGCGCTGGGCGGTGGAGCTGCGCAAGCCCCTCCTCGAGAGCGCGCTCAAGCGGTCTCTGCGGGTCGAGTTCACGCGTGTGTCCGCATGAGTTCCCTTGACGCGCTGCTCGCCGCCGTCGCCTTAAAACATCAGCCACGCGCCGGTTGGCTACGAACCGGTCTCGTTCATGCACCACGAGCCGTGGAGAGCGTCGCCGCGCACAGCTGGGGCGTGTCCTACTTGGTGCTCGCCCTCCTGCCTCCCGAGCTCGATCGCGCAAAGGCACTGACCTTCGCCGTGCTCCACGACCTCCCAGAGGCGCTGACCGGTGACATCACCCCGCATGACGGCATCTCTCGGTCTGAAAAACACGCCAGAGAGGACGCTGCCTGTCGGACGTTGACCGCACCGATGGACCCCAACCTCTACACCACCTGGCAACAGTACGAGCAGCAACAGTGCGCAGAGTCGCAGTTCGTCAAGCAGCTCGACAAGCTGGATATGGCGCTCCAAGCCCTGCACTACACCGAGGAGCACGGCGTCGATACCCGCGAGTTCATGGCATCAGCCGCAGCGGGCATCACCCACCCGGTCCTTGTCGCCCTCATGGATGCCATCGCAGACCGCGTATCACCCTAGGGGCCACCACAGCGCACAGCCCACCCAGAGAGCGACGGCGACCACGGTCAGTAGAATGACGCGTGTTCGACTGCCCCGCTGCCGCAGGGCCACGGCGCGTCCTAATGCCCCCAAGCCCATGCCACCCAGAACGACCTGTGCGGGCCTGGCCATGTCCAACACCACCAAGCCGCTCATCAGCATCATGAAGACCCAAGGTGCCCATTGCAGACCCGTCTCTCGCTGTCGGTACCAGTGGTCGAGGGTCGGCGCACCGTTCGATAGTTCCATCCGACCCAGACGTGCGATCCGAGCGCGTACAGCAGGCAGGACACCCGTGGGGAGCGCGATGGTGCCGACCATCGGTCCGATGACGGTGACTTGGCTTCGGTCGCCCCACGTCTGTACGCGAACGTCCTCAATCTCATGCCATCCCCAGAGGGGGCTTCCGTACCGTCCGCATCGAATGCCGAGCTCATCGACCACAAGACGTCGGAACAGCGAGAGCACCCCGACAGCACCGACCGACGCAGCCGTGTACAGCCAGCCGGGACGGACGACATGCGCAAGCCCCAACAGGCCTCCGACAGCGAGCAGGGAGAGCATCACGGGGGCCCAACGCCCACCCCACACACCGACGGTCCCCTCAAAACGACCGGTCTTCGACCAATCTGACGTCCACGGCCGGTCACCCAGATGCTGCCTGAGGACCCTTCGACGCACCGTCCAATGATCATCGAGCGGCCATACCGCCGCCGTCCCTTCGGCCCACGCCTGCGGCTGTCCGGTCCAAGGGTCGATGCCTTCATGGATCCCGAGGATCTCGACCAGCTGGACTTCTCCACCGGACCACACCACGGACCCTTCCCGTACGTCAAAGGCCGGCGTCTCGGTGCGCAGCGCCACGGCTTATCCGGGTGGCCAGGTCAGCTGACGCCCACCGAGTACATGCACGTGGATGTGATGAACCGTCTGACCGCCATGACCACCCTGGTTGATCACCAGTCGGTAGCCGCTCTGATCGATGCCCTCGCGACGCGCAACTTCTGCAGCCACCACGAGGAGGTGCCCCCACAGCCCTTCCTCGTTCTCTACCGCTTCGGCCACACCGGTGTAGGGATGCTTCGGGATCACGAGTACATGGACCGGCGCTTGGGGATTGATGTCCCGAAAGGCCAGCACGCGCTCATCTTCGTAGATAATGTCTGCCGGTATCTCTCGGTCGATGATCCGCTGGAAAATCGTCATGTTGGCCTCCCACACGCGTGCAGCACCCACTCGAGGTAGCGCGCATCCGATTGCTGTGCATCGACGGGCACCACGAGGATCTCTGGTGTGTCGTAGGGATGCCGCTCGCGAATGGCGTCGACCAGCTCACGGGTGCACGCCGCCGAGACCTTACAGAGGAGCATGGACTCCGTGTCGCGGCATACCGCTCCCTTCCATCGATAGACGCTCTGGATTCCTGGGATGATGTTGACGCAGGCCGCAAGCCGGTCGCTGACCAAGGAGTCCGCGAGCCCGGACGCAGCATCGACGCCGCTCGTACACAACACAAGGTTCATCATGGTGGTCACCCCTGCCCACTTCTGCGTGCGCCGAGCATACCTTGGTTCAGTAACGAACACTCAAGGGCATCACGAGAACGCCACTGTCGAGGCTGCCTACCTGAACGAAGAAGCTTCGGTTCCGGTTGATGGTCACCATGGTGTCGAGGATCTGCTTCTCCCCTTTTCGGACCTGAACCTTGAGTTTCGCGGCCCGCTCGTCATGGCTGATGAGCGTGATGCGCAGTTCCTTGCCCTTCGCAGTGATGGCAGAGGCCGTCCCGGGTGCCAGCGTCATCTCTCGGGCTTCGAGGAGCTCAAACCCCTTAAACGGGAGTCGCTTGAGGTGCTTCAGCTGGCTGGAGAGACGCTGGTCGATGCGTTCATGAGCGTTGGTTGCGCGAATCAGCTCAATCTCGACATTCACTTTGGAGGGGACCGCAACCACTGCACCTGGCGCAGGCTGGGCACTCGCCGTTGGGCTGCCGAGAAGCAACGCAGCGCCCACACCCCACAGCATCCATTGAGACATGCGTTTCACAACTGCGCTCCATCGTCGACCCAGATGATGAGTGGGCCATCTCCGTCTGCAGGTATCACCCCAAAGACTGCTTCTTCGTCCGCAGAGATCTCCAAGACCTCAACCTCACCTTCTTTCGCGAGCTCTGCCATGAGTGGCGCCGCAGGGGCCGTTGAGGTGTCCCCAGGGTCGACCTCCCCGCTCCATTGGGGCAAGACAAGCAGCATGGCCGCTGCAGCGATGACCAAGGTGGCCGCGATCCCCCACTGCTGGGAGATGGCCTCGGGAACGTCCGGGGCCTCGACCACATCTTGCCGGAGGATGGCGTCCATGACCGCATCTGCGACATCGACCGTGCCTGCTTCGGCACGAAGTGCCGCCGTCACCGATGCACCATCGAAGCCCGGCACTTCTTCTGGCGCTTCGAGGCCCATGCCACGACCGATCGCGTCCCACATGTAGGGCACCGGACCTCGCTCTGCGGAGACCGCCTCACGCACCTCGCGAGACAGGTCAGCGAGCAGCGTTAGCTCTCGCTGCAGGGCGGGGTTGGCGAGCAGAGCCTTCGCCAACGCAGCGCGGGCATCCCCACGGAGTTCTCCGTCGAACATGGCGGACATCTGCTCGCCCACGCTGTGGGTGCCGAGCTGTGCCATCACCTGTTCCACGACATCGACCGTGCCGGCCTCGCCGCGCACCGCATCCGCAATGGGAGAGGTCAACGCAGCGTAGTCGACGCCAAAGTCCTTCGCGAGTCGACCTGCTTCAGCACGAATCGCCTCGGCAAGTGCGGGCAGCTCTGCATACTCACGACCCAAGTCCTCGGAGAGCTCACCCGCTTCGTCGCGAACAGCGTCCGCCACTTCGGGGATGGCTGGAGCCTCTACGTCGCTGACCGCGGGTTCGGTATGAACGGCACCCATGATCTCATCGACCAGGCCTGCATCGGAGGTAGCCTCTGAGCGCAGCGCTGCCGCGAGAAGCGAACCGCTGGCACTTGCTCTGTCCTGCAGCAGCTCGAGTAAGAGCGCTGCATCGCCACGCACATCGTCGACAAAGACCGTCTCTAGGATGTCGGTGCCCGCCAGCGGAGACTCTTCTAGCAACGCACGCGCAGCGTCGACAAGGGCCGCATCGGAGCGGCCCTCACGAAGCATCTCGAGCAGGCTGTGGAGGGCTTGGGCGGACATGTTGGAGGCCTCGGTGGGTCAACGTCGCGGCGAGGGACGCCGCCACGCAGTGGATATTCAGATTATCTTTCGATTCCGTGTTCTTGCTTCAAGAGGTCCCGCATCTTGCGGCGCGCGGTGTAGAGTCGGGACATGATGGTCCCGGCGGGAACGTCACACACCTCTGCCATCTCGGTGTAGGACATGCCCTCGAGCTCACGAAGCAGAAGCACCTGACGGTGTTCGGGGGACAGCTTCTCCACCGCATCCATAATCGCGCCGTAGATCTGCTTCCGCTCCAGCGCCTTGCTGGGCAACACCGAGCGATGGGACTCGGAGATCTGGCCATCTCGGTTGATCTCGACCTGATCTTCCCAGGAGCGTTCATCACGGCGGTTTCGGCGTCGGATGTAGTCAATCGAGACGTTTTTTGCGATGCGGTAGACCCATGTGTAGAACTTGGCATCTTGCCGGAAGGAGTCGAGTCGCCGAAACCCGCGTACGAAGGTCTCTTGCGTGAGATCTTGCGCCTGTTCACGGTTGCGCACCATGCCGTAGATCATGGTGAAGATTCGCTCTTGGTATTTCTCGACCAAGCCCCGGTACGCGGCATGATCACCAGCCTTCACGGCGTTCACCAGGTCCTCGTCGGTGTCATGCACCTCTTCGAGTTCGGGTCCTCGGACCATGCCGAGCAGCCCCACACCCGCCACTGCCCACGGGAGTGCCCACTGCTGAACCATCCACATCATCTCGGAGAAACTTTCCACGCCACCGCTCCCTCTGGCCGTCTGTCGACCCCCCAGCGCGAGTGCGACATCCATCGCACCCTCCATTGCGTTCTACCTCGATCAGCCGTGGGCTTGCTCCCAATCTGCTCCGACCGCGCTGTTGACCACGAGTGGGACGGACAGATCCCCCGCCGCCACCATGTTCTCGACCACCAGGCGCGTGACCGCATCGACCTCAGCTTCGGGGACTTCGAGCAACAACTCGTCGTGCACCTGCAGGATCAACTCGGCCTTGTAGGCGCCAGCGCGCAACGCCGACGCCACCCGCAGCATGGCCCGCTTGATGAGGTCCGCCGCCGTACCCTGGATGACCGTATTGACGGCTTCGCGCTCCCCCATCGCAACAGTCTGCACGTCGGACGCGTGGATTTCAGAGATGAGCCGACGACGGCCATAGAGCGTGTCCACATAGCCATGCTCGTGACAGAATGCCTTGGTGGATTCGATCCAGTCCTGCACACGCGGCATACGCGCAAAGTAGGTCTCCATGTAGGCCTGCGCTTGCTTGCGTTCGATCTGTAGGTCGCGGGCCAACCGAAATGCGCTCATGCCGTAGAGCAACCCAAAGTTGATGGCCTTGGCCGCGGATCGTTGTTCCACAGTCACATCCTCGGGGTCAGCTCCGAAGATCTCGACAGCCGTTCGGCGGTGGATGTCCTGCCCTTCTCGGAAGCCCTCGAGGAGGACTTCGTCTTCGGAGACGTGAGCCAGCACCCGCAGCTCAACCTGGCTGTAGTCCGCGGAGAGGAACACATGTCCGGGCTTCGGCACAAAGCAGCCGCGAATGCGCCGCCCTTCTCGGGTACGAATAGGAATGTTCTGAAGGTTGGGGTCGGCACTACTCAAACGACCGGTGGCTGCCATCGCCTGGTTGAAGCTCGTGTGAATACGACCATCCTCGGCCACATACTTCGGAAGCTTGGACAGGTAGGTGCTGCGCAGCTTGTCGAACATCCGGTATTCGAGGATAGTCGCGGGAAGCGGGTGAAGGCCGACAAGCTTCTCGAGCACCGAACTGTCGGTTGACCACCCATCTTTGACCTTCTTGGACGGCGGCAACGCCAGGTCTTCGAACAGCACATCGCGAAGCTCGTGACGCGACCGCACGTTGAACGTGCGGCCCGCAAGCTCATGACAGCGTGCCACGAGCGCTTCGAGACGGGCGCCGATGTCGGTCGAAACATCCTGAATGCGCTCCGCGTCGAGTCGAATGCCGCGCGACTCCATCTCCGCGAGCACCGGCGTCAGTGGAAGCTCAAGCTCGGTGTAGACGGCGCGCTGTCCCTCGGACAACCGAGGGCTCAACTTCAGGTGAAGCTGACGCGCGACCGCCGCACGTTCGACAGCAGACGCCACCTCGGGGGTTTCACTGGTCGCAGCGGTGACGCCGACCGCGTGCGCCAAGTGCCGAGACGCCATGTCTTCGATCGCGTGCCGGCGCAGATGAGGAGCGAGCAGGTAGTCGAGGAGCCGTGTGTCCCCCGCAACCCCGCGGAGGCGGTGGCCCGACCGCATGAGCACATGGTGCAGGCGCTTGAGTCCGTGCCCAATCTTTGGATCATCGGAGGCGAGGTATGCGAGAACCGCACCATCTGCGGATGTACCCATCGGCACGTAGACGGTGCGTCCTTCGAGTGCGAGCGCGAGTCCGGTCACCTGACCTACATCGTCAACCGTGGCGTCGATGCCCGGTGTCTGACCGGTAAGCGATGCCAGCAGGGCCGTGATGGCCTCGGGGTCATCGAGGGTTTGCCATGTGGTCATGTCGACCTGCTGGGTGGCCGGCAGCAGCTTGCGCGCCACAGAGCCAAACTCCCACGCATCGAACAGCTCGCGAAGCGCCTCGACCTGCAAGCCACGCGGCTCCAGATCGGCGAGCGTGAGACCGTGCGGCGCGTCCGTTGCGATGGTGGCGAGCGTTCGTGACAGCCGGGCAATGTCGGCCTCGTCTGCCACCCGCTGGCCGGTCTTGCCCTTGATCTCGCCGCGCGCAGCAGCCTCGAGCACCCCTTCAAAGGTCTCGAACTGCCCGAGATACTTGGCGGCCGTCTTGGGCCCCACCTTTGTGATGCCGGGAATGTTGTCGGAGGTATCGCCAGCCAGCCCGAGCAGATCGACCACCTTCTCGGGGGGAACCCCCCACTTCTCCACCACGCCCTCACGGTCGAGCGTCACATTCTTTTGAATGTCGAGCACGAAGGTATGGTCATCGACAAGCTGGCAGAAGTCTTTGTCGCTGGTGACGAGGTAGGCCTCACAGTCCGGACCGGCGTGCTGCTTGGCCAACGTGCCGAGCACATCATCGGCCTCGTAGCCGGGGAGCGTGATGGCGTTGTACCCAAAGCCCTCCACGATCTGCTCGAGCAGAGGCCACTGCCGCCGCAGGTCGTCGGGCATCTCTGGACGATGCCCCTTGTACGCTGGGAAGAGGTCACTCCGAAATGTCTTGCCCTTGTCGAAGGCGACCACCACGTAGTCGGGCTTGAAGGTCCGTAGAATCTTCGCAAACAGCATGGTGAAGCCGTAGAGCACCCGGGTCGGAAATCCACTCGACGTGTGTCGGGGTGGAAGCGCGAAGTGAACCCGGAAAGCATGGTTGCTTCCATCAATGAGAAACATGCGCTTCATAGAACTCTCCCGTCAGGCCATGGACCTAACCGCTCTCGATCTCCCGACACCCGCTTTCGACACATCTTGCGGGGCTGGTACAAATCCATGCACGCATGGTGACGCCGGTGGGCGACTCCGCTAGTAGCTTCAGTCCACGGAGGCCGGTCCCATGTCCTACGAGTCCTTGTTCACCCCGTCCGAAGAACACGCCATGTTGCGCGAGATGGTGCGCGACTTCACCCAAAACGAAGTCGAGCCGCAAGCTGCGAAATACGACGAGCTTGGCCACCTGAATATGGACCTGTTCCGCAAGACCGGCGAGCTGGGGCTGCTCGGCATCACGTTGCCAGAAGAGGTCGGTGGAGCCGGCATGGACACCACCGCGTCCATCATCGTGCACCACGAGCTGTCCAAGTCCGACCCCGGGTTCTGCCTCGCGTACCTCGCTCACGCCCTCCTCTTCGTGAACAACTTCTACTTCTGCAGTAACGAAGAACAGCGGGCCCGCTACCTGCCCAAGACCATCTCCGGGGAGTGGGTGGCCGGCATGGGCATGACCGAGCCCGGCGCCGGTACCGACGTCATTGGTATGGCTACCACCGCGGTCGACGACGGCACCCACTGGGTCCTCAACGGCACGAAGACCTACATCACGAATGGGTGCGAGGGCTTCTGCTTCCTCGTGTACGCAAAGGTCGATGGAAAGATCACCAGCTTTGTGGTCGACCGGGACTGCCCCGGCTTCTCGACCAGCCAGCACATCGACAAGCTCGGCATGCGCGGCTCGACCATGTCCGAGCTTATCTTTGATGACTGCCGGGTGCCCAAGGCGAACCTGCTTGGTGAGGTGGGCGGTGGACTCACCCACATGATGCGCAACCTCGAGATCGAGCGCCTGGCACTCGGCGCCATGAGTGTGGGCATCGCCGACCGCTGCGTCGACATCATGGTGCGGCACGGGCAGGAGCGTCAGGCCTTTGGCAAGCCCATCAACCGATACGGTCAGATTCAGCGCTATGTCGCCGAGGGCTACGCCATGACCGAGGCCGCCAAGTGCCTCGTCTACAATGTGGCGAGAAACGTGTCTGCCGACCGCCGTGCACGCATCGAGAGTGACGCCGCGAAGCTCTTTGCGGCACCCGTGGGCAAGATCGTCGCGGACTACGCGATGCAGGTCATGGGCGGCGCAGGCTACTGCCGCGAGTACCCTGTCGAGCGCCTCTGGCGCGACGCCAAGCTGATCGAGATCGGTGGTGGCACCCTCGAGGCACACCAAAAGAACATCAGCAAGGACCTCGCCCGAGCCGTCAACCTCGGATGAGGATCTTGGTGACGCGTGCCGCCCATGACGCGGCGGCACTTGTACACCCTCTCGAGCGTGCCGGTCACCACGTGGTGTGCGTCCCGCTTGCCGCGTACCTGCCCGTCGCGCATGCACCGACGGTGCTCTCTGAACCTGCAGATGTGACCCTTCTCACGTCGGTCCGTACCGTTCGGGCGCTCATTCATCTGGGCATCACAGCCCTTCCCGGCCGCATCGTTGCCGTCGGAGGGGCTACCCAAGAGCACGCCATCGCCGCCGGCTTCGCCGCCGAGTGCCTACCCGAGTGTGGCACCGGCGAACGGCTCGTCGCCCAGCTCGGAGACCTGTCTGGCCAGACCGTCTTGTACCCACGGGCTCAAAAGGCCACCGAGGCCACGACGCGGGCACTTCAGCGGGCCGGCGCAGAGATTCGGCACGCCATCGTCTATGAGAACCGCATGCCTCCCGAGGCCAAGGACCGGCTCGCCGACGAACCCGCCTTCGATCTCGCCGTCGTCATGGCCGCATCTGCTGCGCAGCGTCTTGTGGAGACGGGCCTTACGCCCTTGCCACCCGTGGTGGCCATCGGGCCGAGTACAGCGGACGCAGCCCAACAGGTTGGGTTCGATGTCGTCGCCGTGGCATGGCCTCATCGGGTGGAGGGACTGTTGAGCGCCATCGAAGCCTACGCGCCCTAGTCGTCATCCTTGTCCGTTACCTTCGGCGGGGGTGCTTTTCCGGCGTAGGTGTCGCTGAAGGCCTCAAGCAGGGCGGCCACATCATGGAATCGGTCTTCCCGGGTGGCGGACCGAATCGCCACCAGCGGCCGGTGTAGCACCTTCTTCACCAGTGCTCGGGTCATCGTGTCGATCGCTTCGAGCTGAGTTGCGGACAAGCCCTCGAGCACCTTCGCCGAGCGGGAGAGTTCGGACTGCCGCATCGCCTCCATGTCGCGGGTGATCACCCCGAGCTTCTCGGAGATCTCGTACTCCGGCACACGCTGGATGAACCGCGTGGCTTCGGCATCGACGATGGCCTCGGCCCGCTCACTCGCCACTTCTCGGGCTTGTTTGCCCTGTTCCACGACGCGCACGAGGTCATCGACATTGAACAGATAGGCCTGGTCGAGGGCCTCTGCCGCA
This sequence comes from Myxococcota bacterium, assembly GCA_049889515.1. GTDB lineage: Bacteria > Myxococcota_A > UBA796 > UBA796 > JBMHDG01. Next base: position 102,330 of record JBMHDG010000039.1, read on the forward strand.
GGGTCGATGTTTCGAGGCACGGCCAGATCCACCAGAAACAGGGGCTTGTACCGTCGCTGGCGAAGCGCGCTTCGCACATCGTTCAGCTCGATCACAGGACGGCGGGCCCCTGTCGCAGCAATCACGATGTCGACCCGCCCCAAATAGTCGCGGTAGTTCTCCCACCGGACCGGGGTTCCTCCACTCTCTCGAGCAAGCTCTACCGATCGGTCGAAGGTTCGGTTGGCGATCAAGAGCTCGCCCAGCCCGGTGGTGAGCATGGCCTTGGCCACCTGTCGCCCCATCTCACCAGCACCCAGCAGGAGGGCCCGGCGTCCACGGAGCGTGCCGAAGATCTGCTCCGAGAGCTGCACGCCGGCGTTGCCGATCCCTACGGTAAATCGACCAATGTCGGTGTGCGTTCGGACGTGCTTGGCCACCCACAATGACCTTCGGGTCAGCCTGCCCAACAGGTTGCCGAGGGCTCCGGCCTCACTCGCCACCCGAACCGCGGACTTCACTTGACCCAGGATCTGCGGCTCCCCCACGACGAGCGAGTCGAGGGACGTCGCTACCCGGAACAAGTGACGCACTGCGGCATGGCCGCGATGCCAATAGAAGTACCGACTGACATCTTCACCGTCCGAAAACCTACGAAGATAGGCACTCAGACGGTCCGCCGATGAGGGGACGCAGTAGAGCTCCACACGGTTGCAGGTCGACAGCAGCATCGCCTCGGAGGCGACCTCGGAGGTGCGCAAGTAGGTCAGCTCTTCTCGAACTGCATCCTCTGCGAGCGCCATGTTCTCACGAATCGAGACCGGAGCCGTATGATGTGAGAGACCCACAGCGACGAGCCGGTTCGCCATGTCGCGTGGCCCTCCCCCGAGGGTTTCAGCCGCCATAGGCATGGAACCCCCGCGTCACGAAGTCGAGCCCGACAAGCGAGAAGACGAGTCCGACGAAGCCCAGCGCCGAAAACGCCATGGACCACCGACCGTGCCACCCTGCGTAGAGGCGAAGCCCAAACGACAGCGCGTACCAGAACCACACCACAAGCGTGAAGGCGACCTTGGGGTCGAGCAGCCACTCTTGGTGTGGAAGGATGCCGCTTGCAAACATGCCACCCGCTAAGATCCCAAACGTGAGCGCGACGAGTCCGGTCACGAGTGCACGGTATTGGATGGTGTCGAGGGTCTCGAGGCTAGGTAAGCGCGCCAAGCCGACCAGCGCCTTGGACTTGAGCCTTCGCCGCACAATGACTTGAACCAATCCCACAAAGAACTCGAGGACAAAGCCTGCTACGGCGACAAAGATCAGCGCGAGATGAACCACCAGCCATGGCGACAACCGATCGCCGCTCGTCTCAAGGTGGAGCCCCGCTGGTGAGGCCAGTGCGCCCGCAGCAGCAAGGCCCGCGAGCGCGGAGAGCACCACCTGAAGGACAACCACACGGTCGCCACGGAGCATCAGGGTGACCACCATGAGGGCCAAGCCTGACACGGAGAGCGACTCCGCGTGCCCGGGGAGTGATGGACTCAGCATGATCGATATGGCAAGCCCTACCCCATGGAGCACCACGCCGGACAGTCCTGCCGCGAAGGCGCCAGGGCCGGGCGTGGCTCGCCGGATCACGGCCTGCGCCATGAGTACGGCGACGAGACCGTACAACACACACGCAAGTCCATTGGCGATAGACAAATACAAGGGCTTCTCCGAGCGCTTCCCATAACCCGGGCATCGGACGTCCGTGTAGGCCTTGCCGACAAACGATGCAGGACGTACGTTCGCGAGTATCCCTGCACATGATGGAGTGTCTCATGGCAAGCGCAAACGTCGTCAACGCAACCGCCGACAACTTTGACAGTGAAGTCCTCGAATCCGATGTCCCCGTTTTGGTGGACTTCTGGGCAACGTGGTGCGCCCCGTGCCGTGCCATCGCCCCGTTTCTCGATCAGCTGGCCGATGAGCATGTCGGCAAGCTCAAGGTGGTCAAGGTCGATGCTGACAAGGCACGCCCCGTTGCTGCCGCACACAAGGTCAGTAGCCTTCCCACCCTGCTCGTCTTCAATGGCGGTCAGGAAGTCGGTCGCAAGATCGGTGCCGGCGGAGGCCTCGTAGGCCTGCGGCAGCTGATCGCACCCGTCCTGTAGTAGGGGCCGCGCAGCACCTACGGCGCATCAGGCTCACATGCCTGCAGGCGCCGCCACAGGGTCCGCCGAATCTTGGCGTCAAACCCGAGCACATGGCCCCCGAAGGCCCCCTCATCTCGAAGGCCATACACCCGGTCAAAGGGTTCGTTCCACGCTGACGTCACCGCGTCATCGAGCATCTCGAGTACACGGCATGGCACGGCCTGAATCTCTGATTCCGTGTCGATGGTTCCACTATTGTCCCCGTCAAAGCTGTCGAGGAGAATCGCTCGGGTCGCCTCCTCCCATGGAACCGTCCCCACGCTATCCTTCAGCCGACCAATGTCGGATGCGGGCTGTCCGGCAGGGGCATTGGGCCCGATGGGGCATCGTGCGCGCCGCGATTCTAGTGCAAAGCCGAGCTGTGGCGTGCTCAGGCCCACGAGCTGACGGATAAGCGCTTCTTCTTCGTCGACCAGCATGTCATCGAGGGATGGCACGCCCGCATAGGCCAAGGCTTGGTCGATGGCTGCCCATGCGTCACACGGTACCGAGGACAGTTCCTCCTTGGACCCGAGCTCGCCATTGCCGTCCGCATCAAAATCACGCAGGACCATCTGCCAGATCACACCCCGAAAACTGCTCTTCGCTGGGCCTCGTTCGATTCCACAGTCATCGAGACCCGCAATGACCGCCTTGCGTGCTTCGAGCCCAATGCCCAGCTGGTCCGCTACCCATGCGAGACCGTCGCCTACGCCGTACACGACGTAGAAACCCTTCGACCAGCCTGCGCGGACCCCGTCATCGATAGCCGTCCACACCTCACAGCTCACGGCTGCGACTTCACCCGGCGTATCCAGCGCCCCGGATTGATCGTCATCGAATCTGGCCACCATGGCTCGTCTGACCTGCTGGTCCCAGTCATCCGAGCCACCTTCTGCGGAGATGGCTCGAATGACCTCGTGTGTCGGGCGCTCGATCACCTCTCCACCACATCGCACGACGGCAGTGTTCAACTCTGGGAACTCTCCCGGCCACGTCCGTGTGACCCATCGCACATCTTCGCAGGTCAGACGCTCGATCTCTGCCGGGCTCCAACGGCCATCTGCGTCTTGGTCGACCACCGAGGCCACGTGGTCTCGAATCGCCCTGCCGTTCGACTCACGCCACCCGACGTACAACGCGGATCGGCCTGCACTGTCGGAAGAAAGACCACAGTCCAACAGCACATCGGACCAAGGCGCACGAAGCGACGCATCAACACCTAGCACCGACCCCACCCAGCGAAAGCGCTCGTCGATGCCATAGACTTCGCTCAGCGGCGCGTCCCAGGCGGATCGAACCTGCTGATCAATCACGCCCCACACTTCGCAGCCCACGGTCTCCAGCTCCTCGATGGTGTCGAGTTGCCCCGAAGCATCAAGGTCAAAGACGTCAATGAGGATCTGGCGAACCCCACTATCGAACCGGTCACTGGTGGCATCGAGCGGCTGCATCGTGGCAGACAGGCGCCGATCCGCAGACACCTGCCCCGACCGCACAGCGCCTCCGGTACAGCTCGTCAACCGAGCGCTCACCACCGGCGCAGCACTCAAGCCAAACCCCAGCGCATGGCCGAGCCACGGGTCATCGCGGTCGCCCATCAGCGCATAGGCATCGGCAAGCCCGCGAGGGATCCGCGCCCGAACGCTGGCATCTAGCGTCGCCCAGATCAGACACGGCACACTCTCGACCTCGATACGTGCGTTGAGTACCCCATCCCCATCGAGGTCATAGTGCTCCACCAGGAGCCCATGAACCTGGTCGTCCCAAGCGCGCGAGGCCGGCTTGTTCAACTGTTCGAGCTGATGCGCGAGCCGCCGCACGTGATCAGGGCTCCCCTGCTGTTCGACCCCGCACATGACGGCCCGTCGGTCGAGTGCGCCACGCTCTTGCAGGCTCAACCCATGGGTTCCCGTTCTCCACCACTGACGAAGCGGAAGGCCAAGCGATCGAGAAAGCGCATCATCTGCGGAGCTAAGCACGTCACAGTCGACCCGAAAGAGCTCCGCCAGCATGTCGATCTGACCCGAACCGTCGATGTCAGCCTCGCGGATCGCAGACTCGAGCGAATCCTGCCAGGTCGGACCACCGACGTTTCCTGCAAGGCCCGCGTCGAGCCCGAGCCCACACGCACGCAGCGCGTGAACCGTCTGTGGCACCAGTGCGGGAGACACCCCGAGTGTACCGAGCCCCCCGGGGGCGCGTGCCATCACGTGCAGAAGTCCCACGCCGTAGCGCGACTGTGTCATTCGCTCGAGCGTTGTCCACGTCCCACAGCTGATCGCTGCGTGCTCGTCTGGCGTGTCGATGCTGCCCGTCTGATTTAGATCGTAGCGCCGCTGTAGGAGTTCCCGCACCTGATGCGTCCACTCCGCCTCGGAGACGTGTCGGCCCTCCCGGTCCCCCCAGCGAGCGGCCAACAGTTCCTCGGCCACCCCCATGGACGGGGGCCTCACTGGGTAGATCTGGTCCATGAAGGACACGGTCTGGCGAGACCAATGTTCGACCCAGGCGACGAGCGCATCGAACTCCGCCAGCCCCGGAAATGCGTCTTCTGCCTGGGACTCCAGCGGTGCCAAGAGCGCTTCTAGCTCTCGGCGATGTCGGGTATCGACGGGCCACCGCGTGGCCTGCCAAGAAGCCCTCACCTGCTGCACAGAAGGCCCGGAACGAAGTGGAAGGTCTGTGGCCAGCGTCCTGTTTCCATGCGCCCAGACCTCTAGGCCAAGCGTGTCCTGAAGACGCTTATTGGCGTAGGTTGCGAGTGCTACCGGATCAACCCGCCCGTTGCGGTCGTGATCCGCCCATCCGGAGAGTCCGCCCACCACTGTCCACGACAGCACATCTACACCGTGAACGACCGGTCGTGGTGCACGGCTGGGCAACGTCATGATGAGCCCATGTCGCCGTGCCAGCCGTGGGGGCACAAGATCGGGTTGGGTCTCCACATCGACCCAGTGCCCGAGAAGGACCCATGTCGTGTGGACGGGTGCAGCATCGAGCAGCGCCTGAAACGCCATCCCATCGTCGGGGTCACTGGAGGTTGGCAGCAGCACCTGAAGCTCCCCATCCGTCCCGACGGCTAGGGGTAGCCCCAACACCACCAGGGGTGCAGCCTGGCGCTTCCGGCTCGCCAGCCAGGCGACAAGGTCCTTCTGGGTGTGGGAGCGCTCGAGCTCTGCGAGGGAACCACTCGGAACACCTGCCGCATCGGTCAACCACGTTCGCCAGAGCGACGCTTCCCGAAACGCCGTCGGGCGGTCTTGCAGGTACTCGAAGTCGGCGACCCACCACATCAGCGCGTCATCAGAGACCCGCGCCGAGGTCTTGGGAACCTCCACCGGCGGTAGCTCTTGGGCCGCCGCTGGCAGCACACCCGAGCTCATGAACAGGAGGAACATTACCAAGGCGTGAACGATCACCTGCTCCGGCCCCCGACTACATGGTCATGAAGTAACGTATCCTAGGTGATACCAGACCCGCAGCCTCGCCATTGGAGACAGGGGATGACGTGGATGGACAGCGAGATGCTCGGGCCACCGCTCATGGCAGCTCCCCCGCGCCGCGTGGTGAGTCTTGTGCCGAGCACCACCGAGTCCGTGGTCGCGCTTGGCGCCGCCTCCCTGCTCGTGGGCCGCACGCGGTTCTGCTGCCACCCCAAGGTCCAACTGCGCCGCGTACGCAAGGTGGGTGGCACAAAGGACGTCGATGTGGATGCAGTCTTGGCGCTGGAGCCCGACCTTGTCTTGGCCAACCGTGAAGAGAACACCCAAGCCGCTGTCGAGGCCCTCGCCCAACATGTGCCCGTGTGGGCACCCATGCCACGCACGATCGATGCAGCCATCGATGCGCTTCGCACCCTAGGTGTCCTCCTCGGCCAGCGCGCCGCTGCCGAAGCATGGTGTGAGCGCGCAGCAGATGCGCGTGCGGCCCTCCATACGGCCACCCACGACCGTCCACGAGAGCGGGTAGCCTACCTGATCTGGCGAAAGCCTTGGATGGTGGCTGGTCCTGATACCTTTATCGGTAATCTTCTCGCCGAGGCGGGCCTCGATGTCTGGGTGCCGGGCAACGACCGCCGGTACCCCGAGGTTGTGGTCGACCATGCGCCCGTCGACAGGCTCCTGCTATCGTCTGAGCCATTCCGGTTCCGGCCACGACATCAGGAGGAGCTCTCCATGCTCACGGGCCTCCCCCGTGCAAGGGTGGTGGGCGTCGATGGCGCGGCACTCTCATGGCATGGCGTACGCATTGTCGAGGGGTTGGCCTGGTTGCGGAGAGCACGCTGCGAGAGTGCATGGCAGGCGCTCGATGCTTCGCCCACGTCATCAGTGGGTTAGCACGCCTCGAGAGGACGCCCAATGGACCCCAAGACGCTGAAGCAGCTCTCACGCTTCGTCATCACTGGCCTGATCGCCACCGTGGCTGACTTTGGGACCTACTTCGCCCTGCTTGAGACCGTGCTGCCCGGCCAAAATGACATCGCAAAGGGCATCAGCTTTCTCATCGGGACCAGCGTCGCCTTCATCTTGAACAAGTTCTGGACCTTTGAAGCTGCCGATGGTGGTGCCGATCAGGTCAAGCGCTTCGTGGTGCTCTACGGCATCAGCTTCATGCTCAATGTGGGCGTCAACCGCGGCGCGCTCTACCTCGGCCCTGGCCTCCTCGACGTCCTGCACATCACGGCCGTGGTCAACGACATGTTCGGCATGACTGCGCAGCGCACGGTCGAGACCTTCGCGGTGGTGTGTGCCACCGGATGCTCGATGGTCGCCAACTTTGTCGGCCAGAAGCTCTGGGTGTTTGCAGAGGCCCAGTCCTAGGGAACAGGCGCTGGTTTGGGTGGCGTCAGCAGCGTCTCGCAGTCTGTCTTGATCCCTTGGCCCGCGAGCGCAGTCAGCGCGGCCGAGCAGTCGGCCTCTCGGCTGACATCGAGCACCGGGACCGCACCAACGTCTGCCTGCATGGCCAACATCCACTGGGGGCTCCGCGCCCACGCACCACACACCTGGCGGAGGCCGAGGAGAGAGGCCTCGGACAGCTCCGATACGAGGGTCGTTGCGGGGACCTCCAGCACAGCTTCGATGAGCGACAGCTCGGTCGGATCAAGGGTTCCGTCCATCATGAGGCGGTCACGCAGCGCCGCCAGCACATCGCCCACCTGAAGGCCTAGCGCCGCAGCGTCCTCAAGAAGCAGGTCGACGACATCCCCCTCCCCCTCCACGACGGGGTCGGTACACCCACCGCAACTATCGAAACAGATGTCCTCACAGATTTCATCCCACACCACGTTTCCGCAATACGGATCCGCCCCAATGGTGCAGGCTTCGCACTCGCAGCCGCCACACCCCGTATTTCCTGTAGGCGCGGCACACTCAAGATCGCCGACCACGGGCTCGCTACAGTCTCCATAGACGTCTTCCCACGCGAGCAGGCCCTGCAGGTCGCTGCCATTGAATCCCGCCTGCGACTCCCGCAGGTAGACCCCGATGGCCGCCTGCAGGTCACGCTCGCTACCAGACAGAGAGAAGTTCGCTGGCGGGTCCCAGCCCAGGGCGTCGTGCAGAGACCGCAGCATCACACGCCCCGTCAACCGATGGACGCGGTCACCCGAACCATTGCCTCGCCGGGCCACGTCTTCTTCTTCGGTGGACCATGGCGCGAACAAGGGTGGGAGGCCGTAGTCCGCCGCTGCACACGACGGATCGGGAAGGACGGGGTTCATCGCCTCATCGGTGGCCACCAAGACGAGCAACTCCCGTAGCGAGTAGCCCGAGGTCACAAATGCGTCGGTGTAGGCACCGAGTCGCGTCGCCTGACCCTCGTTGCGAGCAAAGTCATGCGCGATGGTCAGTCCATACCCCACCGCCTGCTCCCAGACAGCGTCGACGATGCTCGCTCCCACGAGGTAGGCAAAGGCCTGCAGGCCATCGACTTGCCCCGACTTGTCGATCACTAGACCTGCAGTGGTGATGCTCTGTACGCCCTCAAAGAGTGCGAGCTCGACGTTCCAGACACTGGCCCCATCACCCAGATCTTGGATGAAGTAAGGCTGCCAGCCAAAAGCGTCTTCTCCCAGTTCACCCGGCGCGAAAAACGTCCCGCAGTCCTCCGACATGCCCCATGGCCGCTCATTGCCCTCGACCACGGTGTCGTGACGGAACATGGCATACGCAGCCTCTGGGCTCAGACCAGCATGGCTCCCAAAGAGCGACAGCTCAAAGTACCCGGGAAGCTGCCAGGTCCGATCCAGCTCGGGATCTGGGTCGTCCGTCACCGAGTAGAGCGAGTTGTGACAGGGCATGCACGTCAGGTTTCGATTGAGGTATTGGTCGTAGAACGTCTCCCCAAAGTTGACCCGACGGTTGTATTCCAGCTCGTAGTCACTCACATTCGCACCGGTCACGGGCCGCGCCATGCGCGCATAGAGGTGCGCGCGGTAGGCCACCGAGAGGTCGTCCGCAACGACCGCATCCCGCAACACGTCGCCCATGGTGAAGGCGGCGCCAAAGTCGTTGTTGAGGGCCGCATTGTTCTGTAGGAACGACGCGAGTGTTCCATTGTGTTCGGGGGCGATCGTTACGCCGTAGCAGGCGTTGTAGGCCTTATCTCCCACTCGTGCGACACCGAGGGTGTCGGTCAACCAGAGCGACCACCACTCCACAAACTCCGGCTGCGCTGTCAACGCACGCACGGCCATATCCCGCCCGTAGGTGTCCGCGATGCCGGCCCACAGCTTGAGCTCATGGGCGCCATGCGCCCGGCGCCCTAGGACCAGAGGAAAGACGCGGTCGACCCAGGCCTCCGTGCCTGCATCACACGATGCAGGCGGCGGTGGTGGTGGTTCCGGGGGAAGCGCACTGTCTGAGGTATCGACATCGCCAGAGTCGGCGTTGGAATCCTCGGTGTCGTCGACACTGTCCACCACGGTGTCATCCGTGGTGTCGGTGGAATCTGCGGGTGGCGTTGGCGTGCTCGTGTCCGGGGTACCACACGCGATGAGAAGGGCTGCTGCACCTGCTGTCAGAAGGCTTCGCATCAGACCACCCCCAGCACATGCTCATTGAGCCACGCGAGGCCATCGAGCTCATCCGCAAAGTTCCGGAGGTCGCCGATCGCGAAGGACTCTTGGGTAAACGGGTAAATCCCCATGGCGGCCAGTACGGCCGCCCGAGACTCGATCGGCGTCACAAAGTCGGTCGCGATGCCATCTTCGCCGATGGCTCCCACAAGCCCCGAGCGATCCGCGGTGACAGGACCGCCGATGAGCGTCGTGACGTAGCCATAAGGATGGTGGTTGGTGCCGTTTCCAGTTCCGGGTTGAATGTACGGTGTACGACCAAACTCGGTATTGAGCACAATGAGGGTGGTGTCGAGATCGATCTTGGTCGGGTCATTCTCGCCCGGTTCATTGATGATCGACATCAAGGAGTCCAGCAACCGTAGTGCGTTTCTGGCGGTCGCATTCATGTGGCTGCTATGCACGTCATAGCCACCACCACCGGACGCTGGAACAAGTCCGCCATCCACGACCGTGACGTGACGCGCTGATGCTGTCGGGTGCGTGAGCAGGTGGCGAGCGATCTCCAGACTCATCAGGGTTGCGTCTGTGTCTCTCTCATAGAGGCAGCTCGACCCTGGGAGGTTGGCGAGAACCTCCGGGGGTAACAAGGCCTCAAGATCCGCAGCCTGCGCCAAGCTGGTCGACGCGAAGGCATGGTCCGCCATCGCCTTGCTGCGCAACGGCAGGCCGTTGCTATCGACATACCGGCTGCCAGCGGTCTGCGTGAGGTGAGCCACGAGCGCATCGAGGTTGCCGCGTTGCGCCCCCGCACGCGCGCGGGCAAGCCGCTGCGGAAGGTCGGAGTTGGCGTTGACGCGAAGGTCGAGCGGCCGTGTACTGCCCGGGTGGAGTCCCACCGCGCTGGCCGCCCGAAGGTTGTCCGTGTCGAACTCACCATCCGGGTAGAAGACGTAGCTAAAGGGCAACACCCGGCCCGTGGTGTCGAGCCCCTGAAAGTACCGCTGCACGTGCGCGCCAAGCCCAGCCATGCGCGGGTTGCCCAGTCGAAATCCCGACATCGCGTACGGAATCGCAGCTTCGTGGGGCTCGAGGTCATGCTGCATGACGAGCACGCGGGTCCGGTTCAAGACGTCCACACGGTCGCGAAGGGGCATGACCAGCGGTCCAAAGAAGACATCGGTGCCGTTGGAATCCGTTGCCCATGGAAGCAACCACGTACTCGGGTCGGTCAACCCGCAGTTGGTTCCAAACTGCTCTTGGTGATCTGCCGCAAACATGTGCCACTGGGTGTTCGGAAAGGCAGAGGTCTTCGGGTCGCCGTAGGCTGGTGCCACATAGAAGGTCTCCCAAGGTGAGAGCCCGCCGTACATAAACACCTCGAGCACGCGCTCGGCACGTACACCTGTAGGCAGCAGCAATTGCTGGGCGGTCTTGGATTCCCCAAGTCCCCACCCTGACGCCAATGCGCCGCGTCCCGCTAGACCAAGTCCAGCGATTCCGACTCCGGCACCCATTCCTCGCAGCACATCACGACGCCTCATGCCCCGGCCCCCAAGAGCGCATGAAACCAGTAGGTCGTGGCGAACGTCAAGTCAGGAAGTTGCCGAGTTCTCTCGCAGGGCTTCCCAGAGTCCTACCTCGCGCGTGCAGACCGCATCGGGGACAAAGGCCAACTGCTTCATCGTCCGCTGGAGTTCATCAACCACGTCATGGGATAGCCCATGAAGTTCTGGGCTTACAAGGCAGATCTTTACCCCCGTCGCACGCAGTTTCGAGAGGTCGTCGGCTGCCAGCGGAAGCTGGCCGCCAAAGACATCCAGCCAGCACCAGTCGACCTGCGAGGCCAACGTCAGCATGCCCGAGAGGGGTTCATGGCGACTGATGCGAACCATACACCGTCGTTCCCCGCTCTCGACCATGCGAACAAGCTCAGGCATCGACTGATCGAGAAACACGTAGGTGGTGACGCCACGCGAGCGAAGGTGAGCCTGAACCACGGGTGCGAGACCCTCTGCCTTTACGTTCACCACCAGCAGGCCATGCTGGTATGCGTCGAGCCACGTCTCGAGCGGAACCCCACGGGTAAACGGATCATGGGTCACTTCGAGAACACCGTGCACCTCACGAACATCGAACTCCACCCCCAGTTGAACAGGGGTCGTTCGAAGATCTTCGAGCGTATTGCGGCGATGCGCGACGATGATCATGCGGTCACTTCGCCATTCTTCTGGCCATCGCCAGACTGTAGTTCACGGTGCGGCGAATGAAGTTCACCTTGGCGCTCCAGTTGATGTTCCAGCGACTCTGTCCGTGCGCGCGCTCCCCGAAGTACACGGGAAACCGTTCGAAGCGGAGTCCTGCGCGACGCGCGCTGTAGTAGGCGTAGAGGTCGAGGGAGAAATCGCCGGGTGGGTCATCCCACGACTCAAAAAATGCCCGAGAGAACATCGTGGGCTGGGCGTTGATCTCCCACATCGGTGTCCGCAGAAGGACTGTTTCAAAGGCTGCCATTCCCCATGTGAAGACCACATCAGATGCGGGGCGGCCATAGCGAGAGCCCTTCACGAAGAGCCGTGCGGCATCGTCGGCGGCCTCAAATCTAGCGAGGCCTTTCAACACATCATTGGGGTCCGTCTGCAGATCCGCATGGGTCCAGGCCAAGATCTCCCCGTTCGCGGCTTGCAGGCCGGACAAGATCCCATGTCCATATCCTTGATTCACCTCGACCCGCACGCTCCGAAGAAAGCCGTGCGGTTCGATGAGGTCTGCGAGCAGCTCACCTGACCCATCCGTCGACCCATTGTCGACGAGGATGACCTCCACGTCCGAGCGGTCCTGAAAGACCACGGCACAGCGGTCGACCAGCAAGGGCAGATTGTCCCGCTCGTTGAAGCACGGGATGATGAGTGACAGACGTGGCGTCATGGTGTGTGGGCCTCGTGAAGTGGGGATGATGCGTGCACGACACGCGGGTCACGCGCCATGGCATAGTCGTGTGCTGGCCAAGCATCGAGGGCAGACTGCCAGTATTGAAAGCTTCGAAGCTCGTCGGGCGTGCCCCAGCCATCGTAGTGGTCCACCTGGTGGCATGAGACCGTTCCGCCGAGCGCCCTATGATCATCAATCAGCGCATCCATGTAGAGCTCACCGCCCACACGTGCCCCCCGCTCCGTCAGCCGCGCGTAGGCCTCCAAGACATCGCCCGCACGGCGAAAGGAAAACGTCCCAATGACCATCGGATCGGACCTTGGCGAGCCGAGTGGCTGCTTGACCGACACCCCCTGCACCCGCCCGTTGTCGTCGCACGACACCCAGCTGAAATGATGCGGTCGAAGGGCCGCACCGGGGTGTCCCGCCATGGTCCAAATCAGCGCTGAGCTGCGTGAGGCATCATCGAGCCATGCCTCATGGGCGTGTTCATCATGAAGCACGCCGTTGTCGCAACAGCCAATGACCACGGGAGCCTCGGGATCTGCCTCACCCTGCTGAAGTCCGAGGACCACGGTGGTCGCCTGTCCGTCGGTCGGTCCGTCGAGCCAGACGAGCACACTGCCCGGAAACCACGCCTGTAGCACACGAGCCATAGCCTCAGCGTCGGGCATGTCGCGTCGAAGGACGAAGATGGTGTGCTCGAACGCCGGTAGATCACGGGCAGCCTGCACGACCATTGGCGCCCCACAGACCGGAATCAACGGCTTGGGCGTGGTCCACCCCTCGTTCGCAAATCTGCTGCCGAGCCCTGCCATCGGAATGAGCAGCGTTCCACGCCTGGAAGGAGTGCGAGGCCGAGGCTGGACCCGCGACGCCAACGACTCAGCATGATGCTGCCACACCTCGAGGTCGTGGGGGGTGCCCCACTGAAAATAATAGGGGTGGTCGAAGGCCGAGATGCGGCAGCCCTCCTCCAGAAGCAGGCCGTAGACCTGACTGATGTAGAGCTCCCCGTTGATGCGCTCCTCGGGCCGGAGCTGGAGCTGACGCATCTCATCGAGCATCTTCCGCCCGGACTTGAAGTAATACACACCGTTCGAGCAGGGCTCTTCGTTCGCCACCGGGTCATCGGTGAAGTGGCCTTTTTCCCGCACTCGGCTCACCCACCCGTCGGTCTCTTGGACAAAGCCGTAATGGGTGCTGTTCAGGAAGTGTGGGTGCCACCCTCTGTACGTCAGGATCGTACCCTCGGGGTGTTCAGTTTCCAGATGCTCTCGAAACGCCGCGTGATTCCAGATGAAGTTGAGGTCACACACGCTGACGATGATCTCGCCATCGACGTGCAGGTGATCGGCCGCATCAACGACCGTTCGCACCGGCCCCTCACGATGCGCAGGGACGCTGACCACACGCGCCGTCGGACAGTGTGTCTTCAGCGTACCTGCCATGTCGTATGCCGTGCTGCCTAGGTGTGCGTCATTGCAGATCAGCAACACCTCATCGACGAACGGAAAAAGATCGATCACCCACGCGACCATCGGCCGACCCATGACGGGGATCATCGGCTTGGGGACCGCGTACCCCTCTCGACGAAACCGCTCTCCGAACCCAGCCATGGGGATCACGAGTTGCACAATGACGCTCCTCACGTAGGCTGACCCTATCGCGGGTCACGCGATAGGTGTACCCCAGTCCACTCTCGGAGAGACGCCATGGCCGCTCCTGCCCCCTCGGAACTGACACGCGCCAGCACGCCCCTCTCCCCCATCTTTGATTGGTTCATCAGTGATGCACTGCGCAAAGATCCGGAGTCGCTGCGCCAAGCGCGGATGATCGTCGTCGTGGTTGGCTTGCTGTTGGCCATCGACATGATTGCCCTCGCGTCGATCCGTTGGGGGCCCTCTGCGGTTCCCAACCTGCCGATGCTGCCGAACCCCATTGCACTCGGCTTGCTTGGATTGCTCCCCCTGCTGTTCAGCGTGGCCTTCATCGTCCGGCGAACAGACTCCACGAGAAGTGCACGCCACCTGCTCCCGCTGTCCGTATTGGTGATGGTCTCGTACCTCGCCTACTTCGACGGCGGCATGAAGAGCGTCATGCTCCAGTGGCTGGTGCTTGTACCGCTCCTCGCTGCGCTGCTCTCGGGCCCCCGTGTCACCTTGCAGATCGCCACCGCCACGCTCGCCGTGGTCATGGCGTACTACGGAATGGATCTCTACGGTGTCCCACTGCCGCAGACCATGGATACCCTCGAGGGTCCGGCGGTACGTCTTCGTGTGGGTATCGTGGTTCTTGGCGTCTCGACCTTCGTGGCGTGGAGCTTTGAGCGAAGCCGTGCGCGGTACACCGAAGCCCTCAAGATCTCCAACCTGGCGCTACGGAGCTCGGAGCAGAACCTTCGCCAGATCGCCCAGTCCATTGGCCAAGCCCTCTGGATGTACGACACGTCTGAAGACCGGGTGCTGTTCGTCAACGACATGTACGAGCGCCTGTTCGGCAGCGCGCAAGGCAACCTGCTCTCGGATCCCAACGCGTGGCGTGAAGCGGTCTTTGCGGCCGACCGTGACCAACTCCCAGATTCTGCGGATGCCGTGGACCACATCTACCGCGTTCGCCACGCCGATGGCTTTCGCTGGATTCGCCATACCGTCTACGGCTTTCGTGATGAGACGCTCGACACAACCCGGCAGATTCACATCGCCGCCGATGTCACCCGGCAGGTCGAGGCCGAAGAAGTTCGCGAACAGGTGTTTGAGGCCATGATCGCCGCGGCAGAGCGCGAGCGGAGGCATCTCTCCCGTGAGCTGCACGATGAGACCAGCCAATCGCTCGCGGCACTGTTGGTCGGCCTCAAGGCCCTTGAGTCGACGACGCAAGAACCCAAGGTGGCCGACATGTTGGGCAAGCTCCGGCAGCAGACACGCCAGATCGTCGAAGAGCTGGGGCGGCTTGCGCGGGGTCTTCACCCCGCCGTTCTCGATGAGATCGGTCTCGAGGCCGCAGTCCGCACGGTCGCCAGTGATGCCAGTGGCACCGCAGCGCTGGAGACCACGGTCCGTTGCGAGCCTCTTCCGCCGCTCCCCAGCGCCGTGCAGCTGGCCGCCTATCGGATCATCCAAGAGGGTGTCGGCAACATCGTCAAACATGCGAACGCGACCGTACTCGACGTCTCTCTGTTCATCGAGACATCACAGCTCATCATTCGAATTGAAGACGATGGCACTGGCTTTGACGCCAAGAAGCCTCGCCAGCTCGACACGCTCGGCGGGCTCGGTCTTCTCTCGATGCGGGAGCGTGCGACCCAATGCGGCGGTGAGATCGCGATTGAGTCCAGCGCTGGAATGGGCACCACGGTGGTCGCTCGACTGCCCCTGAAGCCCGAGACGGGTGGCGCGATGCGACGGCGGCGAGCGGATACCCATGAAGCGCGCTAGTCGCCGGTATCCCCCCATCGATAGAGACTGAACCATGTTCCTTCTTTGGCTCGCCTGCTCCAGCAGTCCTTCTCCCGCTCCAGTGACGCTGTCCGTCACCGAGCGTACGGCTGTCCCCGTGGAGGAGCGCGCGAACACTGCTGTTGCGCTGGCACGGGTACCCCTGTCGTCGGCCTCTCTGCCGGAACGTATGACGGCACCCCAAGAGACAACCATCCGTGTCACAACCCCCTTCAAGCGGAAGAAGCGCGAAGGTGGAACCGTCATCTACAGCACGCCCATCCCGGTGGATCCTCATCTGTTCCCGGGTGTGCAGGCTGGTGCACGCAGCTTTGGCAACTACGACCCACCCGGGCTCGAGATCTCGGATGGCCAAGGACGTCTCTCCTTTCGGCGCTATGCCGCAGCACCCCGCACCTGGGGATATGACCACAAGCACCTGCTCATCGGCCTACCCAAGGGCTCTCCTGCGCCGAGCGAGGTCTCCCTCATCTGGCCAAAGGCCCTCGCCGCAGAGCAAGCCAGAGACCCCGCGGCGTCCGGCCAGTCTGCGGAAGCATCGATCCCCCGTACCGTGGTCCTCGACACCACGACCCATCACGGCCTGATGCTCCCCACCCCATCGACAGCCGAATGGCAGGTCACGGTGCCGACCGATGGTGTGCTGTCGACCCGTGCGCGCGTGTTGCCACCCGTCATTCGACGAGGCGAAACGACGTCTGACGCGACCGTCGAACTGTCGATCGATGGTTCACCCACCGAGCGCATCGAGGTTCCCACGTCGGAATGGACCGATGTGCGATGGGACCTCTCTATGTGGTCCGGTAAGAACGTCACGCTCACATTGAGCTCCGCATCGGGCGACACCACCCAAAGGGCAGACGTCTTTCTCGAAGACCCCACGCTCTACACGCCCACGGATTCACCCCGTCGCGTGGTGATGCTCTTTCTCGATACGCTCCGTTACGACCATCTTGGTGTGTATGGCTATGAGCGGCCCACCTCGCCTCATCTCGACCAGCTGGCCTCGGATGCCATGGTCTTTGAGCAAGCCCGAACCATCGCGCCATGGACCCTGCCATCCGCGCGCGCAGTGCTCTCCGGCAAGCAACCAGAGCAATGGCACACCACCACCACGCTGCCCAGTCACCTCGCGCAGGCCGGATTTCACGTCGAAGGCATGGTGGCCAATGCCTACCTCTCCCCGACCTTCGACATGAACCGTGGGTTCTCCACCTATCGGTACGACCACCTGCGTCCCGCACCAAAGACCGTCGAGCATGGCCTCTCGGTCCTCGAGCGACACGCAGACCGTGATGTGGCCTTGTATCTCCAGTTCATGGAAGCCCATCTGCCGTACATGGAGCCCAAGCGCTTCCGAGGGCTCTTCGCCGGCGAGAAGCCCGAAGCCCTCAATAGCGTAGCGCGCTCGGAGCTTGTGAAGCTCCGCAGGGAACATCCCCACTTTGAAGCCATCAGCGACTATGTCGTGGCACGCTATGACCAGAACATCGCCTACCTCGACGACGCCCTCGGTCGCCTGTTCGACGCACTTCCCAACGATGCGACCATCGTGGTCTTCGCTGACCATGGCGAAGAGTTCTGGGACCACAACAACTTTGAGCACGGCCATACCTTCTACGATGAGCTGTTTCGCGTGCCGCTGATCATTCGCGATCCCGCGCTCCAACAAGGACGCTTCTCGGCGCCAGCCAGCCTGCTCGACATCACGCCGACCGTGATGGAGCTGCAAGGACTCACGCCGCCTCACGGTCCTGGCATGTCACTGCTTTCGGCTGCCAACGGCACGGACGATAGCTCCTATAAATCAATTGAAAACAGGACTCACGTCTTTGGTCGTCCGCTCTACGGGGAGGATGGCTGGGGTGCTATTGAGGATGGGCACAAGTGGATTGCCCGCGCAGGTGTGGAGCGCGCCTTCAACCTTATGGACGACCCCGCAGAGCAGACGAACCTCGGGCGTCCGGATGCCGGTCCGCCCACCGAGGCCCTCTCGACCACGCTGGGTTCCGACCTTGTTCGGGTCTGGCGGGTCAAGGTTGCGTCCCGGAAGCAGCCCAAGGATACGGTCATCACCCTTCGCCATCCTTCTGGCATCACCGGCGCCTGGAAGGCCTACGACCCTCGCGGCAATCACGAAGCGACGACCCTCGTCGCATCAGACGGCGTGCTCGAGATCACAGTCCCGGCGGGTACCTATCCACCCAAAGAGCTGTTCGTGGAGCCCAGTGGCCCAGCCACCGCCACCACGGGCCTCTCCATCCGTCTTGTCCAGGGCGAGACCGTGGCAGAGCATACCGTCGATACCGACGTCTCGGATGCCCCCACGCGGACGCAGGCCTTGGCGCCTACACCTGACGCCTGGCGGGTGAGCGTCGACCTCACATGGTCGCCGCGTCCGTTCGGTCAGGCCGTCGAAGCCTGGAATGAAGACCTTGCGACACAGCTCGAAGAGCTGGGCTACGTCGAGTAGCGTCTACCAGACGGGCCAGGGTCGTACAGTCGTCGGCATGAGCTGATCGGGTTGAGTGGCACGCTGCCCCTGGACCAATAGGTCTGCCCAGTGGTCCACGGAGGCGGCTCTTGAGACCTCGAGCGCCCCCTCGTGCAAGCGCTTGAGGCGAAGAGGCTCGTTGCAGACCCTACGAATGGCCTCGGAGAGCGCAGCAGGGTCGCCGGGTGGCACCATCATCGCGGAACGGTCTTGTCGAAGGTGGTCTTCGACAGCCGGCCCCCGAACCGCCACCACCGGACGACCTGCGGCCTGAGCCACAGAGGTCCAGCGAAGGTCACCTGCGAGCGTGGCACCACGCGGCCCATCGTCTTCTGGCACGCAGTGAGGAGCCACCACCACGACGCGCGCTTGATGAATGGCCGCGAGCACCTCTTCGTCGGGCGCATCGACCACCATCGTGGTGCCCTCGAGCGCACCCGGGCTCTCTGCGCCCCGAGACAAGAAGATCGTTGCCCGTGGTGCAATCTTGCGAGTTCGAAGCAACGCGGGCATCAGCGTGTCCCAGTCCGTGACCTCGGAGGCGATCACCACCATGCCACGGGCCTCGACGGGTCGGGTGTGGACGCCTGGCGCAAACCGGGCGGCGGCCGGTACGGGGTACGGCAGCCAGCGCACCCGACGAAGATCATGGCCAGCATTGACGAGGGCCCCCACCCGTCCGGGCTGGTCACTTCGAATAACGAGAGGCCATGCCGAGAGCTCATCGGCTCCCTGCCCTCCGGCCGCATCGAGGAGCTCGACACGCTGATTCGGGGGTCGGTTGGGAAGCTCCAACACAAACCGTGCCGTGCCCGCGTCACCGCAGATCACGAGATCGGCATCGAGCACGGCATCCACATCTCCATAGGAGGCGACAAGCCCACGGGCCGTGAGCGCCTCGGCGAGCTCTGGCAGAGTCTGCTCGCGAAGCAGCTCATCGGACCCACCGAGCACCACGGCGCGGCTCCCTAGAGCCACACCCGACCACGTCGGCAGCGGCGCCAGGCTGTCACCCGTGACCTTGGCCAGCTTACGTGGCATGCCGGGACACCGTTGTTGCTCGGGACACCCCGCACAGAGTTCGCCCCAGCGCGCCTGCTCACCCCAATGGTCACGCGTGACCGTGGGAATGCCCCCCACGCATGGGGGGGCGTCGGTCAGGGGGGCGCTGCGTGCCAGTAGCTCGAGGCCAGCGGCATGAAGGCTCCCCTCCTGATGTACGAGGTTGGTGAAGTCTCGCGCCATGTCCACCACGTCGAGGAGCTGCGTACCTGCGACGGCGTTGTGGATCTGCACACGCTTGCGGAGCAGGTTCATCAGCGCCCGGTCGGCCTGCGCAGGCCCCTCTTCGGGCTCCAGTCCGAGATCGATGCTGTGGTCGTACCCCACCACATCGAAGAGGACGGTCTCTTCTTTGGCCTCGTACCAAAGCTTTCCGATGGTTCGGATGGCCGCAGCCCCACCAATCTGCAGCTCACCCGCATATTCTGGCGCTCGGCCCACGGCTTCGATCGCGCGGACCTGAAAGCCTTTGGCGCCCCCCATCATGACCAGGTGCATCAAGTACGCGAGCTCGGAGCTCGTCTGACGGGTCAGCACACTCCGGATGTTGACTCGAACACCGGTGCGGCCCATGCTCTTGACGGCCTGCAGCGTCTCGACCCAGCTCTTGTTGGCTTGCGTCAGCGTGTCATGGGTCTGTCGTCGGCCTGCATGCAAGCTGATGTGAATGACCTTGAGACCAGCCTTCTCCAACATGCTCGCAATCTTGTCGGACTGGATGATGCGCCCGTTGGTGACGAGTTCTGCAGACAGCCCCAGCGCCGTGGCCCGCTTGATGGCGCTCAACAAGTGCTTGGAGAGTGTCGACTCCCCGCCAGTGAAGACCACCCGCGATGCGCCAGCGCCTGCAAGCGCATCGATCTCGGCCTCCACCTCTGCCCACGGCACGATCGAGCCATCGAGCTGTTCGGCATCGCTGCAGAACACACACCGGTTGTTGCACTTGCGCGAGAGTCTGACCCAGCCCGTGTTCACACTGCCCCCTGCCTCGTCGTTCGCATGACGTAACGGCACCCGCTCACGCGTCACCACCGCTCATCGATGCGGGCCTGCGCATCAAACAGACGAGCCGCAAAGTCAAAAGCAGGACTCACGGTTTCTTCGTAGTGGTCGCCCTGGTCACCGAACAGCTGATTCACGTCCGTGTGAAAGTCCGGCTGCGGAATGATGTAGCTAATATAGGTCGAGGTGCTGCTCATGGCCGCGCGGTAGGTCACCTCTGGCCCAAAGCGCGACAGCAGCGGCGTGTCACCCGGTCTGTCACTCAGTCGATAAGGTGTGGTGTGCAGCGTCACGCAGCGACAGTCGCCCAGATCGGCGTTCTGCGACAGGCACACAGCTTCATCCACGGTGTCGCAGTCTTCGTCATGTTGGGGAAAGTAGATGGAATCTGGACCGCGTGCTTCGCGCGACGTGGCCTCCGCATCCCACACCGCATCGCCTTCTGGAAGCCCCCACGCGAGCTCTGGCAAGAGCTCACCCGGCGCTGTCACGAGTCCAAGCTTGCCGAGCTGTACGCGGAAGGTGCCAAAGGGCAAGCAGCCGAGCTCCGTCTCGGGCGCCGCAGGGCAGAGGGCTGGGTCGGTGACCGCCGACACGAGGTCAATGTCGAAGATTCCACTCGGCCCCAAAGTCTCGTAGAGCCAGTTTCGAATCGGCACATAGTCTCGCTCCATCTCGACACGAAACGGCGTGGGGTCGAGCGCCTCGCCGCCCTCGATGGCCGCAATGACCGCCTCTCCCACGTGCCAGCCCTGACTGTTGACGATCTCCCAGCTGTCACGTGGGGCCCACACGGGCACCTCATCGCCATCCTCGTCGATGCGTACCGAGTCGACCGGCTGCCCGAAGCACGCCGGATCGTTGGGATCGGCGACGGCCACTTCGTCACAGGTCTGCATCACGTGCTCGCCCTCTGGCGTCACCAGCGGCACATCACCGCCTAGCGCACTCTGCATACCCCCTAGGGACTCGGGCACATGGACCGTGATCCCACCAAAGTGTGCTTCGACAACCTGCCGTGCCACGCCGACGTAGTCCGAGGCGAGCGTATTGTTCGAGCTACCGCGCACCTCTGGGTGGGCAGAATGACTCATCAACGTGACCACGGTCTCGTCGTCTTCGAGCGACCGAGCCTGTACGGCGAGCACTTGATCGGAGACCAAGACGGGGTCGCGCTTGTCGTGCAGGAGTCCGTGCATCTTTCGGGTCGGGTTCTTTCCACCAAAGGCCGCCCCGTTGAACCACACCGATTGGTCCCGAAGCTGGACCGCGCCCACGGTGAGATGGGCCGGCACCGCCGTGTCTGCAGCCGTTTGCACAGCATCGACAATCGAGGTGACCAGCCGTTCTTGGTAGGCCACATCGACCCCAGAGATGCCATTGAGCGGGGCGCCCCACAAGCCCACGGCATCTGGACCCTGATGGTTGTGGGTGGTGGTGACCAACAAGCGGTCGATAGGAAGTCCGCGCTCCCGCAGACGCTCTGCAGCGGCATCGATCCGCACATGCGTCAAGCCCACGAGATCGAGCGACACGATGGCGAGCAGGTCGCTGTCCCGTGCCAAGAGCATCGCCCGTGTGGTGATGGGGTCGCCCTCACGCACATCAATGCCGGGCCTCGCAAAGCCGAACCCACCGATAAAGACGGGGTCGAAATACCCGTTCCCGTTGACGTCCACCCACGGCTCCACGCTTGCCGCCGGGTCGGTCCAGTCCCCGTCGAAGTCAAAGTTCCCGTTGAGATCGGTCCACGTGTCCTTGGCGGCAATGTTCGGCGTGACGTCCAGGTTGGCCGCCCCCGCATAGAGGACACCGGCATCACGCTCCAGCCCGAGCGGCCAGTCGTTCATGACGGGTGAGGTGGCGTCTTCGCCCCCTCCGCACGCTCCAAGAATCACCCACACCAACGCGATTGAACGCATGCCCGCCTCTCTCGTGCGGGAGCATACCCCAGGGCGCGGTCAGCCTTCAGCCGAGAAGCTGAATCGCACCTTGGCTGATGGCATTCGCCTGCGCCAGCACTGCAGTGCCGGCCTGCTGCATAATCTGGTACTTCGTCATCTCTGCCGTCTCGAACGCGAAGTCTGCATCACGAATCACGGACTCTGCACTGGCGATGTTCTGCACGTAGACCTCGAGGTTGTTCCCTGCGGAGGTCAAGCGATTCTGCACCGCACCGAGGTTGGAGCGGTACGCATTCACTTGGTCGAGTGCGCCATCGAGAATGTCGAGCGCATCACGCGCATTCACGGCATCCCCTACTTCGGGCGTACCCCCGAACAACGATGCGGTTGTCAGGTCACCGAGGTTGATGCTGATGCGGTCGTCTGCGCTGTCGCTGATGCCCACCTGCACCGAGAGAGACGGCACAGAGCCATCGGCGAGCTTGACGCCATTAAACTCGGTGGTGTTCGCAATGCGATCGATCTCTGCGAACAGCTGCCCAAACTCCTCTTGAATGAACGAGCGTTCCTGGTCGGCTAGCGTGTCCGAGGAGGACTGAACGGCGAGAGAGCGCATGCGCTTGAGAATGTCACCAATCTCGGTCGCTGCCCCTTCGGCGGTCTGCAGTGTGGAGATCCCATCAAAGACATTGCGGAGTGCCTGACTCAAGCCCTGCTGGGTGGCGTCGAGGTTCTCTGCCACAGCAAGACCCGCAGCGTCATCGGCGGCACGCGCGATGCGAGACCCAGAACTGATGCGCGCAAAGGTATCTTGTAGGCTACCGTTTGTGCGGTTCAAGTTTTGAAACGCGTTCATTGCAGCGAGGTTGGTACCGACGGTTAGCGCCATGGTGCAGCTCCAGTCACAAGAAAATGTGGACCCCACATGACGCAGCGTCCGTCTCGAGTGTCCATCGGACAGCACACGGCCGAGTTGAGGGTGATGCACTTCTTTTCTTCGTTACCCGTATAGTAATGCATGTATGGTGCTTTTCGCGCCGCGCACCTCACCCCAGCACCCTCATCGGCAAACGGTCGCATCAGGCCCTTGACGCTGGTCGAGCGCGACGCTAAACGCCGGGGGCTGCACGGTTCACGTGTAGCACCTGCCCGCATAGCTCAGTTGGTTAGAGCAACGGACTGTTAATCCGTGTGTCCCTGGTTCGAGTCCAGGTGTGGGCGCTTCATAAGGCCCAGGCTCGTCAGCCTGGGCCTTTCTCTTAACAGGACCCTCGTCGGCATCCCCCGCGGGGGTCTTGTCGTATCTGCCGTCGTGGTGCGGGTTTGCGGGTGGCAACCCCTCGGTGGGTGTGCTCTCTGGTCGGGCGGCGCCAGAGCACGTCGCCTCGTCGTCGGGTCCGGAACGGTGCTCTCTGAGTGCTCTTGGGCCTCAGAGACGCCTCCAGACGCCGAAAAGCCGGTTCACACCAGAGAGCCGATGGTTAGCCCGGCGAGAGTGGGACACGGCGGGCGCGGATTTCGGCCGATGGGTCTTCAGCGTCGCACGCCGTAGTAGTCGCAGAACCAGTCCGCGAAGGCACGGACCCCGTCGCGCAGCTTCGTCGTGGGGCGGTATCCGACGTCGCGCTGGAGGTCGTTCACGTCGGCGTGGGTCACGCGCATATCGCCCAGCTGCTGGGGCAGGAAAGTCTTCTGCGCTGCCCGCCCCAGCGCTGACTCGAGCGCCTCGATCACGTCCAGCAGGCGCACGGGCGCGTCGTTCCCGATGTTGTAGAGACGGTAGGGGGCGGAGCTGCTCGCTGTGTCCGGGGCGTCGCTGTTCCAGTCGCCATCTGGGCCCGGCGGCCTGTCGAGCGCGCGAAC
>JBMHDG010000040.1:0-24964 GCA_049889515.1 Myxococcota bacterium
ACGACTACGGCACAGACCCCCTCGATGCAGACTCGGACGACGATGGCGTCATCGATGGCAACGAGGTCGATGACTACGGCACAGACCCCCTCGACACCGACACCGATGACGACGGCATCCAAGACGGCACGGAGCTCGGCCGTTCCAACGGTCACCCCACCGATACGGACCCGGCAGTCTTCATCCCCGATGCAGACCCCACCACCACCACCGACCCCCTTGATGCGGACACAGATGACGGCGGCATCAGCGACGGCGTCGAAGATGCCAATGCCAACGGCGCCATCGACGCCGGCGAGATTGACCCGAACGACCCCGTTGACGACACTTTCTTCGTCGACAGCGACGGTGACGGCCTGAGTGACGGTGCCGAGACCGTGGGTTCGGACGGGATTCCGAACTCCGGTGATGAGACCGACCCCTTCGATGCAGACACAGACGATGACGGCCTCACCGATGGCGAAGAAGTCCTCGATATGGGCACCGATCCGAACAACGCCGATACAGATGCAGACGGTCTGTTTGATGGCACCGAAGCGGGTGTCACGGCGGACGATGTGGGCCCCGATACGGACACCAGCGTGTTCATGCCCGATGCCGACCCCACCACCACCACAGACCCGAACGATGATGATTCGGACGATGATGGCCTGCTCGACGGTACGGAGGATGGTTCGCTCGACGGCACCGTCGATGCGGGAGAGACAGACCCGAACGCCATGGACTCCGATGGCGACGGGCTCCAAGATGGCACCGAGTCTGGCCTCACCGCTCCCGAGGGAGCCGACACGGACCCCACGGTCTTTGTCCCCGATGCCGACGCCACCACCCACACGGACCCGCTCGATGATGATTCGGACGATGACGGCCTGCTCGATGGTACAGAGGATGCGAACGGAGATGGCGCATGGACAGGGACCATTGGGAACAGCGGCACCCCGGGCGCCGGTGAGACCCAGCCGACCAACCCCGACACAGACGGCGACGGTATCCAAGATGGCACCGAGCTTGGGCTAGACACCCCCGAAGGCAGCGGAACCGACAGCTCCGTATTCCAGCCTGACGCCGATCCAAGCACGACCACAGACCCAAGCGACACCGACACCGATGACGGAGGTGTCGATGATGGCGCGGAGGACGACAACGCCGACGGCGCCATCGACCCAGGTGAGACTGACCCACTTGAGGCAGCCGACGACATTCTCGACACCGATGGCGACGGCCTGCTGGACTCGGTGGAGGACGCCAATGGAAACGGCATCCTCGACCCGGGCGAGACCGACCCCTTCGATGCCGACACGGACGACGACGGCATCAATGATGGCGACGAAGTCAACGGTACGGGCCCCCTCGCCCCATGGGCCCCCACGGATCCCCTCAACCCCGACACCGACGACGATGGCATCGATGACGGAACCGAGACGGGACAGACACTCGACGACATCGGACCAGACACCGACACCGATGGGTTTGTCCCCGACAGTGACCCCTCCACCACGACTGACCCGAACAGCGCTGACACCGATAGCGATGGACTCCACGACGGCGACGAGGATGCCGACGGAAACGGCGCCATCGACCCTGGCGAGACCGATCCGAACAACCCAGACACCGACGGTGATGGGTTTGACGACGGCTTCGAGCAAGACAACCTGCTCGACCCTGTAGCGCCGTTCCGTGGTCAGGGTTCCGGCTGCAGCACGACAGGCCTACCGGGGGCCGGCGGCCTCATGTGGCTCGCCCTTGCAGCGCTGGGTGTCGCGCGGCGTCGCCGTACGCTCGCAGGTGCTGCGCTCGCCGCGACGACGAGCACCACGGCCGCCGCACAAGAGACACCACCCCAGCTCGATGTACAGCGGTTCGACCCCACGCCCCAAGCGGCCACATGGACGCTCGTTCGTGATGCCAATCAGACCCGCAAGGGCGAGTTCACGGCCATGTTGAGCAGCAACTATGCCTACCGGCCGTTTGAGCTCGCCAGCGCGAGCAATGGCGACCGCATCGCCGGCGTCATCGATCACATGGTCGGGTTCGACCTTGCGGCAACCTACGCCGCGACCGACTGGTTTGAGGTCGGGCTCTCGATTCCCGTCACGCAGCTCACCTTCGGCAACGATCCCTTGCTCGTCGCGCTCGGTGGCACCGGCGCCAATGCCGGCATTGGCGATATGGCCCTGAGCCTTGGCTTTGCCCCCCTGCGCCAAGGCGACAACAGCGCCGTCGATGTGTCGGTGGTACCTCGGTTTGTGTTTCCCACCGGTACGCGAGGCACCTTCGTCGGTTCCGGGGCTGCGGGTCTAGGACTCGACGCTGCTGTAGGCCGTCGATGGAAACACCTTCGCGTGGGAGGCTCTCTCGGCTACCAACTGCAGACCTCCTCCAGCGAGGTCGCCGGCATCTACGCAGATGACGAGCTGCGCTGGGGGCTCGGTCTCGCCGTTCCGTTTCGAAGCTCGACCTGGGAGGTTGGCGCGGAGTTTGCGGGAGCCACCGTGGTGGGTGGACAAGGCCGTAACGTCATTGGTGAGTTGTACAGCGCCATGGTCCACACGCCAATGGAGCTCGTGTTCGCAGTCATGCACCACAGCGCCAAGACGCCGGTGTGGGTGAGGTTTGGTGGCGGGCCCGGTCTATCCTCTGGCTGGGGCACCCCAGATGTGCGTGCCTTCGTACAGTTCGGCTACGCCAAGCTCGACACAAGCCTTCTCGACAGCGACCGAGATGGCTTCACAGATGCCGACGACGCATGCCCGTTGGAGGCCGAGGACCGCGACGGGTTCAACGATGCCGACGGCTGTCCAGACCTCGACAACGACAACGACGGCGTGCCGGATGTCCGCGATGGCACCCTCGCCGAGGGTAGCGCCTTTGGCGACTGCATGAATATCCCCGAAGATCGCGACGGCTTTGAGGACGAAGATGGCTGTCCAGACACCGACAATGACAACGATGGCATCGCCGACGCTGACGACGCGTGTCCCGATGCTGCCGAAGACACAGATGGGTTCGAAGACGACAATGGCTGCCCCGATTCTGACAATGATGGTGACGGCATTGTCGACACCGAAGATGGCCATCGCAAAGAAGACGGGAGCATCACGTGGGCCGCTGACGTTGAAGGCTTCGGCGATTGCATGAACGCCGCCGAGGTCATCAACGGTGTCGACGACGACGACGGGTGTCCAGACGAAGCACGGATCGTCGTCAACACCGAATCCAAACAGATCGAGATCCTCGAGACCGTCTTCTTCAAGCTGAACCGAGCATCCATCGAGGCTCGGTCTTACCCCCTGCTTGAGGAGGTCGCAGCCCTACTGCTCGCCTATCCAAACCTGACGAAGGTCGAGGTGGCAGGCCACACCGACTCGCGCGGTTCTGCGACGGCCAACCAACGCCTCTCCCAGAAGCGCGTAGAGAGTGTTCAGGCCTTCTTGGTTGCCCGCGGTGTTGCACCAGAGCGACTCGTCGCCAAGGGCTATGGGGAGTCACAGCCCAAGGTCGCCGACGCGAAGACCGAGGCACAACATGCCGAAAATCGCCGTGTCGAATTCCATATTCTGGAGCAGGCCGATGACGCACCCGAGGTCGAATCACGTGAAGACGGCGTTCGCTACATCGAAGGTGCGGAAGCGAACCCCTAGCGAGGCACCCGGTCACGACCCAAGGTGGCCACCTTTGGTGTAAGACCAATGTAGACATGGAGCTTGGCATCCGATCACCATCCCCATCGTACGCCGAGCGCTTCATTCAGTCGTTCATACCACCCGATGCAACGCCCGCCATGGCGCGTCAGCACCGCATCGTCGCAACCGTGGTGGCCACATTCATCGGCGTGGCGGCCGTGTTCATTCCCCCCTGCGTCGCCGTTGGCTACATCGGCACCGCCACGGGGCACACGGCTGCCATTGTCTTGGGGCTCGCTGCTCTCCGCGCGCTGAGGGTGTCAGGCCCACGTTCCGCTGCGCACCTTACGGCCACGGCATGCTGTGCCACCCTGATCCCCTACATCACACTCGCCGGCGGTTTTGGATACGAGTTCTTCTTCTGGTTTCTCATTGTCCCGCTCTGTGCAGGCCTCCTCGGGGGCCAACGGACAGGCTTGATCTGGTCCGTGATTATCGCACTCATCGTGCTGACCTACACGGGACTCCACACCGCGGGCATCACCTTGCCCGTCCGAGAAATGGTCGACCCGCCCGGATGGCTCGTGAACAGCCAAGCGCTGACCTTGGTCTTCATGTTCAGTGCCACCATGTTCATCTTCCTCGACAACCAAGCGTGGGAGGCCCGTCAGACCCAACGCGCCATACGCAACCTCGAGCAGGAAGTCATGGAACGACGCACTGCAGAGGCCGCAGCACAGCAGGCAAACCTGGCAAAGAGCGCCTTTCTCGCCACGATGAGTCATGAGCTACGCACGCCGATGAACGGCGTGCTCGGCATGGCACAGCTCCTTCTTCTCGAAGACCAAACCGCAGACCAACGACGGTACACTGAGGCGCTTCGCGACTCGGGGGAGCTCCTGATGGAGCTCCTCGACAGTGTCCTCGACTTCTCAAAGATCGAGAGCGGGCACCTCACGCTCGAGCGACGCGTGGTGTCGCTCGCCGACGTGCTTCACTCGGTCATCGATCTGATGGCGGGTCGTGCGAAGCAAAAAGGGCTGAACCTCGGCGTCCATGTGGCAGATGAGCTGCCGGACTTCATCTGGGGTGATGAGCTCCGGATACGGCAGCTGGTGCTGAATCTCGTCTCCAATGCCATCAAGTTTACCGAGACGGGTCGTGTGCAGCTTGAAGCCGTGCCCGGAGCCCATGACACCCTCAAGATCCGCGTCACAGACACGGGTATCGGGATTGCTCCCCATGCCCACGCCACCCTCTTTGACGCCTTTACCCAAGAAGACTCGGCCACTACACGAAAATACGGGGGCACGGGGCTTGGCCTCGCCATTGTGGCGCGGCTCACCAAGGCCATGGGCGGCAGCGTTGGCGTGACATCTACGCCAGATGAGGGGAGCACCTTTACCCTTGTTCTCCCGCTCGAACCCGCATCACCCGCGAGCATCACCCCCACCGAAGCCGCAACCGTGCCCGCCCATCAGCGTGTGTTGATCGTAGAAGACAACCTCGTGAACCAGATGGTGGCATGCAAGTTCCTCTCGTCCCTCGGGTGCACCTACGAGGTCGCGACCGACGGGACGCAGGCCATCGAACGCTTTGCGCCAGACCTCTACGACATGGTCCTCATGGATGTGCACATGCCACACATGGACGGCCTTGATGCCACACGTGCCCTACGAAAGGCGCACGGAGACACCATTCCGATTGTGGGGCTCACGGCCAGTGTCACTGCGGCGGACCGCGATGCGTGCCTCGCCGCTGGCATGAACGATGTACTTGCCAAGCCTCTTGTCCTTGAGCAACTCCATCGCACGCTTCGACGATGGGCGACGAATGACGCGCCCGAATGACCGGCATACCCGTGATGCTCTAGCGCAGCCTACCTCGGCACGAGCCCCACATCGAAGTGCATAGGCTTGTAGTATTTGTTGGCGGCGCTGAACTTTCGCTTTTTCTCGAGGGCGTCAAAGAAGCCATCGATGGCGCGGCCCACGGCCACCAGCTGACCGAGCGGCTCTTGCGAGGAGGCCTGGGCTTTTCGCAGGGTGGTGGCAAACTCCGAACCTGGGAACTGCTGGTCCACGGCCCGCAGAAACGTCTCCAGCCAGATCGACGCATACCTGCGCCCATCCATGATTTTTCGCTCCTTGATAAGGTGCATGGTCAGGTCTTTGAAGAAGGCAAGGTTCTTGTCCCGGTACTTCCGGTGGTGCATGCAGAAGTCCATCAGCGGGAAGCTGTAGGAGTAGGGCACCACATGGTCATATTTGTCGCTGTTGAAGCTGATGCGCGCTGTCGGAAGCGCACCACGAATGGCGTCGAACTTGGCCCGGCAGTGATCGTACAGCGCCTGGTCAAGGGCGTTGTGGGTACGGATCAACGCCTTGATATCCTCGGGCACCTCATCGACCTTTGGCCGAAGAAAGGTCATCCGTTTCACGCTGATTTTCTTGGAGAAGGTGAGACGCGTCTCCTGCTCGAAGTAGGCCATCGACTCGGAGAAATGCTCAAAGATGCCCACATGAATCGGTAGCTCATCGACCGCGGCGATCACCCGTTCCAGATCTTCTTGTGTCGCAGACTGCGGGTCGTACATGCGACGCCCCACCAAGAAGTTCACGACCCCATTGAAGGTCTGCGGGCTCTGGACGTAGGCCGCGAAGTTCTTGGGTCTGTCGGACAGCAGCTCGGTAAACTGACGACGCTCGCGAATGAAGTGATACTCGGAGGTGACGCGATCGACCGGGTCGCGCAGCATGGTGATGATGTCGTAATTTCGGTACTTCTCTCGATTCTGTGGGTCGAAGATATCGCCCGAGTTTGACCGTCGATCACCCAAGATGTGCCGATAGTGGAAGTCTGGTTCAGACTGCCAATTCTTGTTCTGCATCGCCGTATTTACGGTTGTGCCACCGGTCTTCGGAATATGAATGAAGATGGGCTGCCGTGTAGACTTGGGCTTACTCGGCTCCGTGGAGCCGCCGCCAAACAACCGATCGAAGATGCCCATGCCTTGCCTCCAGGACGTGTGGTCTCTGAACGTGCCACATGCGGCGCGCGCTCACAACCCAAGCGTATCGACATCCATCGATTATGAAGCGACCCTGTGGAGCACCGATGAGCACACCCCGCCCCCAATGGACCGTCGATGATGTCAGCTGCCTCGTGTACGAGGTGGGCAATGAACACAGGCCTACGAGCCAGTTAGGTCGCCAGGTCCTCACCATCACGCCAAACGACACCTTCGAACTGACGTGGATTCGCCGTGGGGACACCCGGCGCTGCACCGGTCGCCTGCATGCCGGACGCGCCCAACGCCTGCTGCTCGCGTTGCACGATGCAGGTTTCCCGAACATTCCCTCCTTTCTCCCGGCGCCCCCTGGGACAGCATTCGGGGACTACAGGCTGGTCTGTGCGGGGGCCACGCACGCTGCCACCACGGTGCCACACAAAGCCACCGAAGTGCCTCATCTGTCGACCGTTCAGACCGCCATGGACCACCTCACGCGACGCTTGGCCAACGACGCACCATCCACCGACCCCACATGGATCGCAGAGCAGCAGCCTTGGAGCATCCTCGGCTAGAGCGCCTTCGGTGGAACCGTCAGCGACACGTCGGGCACGCCTCCCGCTTCCCACTGCACGGTGTAGCTGCCAGGCGCCAGCCCCGTGAGCTCCACCGTCTGTTGGTAGGGCTCCATACAGCGACTCAACGGTCCCTCGGGAACCTCAACCGAGACGAACACCACCGTATCCGCGACGCGGTACGACAGGGTGGGCTTGGGGGAACAATAGGACGAGAACCGTGCAGACACTGTGGGTGCACCGTCGATGTCGCGCACGTCCATCCATGGCAGTGATTCGGGCTTAACCAGCTCGCACCCCTCTCCGTCGACGCCCGGATTGAACGAAGGCGCTTCGTCCACCTGATCTGAACGGGACAGACCACACCCCAGCATCGAAAGACAAGCGAGCATGACAAGGCCGCGCCCCAGACGGGCCGGCGGCTTCACTCGGTAGCCAAGAAGGTCAACACCATGTCGGAGGACTCATCGATCAGAACGTCCGTCACCAGGTCCGCAGGGTAGATCAGCGGCGTTCTCCCACATTCGGCCGACAGGGTCGCCCCACTGATCGACACCTCACCCACCTCGAAGACCTCAGGGCTCAAGGACCATGTCTCGGTTCGCGTACCACCGAAATTGGTGGGGCAGCCTACCAGCCAGTCTGCCTTGGGCAGCAGGGTAAGCTCATAGGTCGTATCGCCTGATGTCAGGGTCCCTGCCTCGGTGTCGATATCGATCACGACCGCGGCGTCGTCCTCCCAGGTGAACGTCCCCACAGGCACGACCGCCTCCTCCCATGCATTGCATCCGACCATCAATAGACCTGCGCCAACCCAAGCTGCACGACCACCACTCATGTCACCCTCCACAGGCAGGACATCCTGCGACCATGCCAAAGCGTGCCATGGGCGATACGCGAGTACAACCCCGAACCTCGGAGTCCGTCATGCCTTCAAGAACACGCGCCCTCATGCTTGCGGCCGCCACACTGCTTATGGTCCCGGGATGCGCGACGGTTCGTCAGGGTGACATCGGCGTGAAGCGGACCTTCGGAAAAATCCAAGAAACGCCCGTACAGCCCGGTCTACGGTTCGTCTTCCCCTTCGTAAGCAACATTGTTCGCGTCCCGATCCGCACGGTCAACCTTGAAATGGCGCTCGCGCTGCCCAGCCGCGAAGGCTTGAACGTCCAGAGCGAGATCTCCATCCTCTACCGGGTCATTCCCGAGGCGGCGCCCAAGGTGCTCGCAGAGATCGGTCGAGACTACGAACAGTCCGTCATTCAAGCCGTGTTCCGTAGCGCCGCGGCCGATGTCTCGGCCCGCTACATGGCCAAGGACATGCACAGCGGTAGCCGCGCTGAGATCGAGCGCGCCATTGCCGAGCTGATGACCGCCAACCTCGCCGAGCGCGGGTTCTATATCGAAGGCGTCCTCATGAAGAGCATCACCCTGCCACCGGGCCTCTACCGCGCCATCGAGGCCAAGCTCGCCGCCGAGCAGGACGCCCAGCGCATGGAGTTTGTGCTGCAGAAGGAGCGCCTCGAAGCCGACCGCAAGCGCATCGCCGCCGAGGGTGAACGCGACGCCCAAGAGGCACTGGCTGCCGCCCTGACTCCCGAAGTCATCGAGTGGAACCGCATCGAGGCCTTTCGGGAGCTTGCCCTCTCCCCCAATGCCAAGGTCATCCTCGCCACGGGTGGCGAGTCGTCGATGACACCCATCATCTCCACGGACTGAAGCGCAGCTTCTGGGCATACTACCAGTCGAGTAGCTGACCTCGGACCTCTGCAGTCCGGCCGCTGACCCAGCCGCGAAGCTCTTCGATCTTGTCGCGACACCCGTAGTCACCCCACTCCGACCGAGGGTCTTCCCGGCAGTCTTGCTCGATCGCGTTGATGTCTTCGAGCGCAAAGGCCGAGAAGTCGATGGCATCCCACTCATCGAGCACGGCCTCCACGTGCGCCTTCATGCGTGCCTGACACGAGGGGGCCTCCCAACAGCGCTCGGCGAGCGCACCATCGAGCACCTTGGGCAGCGCCTCCTCGCCATGCCACGCTTGGTCCGTGCCCCATGGCATCATGAACCAGCGGTCGGCCTTCAAGGCGTGATACACGAAGAAGTTGTTGGCGAGCGTGGTGTAGGCATCAGAGTTGAGCGTCACCAGCTCCACCGCCCACACGGACATCATGCCGTCGAGGTCAAACCGCTCCTCGAGCAGCGCTTCGATCGTCTCGGGTGTACTGGCCTCGACCTCATCGATCAGCGTCTCGAGGTCGAGCAATGACTCGTCGTCGCCCTCTTTTTGGTCGAAGAGGTCCTCACACCCGTTGTTGAAGTCGCCGCCGTAGCCTCCCTCGTAGAGGTTCCCCTCATCGTCGCCCACAAACAGGCGCTCGAGAAAGTCGTCATCCACCGTCTCGATCACGCTGTACAGCCCGAAGTAGTCGCCATTCACGGTGACTCGGGCATAGCCATGCATCGGCGCCGGGTTGCCCATGGCCGTGTGCAGCGCGTAGCTCAGGTTCTCCGATGACATCGTCGGATCTTGGATCATGTTGTTCAAGGTGACCCGCTTGCGCCCATACCAGCGCGCTGACGCGTCGTATTCATGAAAGTCGATCTTGAACGACGCCTTTTCGCTCAGGTCCCGAAACGACGTGTTGCCCTTGAGCCGCACACCGGCCGTCCAGGTCTCCCCTCCGTACGTCACCTGTCCGGGTACATCATCGCGGGGTGCCTTGGCTAGGGAGGCGAGACCCGCCTCATCGATGTCGATGGTGAAGTCGTGAATGCCCCGATCAAATGGATCCTCCACAGGCCCATCATCTATCCCAGGGACAGAAGGCGTCGCAGTATCTTCGTCTGCACCCGTATCTGCTGCGGGCGCACACGCCGCAAGGAATGCAAGTCCCCAGAGGTAACGACATCGACAATCCATGAAGAGGCTCCGAAGGTGGGATTCTCGCCGGAAGGATGACATACCACACCCGCTTCGATGTCGGGCGCGAATCCCCGCACGTCACGTGCCTGACGCCCGGTCCGCATCACCGCTTACGCAGAACACACCCCAACCGACCCCACCTCGGCTACACTCCGCGAGAGGACCGAAGCCATGGCGCGAACGCCGCGAAAACGCTGGGAGAACTTCTTTCGCGAATACCTCGACCGTGTGCCGCGCCCGCCCGCGACGTTCAAGGTTCGCGTCGGTCAGGGCGTTCATCTTCTCTGCGAAGATAGGAACCAACGCCTGTTTCATGTGACGGTCTCGACCTGCGATGCACCGGGTCCGCCCGCTTGGGCCGAGACCCAGCATGCCGCGCTACGCTACACCGGAAAGATGGAAGAGTTGCCACCTGACGCCGAGGCCTGGCTTCATGCCATCCATACAGCCCTCATGGCCGCAGACGATCTTGAGGACTGGCCCGCATTTTTGTCCATGGCCGGCCAAAAGAAGGGCATCAGCGTTCGCCAAGAACAGACCGCAGCCGAGGCCATCACCTCGGGCGATGAGCTCGTGGTTCGCCTGCTCGAGCCCTGCAATGCCAAGTGTGACTTCTGCGGCTGTATCGGGGTCATGAATGACGCCACCTTCAGCCTCGCGTCGGCCGAGGCGCGCCTCAGCGAAGGGTACGCGCAGGGCTACCGACGTGTGGTGTTCACCGGTGGTGAGCCGACGCTTCTGCGCGACCTGCCCGACTATGTGACGCTGGCCAAGCGGCTCGGCTACGGGCATGTGAACCTGCAGACCAACGGATTCAAGCTCCGGGATCGCACGATCTGCGAGGCCCTGAAGCAGGCGGGTCTCGACTCGATTCTGTTGTCGCTGCACAGCCACCGCGCCGAGGTGCATGACCACGTGCTGAAGCTCCCCGGCGGCTTTGAGGGCGCCGTTGCAGGTATCGACCACTGCATCGCACTCGGCATCAAGGTGCACCTCAACTTTGTGCTCCACGATGAGAACCTCACCGACCTCGTCGACTACCTGACCTTTGTCTACAAACGCTTCGATCGTGAGGCCACGCCCACCCCACATGGGCACGTGGGCGTGACCCTGAGCTTTGTTTCTCCGGTCGGCTGGACACTCGAGCATCTCGAGCGCATCCCACGAATCTCGGACGCCGCCCCCATCCTCGCCAAGGCCCTAAGCCTCGCCGAGGCCTTGGGTCTCGAGGTCCATGTGCCCGGCTTGTGCGGCGTGCCCTTGTGTACGATGCCCGGGTACGAGACCTTCTTCGATGAATATCGCGGAGGAACACCACCCGAGCTCGACACGCGGAGCAAGCCCCCCGCCTGCGCGGGGTGTTCGTTTACCGACCGGTGCTCCGGCTACTGGAATGTGTATTTCCAACTGTATGGCACCGACGAGATTGGCCCGCATCGACACCGACCCTGGGCCCGGTCTGCCCAGGAGCCCCCGCCATCACCCGCCTTGCTGGCGGCACTCCGCAAGCTCGCAGCAGCCGGTCGCACCGCCTTTGCCATCGCCCAGCTCCTCAACAAGAAGCGTGTCCGTACCCCCAGAGGCGGCCGATGGACCGACGAACAGGTGACCCGCGTGCTGGCCACCCATGGCATCGACGTTCTTCCTCCACCACAACGTCGCTCACCGCCAGCCCCCACCTCGGAGCCTTGACCCGCGAAGCCTCTGGGGCCGTGCATTCGTCGTTAGGACAGGTTCAGCATGACAGCCGCCGGTCTCAGGGGTTGATCAGCTCGCGCAACGGGCCGTCGTAATCGCTGATGGCCGTCGCATTCGCGCTGGTGATCTCGACTGTCTCGCAGCTCTGGCGCGAGACCGAGGCTACGCCCGAGGCATACACCCGCTCCCCCAGTTCACCATTGATCGTCTCGAAGGCCACAAACGGGTAATCTCCCCAATAGTTGGGGTGGGTACCGATAAAGCGGCGCAAGTATGATCCCTCGGTGCAGGAGCAATCGTCGTAGCACCCGCCGATTGCATCTCCTCGAATCAAGATCGCCGCATCCATGGTCTCCCACAGAATCTCACCATCTTCATCCTCGATGGCCAAGGTCACGGTCTGCCGGAACACCTCGGGCTCGGACTTCCAGTCCTCCCGTTCTTCCCAAGACCCCGTGATGGAGGGATCGTCAGAGTTCTCATAGGTCGTCACCGTGAACAAGACGACGCCCTGATTGGACTCAACGGACTGCCACACCGCACTGCTACACCCGGCCCCAAGTGCAAGGAGACCCGCGAGCGCCACACATCGAACAGTATCCAAGGACTCCATCATGACCTCCACGTGCCGCATTCACCACGAGCACGGCGCACACGTCGTTCCATCGCAGCCGAACGCCACCATGCTGGACCGTCGCGCGGGCCCTTGTCAAGGTCCCCCACCTCACCAGCGCGATGCGAGCCCGGTGGCAGATGGCTTGGGACGTCGTGCCCGATGGCTTACCCATTCCCCCTCAGCCACGCCCGCAAGCGTTACGCGTGAGAAGACCTCACCGTTCTGCTGAACCCGTGGAGTGAGCACGTCGCGTCTGTCCCTCCGAGGCCTTGGACGAGCCCCTGACCATCCACCCATTCGGCGGCGAGGGCGCGTGCACCTACACCGTCATCCGCGACGCACTCGAGCAGTCCTACCATCAGATCGCCTACGCAGGGGACACCTACCCCTGACGCCGGCATGTCGTCGGACGCACACGTTTTCCGAAGGGTGACATTCCGAGCTGTTCAGCCCTCGACACCCAAGCCCAGCGGACAGCTCACGCCCGTCCCGCCCAGACCGCAGTAGCCGTTCGGGTTCTTCGCGGGGGAGAGGTATTGCTGGTGATAGTCCTCGGCGTAATAAAAGGGCTTGGCCTCGTCGATCTCGGTGGTGATCGATCCGTAACCCGCATCCTTGAGTCGCTGCTGATACAGCGTGCGGGAGTGAATGGCCGCCTCGAGCTGTTCTGGTTGGGTCGTGTAGATGGCCGAGCGGTACTGGGTGCCCACATCGTTGCCCTGACGCATGCCCTGGGTGGGGTCGTGGGATTCCCAGAAGGTCTGCAACAGCGTCGCGAGCGAGATGCGATCGGGGTCAAAGACCACCTTCACGACCTCGGTGTGACCGGTCATGCCGCCGCACACCTCTTCGTAGGTCGGGTTCGGAGTGTGTCCCCCTTGGTAGCCCACCGCTGTCGTGATCACGCCGTCGAGCTTCCAAAAAGCGCGCTCGGCCCCCCAGAAGCACCCCAGCGCCACGTACACGGTCTCGGACCCCTCGGGTGCGTCGAACATGCTGGTGCCGAGCACGGCATGGGTAGGGTTCACCACCATCGCCTCGGCACGGCCAGGGAGCGCCTCGGCCGCGGTAGGCAGCGTCATGGGCTTACGGAACATCGACCAGATCATCGCGCCTCCAGGCACACACCCCATCGGTGTATCCCGAACCGCAGCAGCCACAGGTCACAGCCCGTCGCGGACGGAACGGAGACCTGATGGCGCGTCGCCAGCTCACCTACAGATGGAGCGTCCCGTTGCGCCGAGGTCGGCGAAGGCCTGCTGCAAGCGCTGCACCATGCCGGTCTCGCCCTCGCGCAGCCACTTGCGCGGGTCGTACTGCTTCTTGTAGGGCGTGCCGTCATCGGGGTCGAGCTGGTGCTTGAAGGCCTTGTCATGGCCACGCACATAGGCGCCCACTGCACTGGCAAAGGCCCACTGGGTGTCGGTGTCGATGTTCATCTTGAACACGCCGTACGAGACCGCCTCGGCGATCTTCGCGGGCTCGGACCCTGACCCACCGTGGAACACCAGATGTAGCGGGTTGGCCTCGGTGCCGTGCGTCTGCTGGACCAGTGCCTGACTGTTGCGCAAGATCTCGGGGCGAAGCTGCACGTTGCCGGGCTTGTACACGCCGTGCACGTTGCCGAACGATGCAGCCACCGAGAAGTGCCCCAGCGGGTTGAGCTGCTCGTAGGCATAGAGCACCTCAGAGGGCTGGGTGTAGAGATGAGAGTTGTCTGCACCCTCGACCAACTCGTGGCCAACGCCGTCTTCTTCACCACCGGTGACACCGAGCTCGATCTCGAGGCTCATGTCGATCTTGCTCATACGCTCCAGCATCCGCGCGCTGATCTCGATGTTCTCCTCAAGGCTCTCCTCGGACAGGTCGAGCATGTGAGAGCTGAACAGCGGATGACCGTGCTTCTCGTAGTGGGCCTCGCTGTGCCCCACCAGGGCCTCCACCCAAGGCACAAGCTTCTTGTTGGCATGATCGGTGTGGAGCGCCACCCCGACGCCGTACTCCCGCGCCATCAGGTGAACATGCTGGGCAAACGACACGGCACCAAGCACCTTGGCGTTGAAGGCATCGGGCGCGCCCTTGCCCGCAAAGAACTGGGCACCGCCGTTCGAGACCTGAAGAATGACATCAGAGCCCGCCACAGCTGCAGCCTCAAGCACGGCATTCACGCTGTGCGTGCCGACCACATTGACTGCAGGAAGGGCGTAGCCCTTGGACTTCGCGTCTTGGATGAGGGCCTTGTAGGCGCTTCCGGTGAGGACACCTGGTCCGATCTGCTGCATGACAACCTCCGCGTGACGTCCCGCCCTAATCCGATTGGCGTGCGTCGGACACCGTCTGTTCGTCACAGGACGGTGCCAAGGTCTCGACCTGCCACACGCGGTACAGCATCCACGTAAACGGTACCCACCAGATCAGGTCGTTGAACACGTTGTGAACACCAAATTCGAGGGGGAGCCGGTTCTGTAAGACCGAGAAGACGGTCCCGAACGGTCCCAGCACCTTACCCAGCCACCCCACAAAGACCACCGGCCAGTGGCGCACGGGGTCGCTGGCTGCGATCCAGTAGCCGACGCCATAGACGCCCACGATCATTCCCACGCACTGCCAGATCTCCGGGTAGTGAAGTGGGCCCGCAGGGCCCTCCACAAACGTCTCGTGCGGAAAGAGGATGACTGCCGCACCCCAGAGCACATTGTAGACGCCTGCGAGCCGTAGCACCCCACCAGACCAGGCGCGTGTCCAAGGGTCGAGCGCAGCATGGGGTGCCGCGTTCATTCTTCTTCCGCCGGCCCTTCGGGACCGTCAGCGGCCTGACGTCGAAGCACCAGGCG
The DNA here is from genome assembly GCA_049889515.1 of Myxococcota bacterium. Taxonomy (GTDB): domain Bacteria; phylum Myxococcota_A; class UBA796; order UBA796; genus JBMHDG01. Next base: position 15,280 of record JBMHDG010000040.1, read on the forward strand.
CTCGAAGACGTAGGCTGCGAACACGAGGCTTGCCCCCATACCGATGAGCGACCCCACCCGCGCAAGGCCACTCAAGCTCCAGAGGTCGTAGGCAAACACCTTGAACGCACCCAACATCAAAAACCCGAACCCTGCGAGGCGCGCGCGCCCGTGGTCGCGAACCACGCCGCCGCCCAGCAGCACCAAGCCGTACCCTGCCCACGCCAGCGACCGCACGGTACCCGCGGCCCAGTCATCACCGAGCAGCTGCAGCTGGTCGTCAAACTGGTAGGCATGCGAGACCTGCACGTTGATCAGCGCAAAGCCGAGCAAGGCCGCATAGGCCTCCACGAGGGCGACCGAGGATGCCTGCTGCGCGGTGAGATCCCCGTCTCGGAACCGAGCCAGCTCGCGGGCCGTCCACGCCGCCGCAAGCGCAGGAATGCCCCACGTGTAGAGCGTCCAGTTGAGCACCGCGACGCCCGATGCCGAGCCATAGGTCAGGGCTGCAGGGTTGACCAGCAGCCGAACCGCAACGAGCGTCGACACAACGACCGCGCCCCACCAGAGCAGTACGCTTGCGGTCCGACGGGCCAGTACAGCCATCGCGAGAGCGACCAATGCGAAGCTGATCGTCAACCATTCTTGTTCCAGCACGGCCGGGAGAATCGAGAGGCCGAACAAGGCCGCGACGGTGGACCACGCCGAAACAGGCACCGCGTTCGCGCTCAGACCGTGGTGACGATGCAATGCCCACGCCACACCCGCAGCAGCACCCGCACAGATCGCCAAGTAGACTGGGCGCCCGTCCGTTCCAAAGGAGGAGACCACGGCCGTATCGACCGCCCACCACAGTCCCAGCGGAACCACGGCCGTCATCGCCCACACCCGCTCGGAGTCCGCGTCCCACCACCGACGCCACAGCGGAGCAGCCACCAGCGAGCCTAGGGACACGGTGAGGGGGAGCGCCATGTAGGCTGCCACATGTGGACTGGCGATGGACGTCTGCAGCATGGCCACCGAGCACACCGCGCCCGCAAACGCCGCGAACGTTTGGAGCGGCAATCGCAACCACGTCGCACCCAGACCGGCAAAGGCCAACATCGTCCATGTCAGCGAGAGATCGAGAAACGCACCGTGCACACCGTCCACCCCAGACGCGTGTGCCATCGCTTGCCCCATCAGCTGCCCCACACTGCCCTCAAATGGTGGCGCGTCTGACATGGACGGCCCAACCAGCTGCAGTACGCAGGCGAGTCCAAAGAGGCCCAACACATGCAAGGTGCCGACAGTTCGGATCGGCGCTGAGCGGTCACCACGGGACATGAGCCAGAAGCCAGGGAGCGCGAGGCAGGTCGCCAAGAGCCAGCTGCCCCCCATGGTCCCATCGTCCGCACTCGAGCCGAACCACGCGCCATAGGTCACCGCGCCGACGACGCCAGCCCCAACGAGTACATCCGCCCAGCGCATCCGATCGGCCAACCAGACCATGCCCGCCATCACGACACCCACCATCACGTGATGCGCGATGCCCTCGGGGAGTAGCCACCCAAACATCACAGACGTAAGGCCTGCTGCCATCAACCCGACGTAGGCCATCACCCGCTGTCGCAAGACCAAGGCATGGGCGAGGCTTCCGAGCATGACACCCAGCATCCCGGCCGCTGCGGCGCCTTCCCCAAGAAGCTGGTCATCCATGGAGCCGGCCAGCAGCGTCAGGATGACACCGGCTGCGCCAAGTCCAGAGAGCATGGCACCCGTGTTCGACACCTTGTGGTGGGTCAGTACGGCACCGCCCACCCAGACCGAGCCGCCGATGAGCAGGCCCCCCGCCACGAGCATGCCTGGCGTGATGGCACCGCTATCGATGGCGAGGCCAAGGCCAAACAACATGCCGACCAGCAGCAGCAGCGCACCCACGAGACCACCGACCCGAAGCAGGGACTGCTCGGTGGTCAGGCTTGCGGAGGTGACGACGTCGGCCGCCATGTCATCAAGTCGTGGGTCTACCGCGTCGTCATGGGCCGACGGTACCGCAGATGGAGACGCCGCATCTGGGTCACGCGCATCCAGCTCGCTGAGCTGGTCCTCGAGCGGGCCCCGGTCCAGTGCGGGATCGACCGTCTCACCGCTGATGGGGGGTACAACGAGGTCTCGTGTGGCCACATGTCGCCCGAGCGTGTCGATCACGTGCTGCAGACGCCGCGTCTGGTGGGCCAACTGCTGAGTCAGGCGCCTCACGCTCATGCCCAAGGCCACAATCGCCACGGCCTGTACACCCAAGACCATCCATGCAAACCACTTCATCGCGCCACTCCATCCGCGGTGACCCGGGCGCCAACCCCATATTGTCGGCGGTTGTCAGCCCCATCACACTCTAGACCGAAACAGAACACCAAGTCCATGACGTCACTTGACAATACAGTCCGATCACTGGCAGGCTGCAACCTCCTGTTGCGTACAGGAACTGGTGTCGCATCGGGGTGCTTGGTTCGGGTGGAAGCCCTGCCCCCACCGATGCGCCCAACCCCTCACCCCCGCTGAATCTCCACGCGGCCGAGTCCGAGGCGGAGCTGGCGTGAACCGGGTCGTCGTTCGACGACGTGCGCTGCACCCACCACACCCGAGGCCTCCAGCTGCCGTCGTGCGCGGTGAATCAGTAGGTAGACCGCATTGCTGTCCATGGCCAACATACGGCAGAGATCCTCTTGGTAGAGCCATCCCGCCTCTGCCGCTGCGACGTCACCTTGGGCGTCTTCGACCTGCCGCGCCCGGGCGAGCGTCAGCAACAAATAGTGATGGCTGCGAACCTTGAGGTCGACCTCACGCCGTCCACCCCGCACGACAAGGCGCACATTTTCCTCGTCGCGCGACACGGTAAAGACCAGTGTCGCCTCGGTCAGCACCATCTGTTGGGACTCTTCTCGCGTCGCCTCGCGGTCACCGGGAAGAAACAGCCGCCAAGAGTCGCCATCGACCACCACGGTCTCGCGGTGTTCCACCGCCGACACGTCGTCCTGGCGCTCCATGATCCAGTGCCCTTCAAGACTGCGTAAGACGGTGACGTCTGGGCGCTCCATGCTCGGGAGGCACAAGAGATCGGTACCGTGCACCGTCTCACCGCCTGACCGTTGCGCCATCAGCACGGGCGGCGCGAGGCTCCGCACCTTCCAGGCTTCTTCGCGGGACCCAAAGCACACCACATCGCCCACCTTGAGGATCTTCCCCGAGGCATCGACAGGCTTGCCGTTGACAGCGACACCGTTTCGACTGCCCAGGTCTTCGACGGACCATTCCGACCCGCGAAACACGATGCGCGCATGGAGTGAGCTCACCCGGCCATCACCAAGACGAAGGTCACACCCCGCGTCTCGTCCCACCAAGCAGGGCGACCCGCAGTGATGGAAACGCCCACCGGCCTTGGACTTCAGAATGGCCATGAGGCCCCCCGGCGATCGCCTCTCATCGGTGCCACCCAACGATCACAATCGCCCCCTGGCCATCGAGCGGTGCCTGCACACGGGCCGTGCGGAGCGCTTGGGTCAAGCACCCTCGGACAATCGCACCGTCGCTTCCCCAAGGTGCGTGGTGGGTGACGCGGCCACTGCCGTCCACGCGAACCACCGCGCGCGCCCAAGACCCCATACCCGACGCATCCGCGCCTGGGAAACCGAGTTCTTCCTCGACACACGCCTTCACTGACGCCCCCACCACGAACCGAAAGCCGGAGGTATGCGCTTCGGGCAGCGTGTCCGGTGCCATCACCGACGTGCCACGCTCCGGCGCGCGTGGGTCTGCGGTCTGGCGCGCCAAAGCCCCTGCCCACACCGCAAGCGTGGCGTCAGCCAGTGCCTCACGTTGGGTCACGGCGCGCTCCTTCAGCCCATGCAGCAGGTTGGTCAGAACGACACGCTCCCCCAAGGGGATTCGCGCACGAGCGACCGACGAGCCCGCCGTTGCAAGAACATCACAGGACTGCAGGGTGTGTGTGGCCTCTCCCGTCGCCACCGAAGCCCATTGCGTCGTGTCCTCGGGAAGACCGCACGTGCCAGGACACCGCGCCACCACCCGACGGGTAAACTCGCCATCGGTACGTCGGGTACGCCACGCATCGACCGCCTCGGCGCAGTTGATGGGGAACAACAGGCCTTCCCCAAACTCTGACGCCGCAGCCGCGGCCTCGAGCATGTCCACGGGTGAAGCGAGCGTGAGCGCAGGTGCGGCAAGCGCCTCGATGGTCGCGTCCGCCGGAGCTGCGCCCCACGCCACGGAGAATACCAGCGACCAAATCAAAGCGTCATTCCAATCAGCCCAAAGGCGGCAAAGCCCTCGTCCATCTCTGACACGGCCATGCGATGGTGCTCCGTGTAGAATCCATCGGTATCATTGTCCGTATCTGCCTTGCCGTACACCTTCTGAACCGCGTCTACGGTCGCTGTGTCGAAGTAGAGCTGGGTCACGCGGTCGGGGTAGCCTTCTGCGCGCACACGCACATGGAGGTGCGCCGTGCGGCCCGGGTAAAAGCCGGGGAAGCGTGTCGTGAACACCACCGTTCCCTTGGCGTCGGTGACCTGCTCCCCGCGGAAGAAGTCTTCCCCTTTGCTGTCCTGCGAGGCAAAGCCGCTGTAGACCCCATCGCGGTTGGCATGCCAGAGATCGACCGTCGCACCCTCGAGCACATCGCACGACACATGGTCGACGACTTGAATCTCCACGGTGAGCGGCAGGCCTGGCCCATCACCCGAGAGATCGGACCGCGGTCCATCGATGTCGAGCTCAAAGGGACCCGGTGTCTGGTCGATGGTGACGCCACACTCCCCCGTGCGTGCCGTGTCACCGTCGGTGTCGATGACACTGGGCGGATCGCCAGCATCTGTGTCCGGGGGATCGCTCGGGTCTGTGTCTAGGGGAACTGAGGCGTCGGTGGCCTTGTCCTCCGACGCCGTACATCCCACCAGCATCAGCGCGCCACTTCCCACCAGAAAACCGCGTCTCTTCATGACTCCCCTCCGTGCGAGGCCAGCGCCCAGAACCACCCCAACGTTACGCTACCACACGCCCACCACGCTACAGCGCGTACACATGATCGAGTCGCCAGACGGTCTCGCAGGGGCGACATAGCGCGGTGGCCAGCCCGGAATTTCGCCGTGTTCGTCCTGCAACGCTCTTAAAGACGGGGCCCGAGTTGTCTTCGTCGCACTGAAGGCACGCGTTCAAGCTTCCGTCCGGCAGGTGGTAGGGGTCAGCCAGCAAGGAGATGCAGATGCTCTGGCAGCTCTCACGCGTGGCGTTCACGTTGTAGGCCCAGATACGAGCACATGCAGGGGTGAAGCCAAGTTCCTGGATGCAGGTATCGACGCCATCGATGTCTCCACCGAGACCACGGAGCCCACACGACCGCACGGGCTGGGTCAAGTCCGGGGTACCCGCATAGGCGGCCAAGTCTTCGAGCGACGAGCACAGGCCGCATGCTCCGCCATGGGTCACGATGGCGCCGGCTTCGTGGGCTGTCACGGCATCAGAAAAGGTCTCGAGCCTGTAGGTCTCATCCTCCAGCAGCGTCACCGCACACACGCTCTCGCTGTCGGGCACGAGGTCCGGCGTGGCCACATAGGGGTCATCGTTGGGGACTTCGGGCGGATTGACCAGCTGCCTAGAGCGCAGGTCGGTCAACGCGGCCTCGTCCCAGCTACGCGGTGTCCACGTCAAGGCTTCGCCCTCGACCACGGGTCCACAGGTTTCTGAATCGAGTCCCGTGTTCTCATTCGGCTGACCGTAGAACCCATCGCAGGTGGGGTCGGGCTCCACCTCGAGTGCAGGCGTACCGCAGCTGCCCAGCATCACCCCGATGGCCATGAAGATGCGCGTCATGTGTCCTCCCGTCCACCGCGGCATCCCACCGCCATCGGCCCTCCGCCCGCGGGCAGAAGGTAGCCCACCTAGAACACGAGTGCCCCACCCTTGCGGTCGGCAGCTTGCCACGCAGGGCGTGCCTGCAGGGCCGCGAGGTAGCGCTTGATGTGGGGGCGGTCTCCGTGGTCACCCCGACTTCCGGCAGCGAGCAAGGGGTAGCCCATCTGCAGGTCTGCCAGGCTGAACGCATCGCCAGCCAGCCAGTCTCGCCCTGCCAGGTGCGCCTCGATCATGTCGAGCTGCCGGGTCAAGCGAGGCCCAATGAAGCTCTTCATGACCTGGGATTGAATCACCTTGGTGATGGGCCGCACGAAGAACGGAACGGCAGGCCCCGCGATGCGGCGAAACACGAGCGCCATGAGCAAGGCCGGCATCATGGTCGCCTCACCAAAGTGAAGCCAGTACCGCGCTTCACGGAGCGCTGTGGGCTCGGTGGGACGCAGCTGGGGGTAGAGGTCGGCCAGGTACTCGAGGATGGCCCCCGACTCTGCCACGACGACGGTCTCACCCGCATCGGTGCGGTGCTCCACTACGGGTGACAAGCCCAGCGGGTGCACCTCGCGCAGCTCCCGTGGCGCATACATCGTCTTGGAATTGCGCTTGTACGTCTTGATCTCGTACGCCGCCCCCACTTCTTCGAGTGCCCAGAGCACCCGGTGCGACCGTGAATTTTCGAGATGGTGAACCACAAACATCGCGCCCCCTCTTCGGCGGCCATCTATAGGCACCCCAACCGGCGCGCCCAGTCCCGCGACGCGATACGACGACCGACCAGGAGGTTCACATGGCATCGGACGTCACCCTGATTCGTGGAGCACGGGTCCTCGACCCCCATCAGAACCTCGACCTGACGACTGATGTGTTGATCTCCCCAGCCGGCGTGGTGGTCAGTCCCGACGTCACGCCCGAAGGCGCACAGGTCATCGATGGCCAAGGCCTCTGGGCCGTCCCAGGACTCATCGACCTGCAGGTCCACTTCCGACAGCCCGGTTTCGAGTACAAAGAGACCATCGAGACAGGCTCTGCTGCAGCCCTTGCGGGTGGCATCTGCACGGTGGTGGTCATGCCCAACACCAAGCCTGCCCTCGATACCCCCGACCGCGTGCGGTTCGAGTCCGAAGAAGCACGACGGGTCGACGGCATCGAGTTGCTCGTCGCCGCAGCTGCCACCCACGACCTCGCCGGTACCGAGCTCACGGACCACGGCATCCTCAAAGAAGCGGGCGCCGTCGCTATCACCGACGATGGCCTGCCCGTCCTCGATGATGTGCTCATGGAGCGTAGCCTCGAGCAGTGTGCCGCACACGATCTGCTCTTTATGCAGCATGCCGAAGACACCCGCATGACCGGGCATGCCCCCATGACCCTCTCACCCGTCAGTGAGGCCCTCGGGGTCCGAGGCCAGCCCGCAGATGCCGAAGGGGTCATGGTCGAGCGTGACGTCGCGCTCGCCGAAAAGACAGGTGCCCGGTACCACGTGCTCCACACCAGCACAGCGCGCAGCCTGAATGCCATCCGCGACGCAAAGGCGAGAGGCGTAGCGGTGAGCTGCGAGGCCAGCCCCCACCACCTCATGCTCACCTACGAGGCCTGCGCCGGTGGTGATCCCAACACCAAGATGAACCCGCCCCTGCGCAGCGAGGCCGACCGCGATGCGCTCATCGGCGCGGTCGTCGACGGGACCGTCGATGCCGTCGCGACCGACCATGCGCCCCACTCCGCCGAAGAAAAAGCCCGCGGCTTTGTCGATGCGCCCTTCGGCGTCATTGGTCTTGAGACCGCATTCTCGACGGTGCTCGAACTCATGCACGCCAACCTGATCGATGCGCGACGCGCCGTAGAGCTCATGACCTCGGGCCCCGCACGCGTCCTCAAGGCCTCCGATCGCATGGGTACCTTCGCCGCCGGCGCCCCCGCACACCTCACCCTCATCGACCCCGAGGCACGCTGGACGGTCACCGATGAGACCCTGAAGGGGCGCTCCAAGAACAGCTGGTGCATGGGACGTGCCTTTCGGGGGCGCGTCGTGGGCACCTTCCTACGAGGGCGTCTGCGCTACGCCACCGAGTCCCTCCCGGTCAGCTGACCATGTCCGCGCCCCGCCGCCTATGGGCACTCTCGGATGTCCACGTCAACCATGGTGAGAACCTCGCCGCGCTTCGTGCGCTGCCCGACCATGGCGACGACTGGCTCATCCTCGCTGGAGACATCGGCGACACACCCGACCAGCTCTCTCAAGCCATCGACGCCCTTGCCCCCCACTTCGGGCGGCTGCTCTGGGTTCCTGGCAACCACGAGCTGTGGTCCCACAAGGGCGCATCATCCCGGGGTGCCGAGCGCTACCAAGAGCTGGTCGATCGTTGTCGGGCAGCGGGTGTCCTCACGCCCGAAGACCCATGGGCCGTGTGGACCACCCCCGGGGGTGAGCCGCTGCATCTCTGCCTGATGTTTCTGCTCTACGACTACAGCTTTGTGCCCGACGACGTCGGCGCAGAGCACGCGGTGGCATGGGCCGCAGAGGCGGGTATCCGCTGCACCGATGAGGTGTTTCTCGACCCGTGGCCATGGCCCACGCGGGGTGCATGGTGTCATGCACGGGTCGCGGCTACCCAACGCCGGCTTCAGGCCCTCCCCGACGGCGAGCGCACGGTCTTGATCAACCACTGGCCCCTGCGCCAAGACCTGGTGCGCTTGCGACGCATCCCGCGGTTCTCCCCATGGTGTGGAACGCGGCTCACCGAAGACTGGCACACCCGCTACAACGCAGCCGTCTGCGTCTCCGGTCACCTGCACATGCGCGCCACGGACTGGGTCGATGGCGTCCGATTCGAGGAGGTGAGCCTTGGCTATCCGAAACACTGGGAGCCCAAGAAGGGTGCGGGCTACTACCTTCGGCAGATCTTACCAGGACCCGCCACGCCCGGAACCGGCACGACCTGGCGGTTTCGCTAGACCTCAAATGCCCAGCAGCTGAATGGCCAAACCACTGGCTGCGATGGCGCCCCCAGCGGCGACGTTACCCCAGGTCTCCACGGCTTTGGCGGGCACCAAGCGGAGTCCGAGGGTGCCGAGCCACGCCATCGTCACCATCGTTACGATGGTGAATCCCGCGAACAATGCAGAGACCTCGGCCACCAACCACCAGTCGTGCTCTACGGCGGGGACCATCAACAAAGGAATCAGGGGCTCGCACGGGCCGAGCACAAAGATCACGAACAACCCCCAGAAGGTGGTGGCCCCGGCGGTGTGCACATGCGCGTGTTCGCGGTGATGGTCATGCTCGTGGTGGTGTGCCACCCCGTCCTCGTGGACATGCACATGGGCGTGCCGAGCGTTGCGCTGCACGCGCACCCATGACCACGCCATGTAGGCGAGCCCGAAGCCGATCAGTAGCCAGGCGGCAAGCTCGCCCCGAACGCCCTCAATCCAAGACATCTGACCGAGGCCCATGCCAATGAGCAGTCCCACACATCCCAGTAGGATGCTCCCGATGACATGACCCAGACCACACAACGCGGTGATGCCCAACACTTTCCGGGTGGACCACCCTCTGGCGCGCCCGAGCACGACGAAGGGCAGGTAGTGATCCACGCCCACGAAGGTGTGGAACATGGCGATCGACATGGCCGCCACCAACAGCGGTGCCCGTACCGGATCGAGCAGCATCATGTGAGCACACAGGCCACACGGCCCCACACAGCGCCGACAGCGACTGGACCATAGTCACGGCTATCGGTGGTGCCGTCTGGGCTGTCGCCCACAAGAAAGACGCCGCGGTCATCGACACGCTGAA
>JBMHDG010000041.1:0-38466 GCA_049889515.1 Myxococcota bacterium
GCTGCACTCATCGCTGTCGCCATCATCGTTGCACTCCAGGCTCTCGGTAACAGCCTCAGCAGCAACTTCGGCGAGGTCTCCTCGGCTCTCGACAGCGCTATCTGATAAAAAGGGTGCCTCGGCGCCCTCAAGCCCCGCGCCCCGGCGCGGGGCTTTTTTTTTGCTCCTACAGAGACCAAAAAAATAGCCACTTCGGAAAATCCACATCTTTGCGGCAAATTTCGATACTGCCCCCAAGGCATAAAATTCTTGTGTCGAGGGCTTCAGATTCAGGCTGTATGTAATGATGGAGACCAGAGGTAAGGCCATGACACGCTTTCGAACGCTCTACCCTATCGGTGCACTCATGTTCCTGATGGCGTGTGGCAGAACCGTTCAGGCCGTAGATTCGTCCCCCACCACACCCACGACCGAGTCTGAAGTCATCCTACCCCTCGTCAGCACCGACGCGCCCTCCCTCGTCCTGGACTTCACGTTGGACGTAGACACTGACAGCGAAGAAGACACGGCCACATCGCTCAACGACACGGGGAACCTCTCCAGCGATACCGGCGTCTCCGTAGCAAATCTCGTCACACCCGACCTGATCAATCTGCAGCTGAGCTCCTGCGCCACGCCGGGCTCGGGAACCGGACCCGTCGTTCCCAGCCTTGTATCCGCGCCGGGTGAGATCAGCGTGACGGATCCTCGTGTAAGAGGGTGCTGCGTGGGTAGCCTAACGGCCACGGTTTCGTCTACGGCCGGAAACCATACGATCACCTACGACGACCCAGGCTTACCCAGTTGCTACTGCCAGTGCGACTGGCAGGTGAGCTACACCCTTACACCCGTCGACGAGGGCGTGAGTATTCTTGAGCTGCCACCTGCCCCGGGATTCGTAACGTCCCGGTTGTACTCGATCAGCGTGCCCTAGCGCCCCAACGCCCACGCCGAGTGCGGAAAGGTGCATCCCGCGAACCCGGTACACAACAAACAAAAGCCCTGCCAGCAGTGACGCTGACAGGGCTTTTGAAGTGGCGCACCCAAGAGGAGTCGAACCCCTAACCTTCGGATCCGTAGTCCGACGCTCTATCCAATTGAGCTATGGGTGCGCAGTTTGACCGCCGCGTTGAAGCGACGCCCACGGGATGGCGGAGCCGGAGGGATTCGAACCCTCGGTGGAAGTTGCCCCCCACACTGGATTAGCAATCCAGCACCTTCGGCCGCTCGGTCACGGCTCCGCAAGAGATGTCAGAGAACCCGTGGGACGGAGGCGGAGGGATTCGAACCCCCGGACACTTTCATGCCTTCGGTTTTCAAGACCGACGCCTTAAACCACTCGGCCACGCCTCCAAAGACACGGCCGGCCGGTCTTAACGATCCCTACAGCCATGTCAAGCGCCTCGCCCACATTGGAACAACTCCCCTGCAGGACGGCCCTGTCACACGGCCTGAATACGGTCCGTACCCATATAGGGCTGCAGCGCTGCAGGAATTCGAATGGACCCGTCGGCTTGTTGGTGATTCTCGAGCACGGCCAGCAACACACGGCCTACCGCAAGCCCTGACCCATTGAGCGTATGAGCGTATACGGGCTTTGATTTCTTCTTCCCATCCGCAGGTTCGGGCCGGTAGCGGAGGTTCATCCTTCGCGCCTGGAAGTCATTGAAGTTCGAGATCGAGCTCACCTCACGGTACGTCTGTTGGCTCGGCAGCCAGACCTCGAGATCGATGCAGCGTGCTGCGCCGAAGCTGGTGTCGCCCGCACAAAGGAGCATAGACCGATACGGAAGCTCTAGCGCTTCGAGACACGCCTCTGCATGGCGAACAATCGCATCATGCGCGGCTTGCGAGCCCTCCGGCGTCGTCACCTGGACCAGCTCCACCTTGTGGAACTGATGGGTTCTCATGAGCCCTCGCACATCTCTGCCGGCGGAGCCTGCTTCTGCCCTAAAACATGGCGTGAAGCACGCATACTTCAGTGGCAGCTCCTCATGGCCAACGATCTCGTCCCGCCGGAGGTTTGTGACGGGCACCTCGGCTGTCGGAATGAGGAAGGCGTCGGCCCCGTTCAGGGGCTCGGCCAGACGAAACATGTCGTCTTCAAACTTCGGCAACTGACCCGTGCCCTCAAGCACACGGCGGTGCACGATGTAGGGCACCATGGCCTCGACATACCCATGGGACGAGGTGTGCATATCGAGAAAGAAGTTCACGAGTGATCGCTCAAGACGTGCACCTGCGCCGTAGAGCACGGAGAAGCGCGTTCCAGAGAGCTTTGCCGCTCGTTCCATATCGAGAATTCCGAGAGCTTCGCCAAGCTCGACATGCCCCTGCGCCTCAAAGTCGAGCGCTCTCGGCGTTCCCCATCGACGAAGCTCCACGTTGTCCTCTTCCGAGTGTCCCGCAGGTACATCATCAGCCAGTCGGTTCGGCAACCGCATCGCCAGATCTGTCGACTGGGCCTCCAGACGCCCCAACTCTGCCTCGAGGAGCGTGATCCGCTCATTACCGGCCGCAACCTTCGCCTTGATCGCCTCGGCTTCATCACGACGGCCCTGCTTGTACAGCCCGCCGATCTCTTTAGAAAGGCTGTTGCGGCTCGCACGAAGCTCATCGCGCTCACCCACAAGTTCCACCCGCCGAGACGCCAATGCCGCGATGGTGTCGATGCTCGCGAGGCTGTCCTCACTCGCGTTTCGGCGTCGGAGTTGCGCCTTGGCGGCATCAGGGTCTGCAGCAATCACACGTGGGTCAAGCACGGGTCCTCCCGGTTGCGACAGGGCGGGTATAAGCCGAACAGACGCTAAAGAGCAACGCCTCGTACCAGACGATTGGCCAGGTCCTCGATTTCTTCGTCCCGTTCGAATATGACCTCGTCTATGGGGGCAAGCCCGCGTGCCAATGCGGCAGCAAGATCTTCTGCTAGACCCGGCACAAGGTCAGCAACCGACCAACCCGACGCGTGGTCTTCGAGCCGGGTCATCACATCTGCATCAAATCCGCACGGGTTAATTCTCGAGAACTGCTCCAGCTCGTTATCGACGTTCAAGGCTAGTCCGTGCCATGTGACCCACTGACGGCATGCCACGCCGATGCTGCAGACCTTTCGGCTCTGTTGGTCTGCGCAAGGCAACCAGACTCCGGTGTTTCGTGGGTCACGATGCGGTGCCAACCCCAATCGCGTGAGCGTTGCCATCACCCCTGTTTCAATTCGTGAGAGGTGGTCCCGGAGGTCCTGGCGTGCGTCTTCCAAGGCGATGATCGGATACGCCACCAGCTGGCCTCGATCGTGCCACGTGACATCTCCCCCTCGGCTCACCTGCACCACCTCGACCTCCGTGGGGTCAAGAATGTTGTCGGCCGCACCGCGACGACGACCGATGGTGATCGTGGGTGGGTGCTCCAGCAACAGCAACACGTCGTGCCGTGCTTCGGGCTGGCGTCGTGCCGCGAGCACCGCTTCTTGCAGACGCAGGGCCCGTGCATACGGAACGCACCCGAGCCATACCGGTCGCAACATCAGACCTCCAACACCCCGCTCATGGCACTCTGAATGGCGGTTGTCACGGACTCGATCGGAGCATCTCCATCGATACGAACAATCGTGTCGCCACGCTCCTGTAGGCGCGCCATGACCCGTTCGTACGATGCCGCGACGCGCTGAAGCGCTTCGCGTTGCTCAAACAGCTCGGCAGTCCCCCCCCTTCGCGCCATTCGTTCAAGACAAGTGTCGACGGACACTGCGACGAAGAGGGTCAGGTCGGGCGCACGGAACCGATGGTTGAGCTCCCAGACCTCCTCAAGCGCCCGATCGAGCGACTGGTACGCGAGGGAGGAATGGAGGTAACGGTCAGAGATGACCCACTCGCCCCGCTGCAATGCGGGATCCACCAGACGGCTCAAGTGATCCGCACGGTCGGCCGCAAACATCCATGGCAACGTGGAGCGGTGTACCGCACCTTCTTCTCGTCGCAGCACACGTCGTATCTCACGACCGATAAAACCATCGGTCGGCTCGAAGGTTTCGACGACTGTCTTGCCTCGGCTTCGCAGCCATTCAGTCACCCGCCCACGTTGTGTGGTGGTGCCGGCCCCATCTAATCCCTCAAGTACGATAAATCGCCCCATGGACGCCTCCCGCTCGGTCGGGTATCGCACCGGGTACCTTGCTGCGAGAGAGGACACCATGCGCGCCGGTTGGACGATGATACTGCTGGGCACGTTGATGATCGGAGGCGCCGCCGTCTTGAGCTGGACCGCACCCCAGCCCGCCGCACCAGAGACGCGTGCCGAGCGTCGCGCCAAGAGAAAGGCCATCAAGCAATCCGCGCGTACGAGTGGTGAAGGTGCCAACGCCCGAGGGGGGCGGCCTAGCAATGTGCCCCGCGACCCCTCGCCTCAAGAAGCTGCGGTCGTTGCCCCCACACCGCTCACGGAGGCTACGCCGGCTGCCCGCCAAGTCAATGCGCCTGCGGCCCCACCCCATGTGGTCTTCATCATGGGCTGCACGGTCCGAAAAGACCAGCTTACCCCCTACGGTGGCCCGGCCACGACCACGCCTCACCTGAGCAGCCTCGCCGCGGAAGGAACAGTCGTTGACGACCTCGTGGCCGCAGCACCGTGGACCCGCGCTGCATCGACAGCGATCCTGACGGGACACCATCCCGTGACCCTCGGGATGGTCGAGCCAGGCCCTCGCAGAAACGACAGAAAGCTCCCTGAAGCGACACGCACCCTCGCCGAGCGGTTCGTTGAGCAGGGCTACATCACCATCGGTGGTACAGCAAACCCAAATCTGCTTCCAGAGTTCGGCTTTGACCAGGGGTTCGATCACTATCAGCCAGGCTTGAAGGCCAACTGGGCAAAAAAGCTGGACGGCAAGAAGCTCGTCGATGCCCTTGTGCAAAAGGTCGACGATCTCGGCACCGAGAAGCCCCTCTACCTGCAGATGATGTTCCTTGAGGCGCACGCGCCACGTACAGCGCCAAAGAGCGACTACGGCACCTTTGCTGAACACGACATGCCCGACCGGATTGCACAATACCGCTTCCACGTGCACGAGCTTGACAGTGTCGTAGGCTACCTTGAGACAGCGCTCGCATCGCGTGGCCTGGACCGGACCAACACCCTGTTCGTCTTTGTGGCCGATCACGGTGAGGGGATGAACTACCCGCGACACCACGGCTATGCGCACGGCCAATACCCCATGCCCTCGGTCGTCCACGTCCCGTGGATTATGGCCGGCCCGGGCGTTGCCCAAGGTCACCGTGTGCTCGGGGTCGCATCCCAGGTCGACATCACCGCGACCATCGCCGGTGTGCTGGGCTGGCCACAGGTCGACGATACAGAAGGCCGTGACCTCTCACCGGCTGTTCGCGGCGCACCCACCACAGATCAAGCCCGCGTCTGGGTCGACACCTGGTTCCAGGAAGCCAACCGCGCCGCAGTCTTCACACCCACCCACCAGTGTCAGAAGGACTTCGGAAGCTCGGCGCGCCAAAAGAAAAAGGGCCTATTCATCGACGGCTGTTTTGACCGACATGCAGACCCCCTCCTTGCCCAGCCCCTTGAACAAGACCTTCCTCTACTCGAGGACCTGACCGCATGGCGGGCCAAGAAAGCCGAGGCCCTCACCACGACGCAGGCCGAGAAGACCGAAGTCGACCAAGACCTTGCAGACCAACTCGAAGCCTTGGGATACCGTGAGTAGCCTTGGAAGGAACACGATGCCGTCAACCACAGCGCTTACCCCTCTGCTTCTCCTCGCCCTCGCGGGATGCTGGGGAGACTCCCCTACCCCGGCGCCGTCCAAGAATGGTGCGGCAGCCAATGCCGATGACCAGGTCTCACGAGCTGAAATGCGTCAGAAGCGGCAGGAACGTGCCGAGCGCCGGCGCAATGCTTCCGAGGCACGGCCGAAGGGGCAACCCGGTGTTCAGAACGTCATCTTCGTCGTGATGGACACAGTCCGTTCCGAGTCGCTGTCGCTCTGCGACTACGATCGGCCGACCAGTCCGTTCCTCGAGCACCTGAAGAACAAGACCGGCGCCGCCACCACATGTCGGGCCTACAGCCCTGGGACATGGACGATTCCAAGCCACGCGAGCTACTTCACTTCGCTCGATGTGCCCGCGCACGGCGTCTCCAGCATGGGTCGTGTGTTTGGCAATGACACTCCAGTGCTGTCGGAGATGATGTCGGACCAGGGGTACCAGACCGTGATGGTCAGTGCGAATCCCACCCTCTCACGACGTTCCGGACTTCAGCGCGGGTTCGAATACGCCCGCACCGCCAAGAACCTAACCGAGCTTCGCGGCGAGAAGACCGTCCGTGCCGTCAACAAACTCCTCAAGAACCTCTCGCCGCGCGAGCCGCTGTTCCTATTTGTGAATCTCATCGATGCGCACGACCCGTACCCGGCCGTTCCCAACAACATCAGCTGGGTTCCGGAGCGACCAGAGCTCAAGTTCGATGTCCATCGTGCCACCCTCGATACGCCGTACCATCGCTACATCAAGGGCGAGATGGAAGAAGAGGAGGCCGAGGCCTACCTTGCTGCGATCACAGATGGCTACGACTACGGCATCTCGCTTGCAGACAAGAACCTCGAGGGACTCATGGAGTACCTCCGAGGAGAAGGCTGGCTGAAGAATGGGTTCCGCCTGATCATCACCAGCGACCATGGCGAGTTTCTCGGAGAACATCAGCTGCTCCGACATGGGTGTTATACCCACGAGCCCGTCGTGAACGTCCCGTTCGTCTTCTATGACTCCGAAGCCGAGACCCAGATCGAGCTGCCCGAGCCCTTCAGCGCGACCAACGCCTTCTACTTGGCGCGAGACGGAAAGCTCCCCACATCGCCCACACCCGTCAGCTCCTTCAGCATGCGCCGAAAGCTCGACGTGAAGAAGGGTGCAGACATGGCGACCCTTTGGCATGACGACGAAAAGGTATTCTGGCGAGAGGGCGACCTGCTTCGCGTGGACCTCAACGAGGACCCTGGAGAGTTACGGCCCGAGGCGCTCGGTGACCATCGCCTCAAGGAAGATGTGGTCGCTCTTGGCGAGCGCCACACCGCACACCTGCGCTCCGGTGCCAACCAGGCCGAAGATGCCCAGCGCCGCGCAGAGCTCGAGGCTCTTGGCTACGTCGAGTAGATCACGTCAGAGCCCACGACAGCATCACGCCAAACATCGCGATCCCCATGTCGAAAATCCGCGGTGCGACCAAAAAGAGCAGCAGAAAAAGACCCCATTGAGCCTCCTGCATTCGTGCCGCGATGTGCCGTGGAATCCACGTGGCCGCACCGATCTCAAAACCGTCCAGCGGGGGTACGGGGACAAGGTTGAACAACGCCATTGCGATGTTCAGGGCCCCCGCCATCATGAGGGCGCGTGGCACGGTATGGTCGCCCCCCCACACAGATGCGCTCCAGACCACCACAGGGGCCATCAGCAAACCGAGCACGAGATTCACGGCCGGCCCGGCCGCAGCGACCAACGCTCTGCCCGTGCGACCATCTCGAAAGCGTCGCGGATCGACGGGGCAAGATCCCCACGTCATGCCCATGACCAGCAACATCACGAGCGCCACTGGCCCCATGTGAACGCTGGGGTCTAGGGTCAGGTGCCCTTCCGAAGAGGGCGTAGGGTCTCCTTGCCACGTCGCGGCAAGGGCATGACCCAGCTCGTGGAGCACCACAGACGCGAGCATGACGGCGATGAGGATCCCGTACCAGACGGGATCATCTACGAGCATCTGCAGAAGCATCTACGCCCCCGGGGCGAGCCCACTCACTTGTTGATGATGTGCACCGCTTCGCCCAACGCAGCCTTGGCCGCCTCCATCACACCCTCTCCGAGTGTGGGGTGCGGATGAATGGTCAGACCGATGTCGAGCGCCTCGGCGTGCATCTCGACCGCGAGCGCGGCTTCACTGATCAGATCACTCGCATGAGCCCCGCAAATCGTGACGCCAAGCACCATGTTGTCGTCGCCGTTCACGAGCACCTTGTAGAATCCTTCGGTGGCCATCGTAGTGAGTGACCGTCCGACAGCTGCATAAGGCACCTTGCCTACCTTGACGTTGTCATACGCAGCCTTGGCCTCAGCCTCGTCGAGCCCAGCAATGGCAATCTCGGGGTCCGTAAAGACCACGGCTGGGACCGTGCGTGCGTCGTAGACACGGTTGTGTCCGGCGATGATCTCGGCCACAAGTTCACCTTCATAGGTTGCCTTATGGGCCAACATCGGCTGGCAGGTCACATCACCAATCGCGAAGATGTGCGGCACGTTGGTACGTCGCTGCGCATCGGTCTTGATGAATCGCCCGTCTTTCTCGATGCCGAGCTCTTCGAGACCGAGGTTCTCGGAGTTCGGGAAGCGCCCAACTGTTACCAGCACCTTGTCGGCTGCGATGGTCTGGTCGCCCTTCGGAGTCTCCACATGCACGGCGATACCGTCATCGGTGACCTCCCAGCCCTTGGCGCGCGTCTTGAGCAACGTGGTCACGCCGGCCTTCTTGAGCTTCCGTGCCACCACCTTAACGGCGTCCTTGTCGAATCCAAACAGGACGCTGGGCTGCATCTCCACGACGGTGACCTCTGAGCCGAGCTTGGCATACATACCGCCCATCTCAAGGCCGATGTAGCCACCGCCAATCACGACGAGACGACCGGGCAGCTCTTCGAGGTCGAGCGCCTTGGTGCTATCGAGGACTGGCTCATCGGCGTACGAGAATCCTGGGATCTCAATGGGACGGGACCCGGTCGCGATCACGATGTGGTCGGCCGTGAAGCGCTGCTCGCCATCTTCGGTGGTGACTGCGACCTCATTGGGCCCCACGAGCCGGCCCGTGCCAAACACGGTGTCCGCCTTGTTGCCCTTCAGCAGCGTCAAGATACCGCCGTTGAGCTTCTGAGTGATGCCTCGCTTCCATTTCTGGAGCTTGCCCATGTTCAGAGAGACATCACCCGCAACCTCGATGCCCATCGCAGATGCCTTGGTGATCTCTTCCATGCGCTTAGCAGCCGTGATCAAGGCCTTTGAGGGAATGCACCCCACGTTGAGGCAGACACCGCCCCAGTGGAGCTTCTCGACCACGAGGGTGCGAATACCCTGCTGGGCAAGGCGAATTGCGCAGGGGTATCCGCCAGGGCCGGCGCCAAGAACGATGGCTTGGTAGTGCGTCGAACTCATGACATCCTCCGAATGTCGGGAAACAGAACGGTAACGTGTGATGGACCAGCCCTATGCGGCGGGGGCCTCTCGCACAACAATCAGCTGCGGTCCTTTCGCGTTTACCGCTCGGGCGACCGCCTTCTCCAGCGTGTCCGTGTCGGCGGCCTCACACAGGTGGACCTTCCAGCCCAAAGCCCGACAGACCTTCTCTGGGGGTCGCGACGTCTGCGCTGGCACGGGCGCACCGTCGAACAGGGGCTCATGCATCACCACGGTCAATGGCAAGCCACGCAGCGCTGCGATGTTCATCGCCTGAAAACCACCGGACTGCGCGAGAAGCGCCGGCCCGGTAGAGAGCAGTGCGCGGGCACCGGACATACACAATCCCACCGCATGCAACGCACGCATCCCAGCGGTTGGTGCGCACGGTGCAAGCTTGTACGCCGCATGGCCCGACATGGGGGAAGACGCAAGATGGGCGACCCGTACCCCACGCAGCGCCGCGGCTGCGCGCTGCCGTGGCCCGGCGACCCACCAGACCGCCCGAGGAAGCGCCCGAAGGGTGGCGAGCGTCGTCTGCGCTTCGACCTCACGCAGCGCCAGGGGCCAGCCCATGGCCTCTTGAAGCTGCTGTTCAGCGTCGCGTAGCGTCTGCAGTTCTTGGTCGACGGTCACACCATCTCCAAGAACAATCGCTCTGGGTGCTCGAGCACATCTTTCAGGGCCGCAATGAACCTCGCCGCCACCGCGCCATCGATGATGCGATGGTCAAAGCTCGGCGACACGTAGGTCATGTGGCGAGCCACGATAGAGCCATCATCGAGCACGACAGGTCGACGCTTGATTTGGTTCAGGCCCAGAATGGCCACCTCTGGGACGTTGAGAATTGGTGTCGCAAGCACACCGCCAATCGACCCGACCGAGGTGATGGTGAATGTGCTGCCCGAGAGCTCATCCCGCGTCGCCTTACCTTCTCTGGCGCGACCAAACAGGTCCTGCATCTCTGCAGCGAGGTGCAGCAAGGACTTCGCCTGCACATCGCGGATGACGGGGACCATCAAGCCGTTGGGCGTGTCACAGGCGAACCCGAAGTGATGGCGGCCCTTGACCACCAGTGTACTCTCCGCCTCATCCATGACAGCGTTCACGTTCGGGAACTGCCGCATGACGGAGGAGACCGCCTTGGCGAAGATGGGCATGTAGGTCAGCTTGACCCCGTATTCTGCCGCACGTGCCTTGAGCTTTCCGCGCAGCTCCACCAAGGCTGTGCAGTCGATCTCCTCGACGTAGGTGAAGTGCGGCGCGGTGTGCTTTGCCGCGACCATGCGCTCGGCGATCTTTCGGCGAATGCCCATAATCTTGACGCGCTGGTCGTCTGGCGCAGCATCGACCATCGGCAGCGCACGCGGCGCGATGGGCAGTGGAGCCGCTGCAGGGGTGGGCGCCCGCGTCAGGTCATCGTGTGTGATGCGGCCACGATGGCCAGTGCCTGCCACGGAGCGCAGGTCGACGCCCAGCTCTTGTGCGTGCTTTCGCACGGCTGGCGCAGCTCTCGGCACACCGTTTGTGGGCGTTGGCGCCGGCACGGGCGCTGCAGGGGCAGCTGGTGTAGGCGTCGCCGGCGCGGGAGCAGGTGCGGCCGCTTTAGCGGCGGGCTCTGGCGAGGCTTCAGCCGGAGCAGCAGCCGCAGCCCCCGACGTGTCAATCTCGCATAGTGGGGTGTGAACACCCACGATGTCGCCAGGCTCGCCGTAGAGCTTGACGATGACACCGGCCTTTGGGCTCGACACCTCAAGACTGGCCTTGTCCGTAGTGATCTCACAGAGAGGCTGGTCGACGGCGACGGTGTCTCCGACCGCAACCTTCCACTCGGCCACTTCGGCCTCCACCACACCTTCGCCAACTTCGGGCATCTCAAATACGAACGCCATGGTCTACTCCAAGCGGTCATGCGCCGCGTCGCGACACACATCGATGACCTGCTCACCCCCCGTGAGGGTAGGTGGGCTCTCTAGGGTCCAAAAAGAGCTGCGGGTAACGGCTCGCTGGAGCTCCCGCAGAAGTGAGGCCTCTCCGGGGGCGTGCACAAATACAAGCCGCCCTACGTGGGCTGCGCGCTGGGCAAGGTAGCCACACAGATGCTCGGAATCGGGCCGAATCGCGTCCACCACCTCGACGGTGATGCCCTCGTGTTCGAGGACTGATGCAGCCTGCAGTGCCTCCACGACAGACGTGCCCGTGGCCACAAGCACCACATGATCGCCCTGACGCAGCACCTGATGCGTCCCCTCTGCAAGCGGGACGCCAACGGCTGTCTCTACCCTTGGAACCATTAGCACCGAAAATTCGGGCTTACGTAGCGCCACATCCATGAGGTCAGCGGCTACACCGCCATCTCGTGCCACCGCAGCGTTGGGCCAGGTCCGATCGGAATCGAGCATGTCTTGCGCGCCAAGCGGCACGCACACGACGAGCGGTGCTTGAAGTCCACCACTTTGGGCGCATTGCGACGCCGCCACGAGGGCCTCTTGAGCCTCGTCGAGGGACCGTCGACCGCTGAGCATAACCACCGTTGCCGTACCGCCGATAGCCGCACCCGTGGCGACGCCAACGAGCGCTGCATCACCGGATGGGAGCGCGGTCACAGCTGGCCCAGAGGGTGGCTGACCTTCTGCGAGGACGACCACCCCTTCGTGGGTAGCAACACGTTGCAACAATGGACTCATGGGCGATGGGCTCGGCTGGTGTAGGGCGCATTCGCAGCACGCCCAGATTGGACGAAGTCCTTAATGAAGAACTCGCCTGCCTTGTAGCTCGAACGCACCAGAGGCCCAGAGGCGACGTAGTGAAATCCAAGTTCGAGTCCGGCCTCACGCCATGCGTCAAACCGCTGGGGCTCAACAAACTCGACCACCTTGAGGTGCTTCTTGGTGGGCTGCAAGTACTGGCCGAGCGTCAAGAAATCGACGCCGACGTCGCGCAGATGACGCATGGTCTCGATGACCTCTTTGTCGGTCTCACCAAGCCCCACCATGATGGAGGACTTGGTGTATCGCTCGGGGTCCATCACCTTGACGGCCTTCAGCATGTCCATGGACTGCTGATAGGTCGCGCGCGGGTCGCGCACCTTTGGCGTCAGGCGTTCCACCGTCTCGATGTTGTGCGCAATGACCTCGGGCTCCGCCTGTACGACCGTGAGCATGCTTCCGACATTGCCGCCAAAATCTCCCGTGAGCACTTCAACCATGGTCTTTGGACTGGCTTCGCGGGTCTCGCGAATACACGCGGCGAAGTGGCCTGCACCATGGTCGGCGAGATCGTCTCGGTCGACCGAGGTAATCACCACGTAGTCGAGATCCATTTCGCGGATGGTCTGGGCGAGGTTCGCGGGCTCGTCGAGGTCGAGGTCGACGCCCTTTCGGCGCGTCGTGACAGCGCAGAAGCGGCAGCCGCGGGTACAGATGTGCCCCATCACCATAAAGGTTGCCGTCCCCCCACCCCAGCACTCGCCGATGTTCGGACAATGCGCCTCTTCACAGACCGTCGAGAGCTTACGGGTTCGCGCCGTGTTGCGGATCTGGTGGTACCGCGGCGAAGTGGGAAGCTTGACTTTCAGCCATCGTGGCTTCGGGTTGGTCGCCATGTGACCTCCGGGCTGCACACCCTAACCGTGATCAGTCCCGTTGCACGCCCGCCGTGACACTCGTCGGCGTCTATCGACGGGACGCATCATCCACGCGGGTGTCATGCGCGCGAAACACCACAGGACACCCCACGGATTCTAACCGTTTTAGGCCAGTCTTCATCTCATCGGCCACACGGCGCTCCAGAAAGGCACACGGGCTAAGGCCTGCGGTCCAGAAGTCAAAATCGTTCGCATACTCTTCGAACGTCGCATCGAGGACCACATGGTCTTCTTCGACCACGGCACCCCGGTCTCCGTCTTCCATCCACGTCCGCATGTGTTGGCGCAGCTCGGCATCGACACCGCCCGGCGTAAAGGGCGCCCCACGAAGCGGAGGTCCCGACCGACGCGCCCGATAGAGGCCCGCGTGGTCCAAGGGGGACATGCCTCGACCGCGCAGCCGCTCGTGACGAATCTCCCAGATGGAGGTCCACCGGCCATCCACCTGAAACGCCCGTCCTTGGGTCCATGAACCATCCTCCCGGAGAAAGATCGATGGTCGGGAAGACATGTCGTCTGGACGGCCCTCCTCAAGCACACTCCACAGGGTGAGCGCGTTGTGGATATTGAGCCAACGCGAGCGCTGATGATTCGAGCGACGCGGCACGGGGCGCGGCTCCGAAACCCATGACAGATAGGTCTCTAGGTCATCGCGGTGCGCCGCCACCTGGTCATAGTCGACCCAGCCATCTTCGGTGACCGCTGCAGCGAGGACCCGCGCCAGCGCTGCGCTCGCCTCTCCGCGCGCGCCGCCGTCCAGCTGAACGCGCTCGCGACAGCCGAGCATAAGGGCAGTTAACACCAACACATTTCGCGTCATGACCATAGCCCAAGAACCAGAGCAATGCCTCGCGAAAGTCCGGTCCAGACGGTCTGCCATGCTGCCGCGCCATCCCCGTTGTGCACCCAGACGAGCAGACTGCCTGCTGTCCCCGAAGCCAACATTAAAACCGTCATTGCACGTCGCATGTCAACCTATGGTCCTAGGGAATTGTCGGATCTGCGGCACGCCGTTGTGCGGTTTGCGTGGTGGTTCCCCACCAGAGCAGCAGGCCACCGAACGCAACGACCCACAGCCACATCGGGATGCCGAACACGGCCGCGTTGATCTGGTTGTTGTGTCCCGGCGCATGCGACATGCGTACCCTTCCTCGCCACATTCATAAGCCGTGTCATCGCATCCCGTCCATCGTGACCTGTCATCACCATGGAAGACAGGTCATCGACGCGCTACGAGGTGCCTCCGGTCATACGCGCGTGGAGATCCCATGAACAGCCGCTACACCACCAGCCACCCCGTGCGCGTCGTCACGGCAGCAAGTCTGTTTGACGGCCATGATGCCGCGATCAACCTCATGCGTCGTCTCCTTCAATCGGGCGGCTGTGAGGTGGTCCACCTCGGTCACGACCGCGCCGTGCGTGATGTCGTGACCGCCGCCATCCAAGAGGATGCGCAAGCCGTCGCCGTGTCGTCCTATCAAGGCGGGCACATGGAGTACTTCCGCTACCTGCGGCAACTTCTCAATGAGATGGGTGGGGAGCACATCCGCGTGTTTGGCGGGGGCGGGGGCGTCATCGTTCCCGAAGAGATCCGGACCCTCGAAGCCGAGGGCGCCGTCGACCGCATCTACAGCCCCGAAGACGGCCGTCGCATGGGTCTCGTGGGCATGATCGACGACCTGATTCAGCGCTCGGACAATGACCCGCTTGACCGTGCGGCGCGCCCGCTCGCCGACCTCTCGCCAGACCATCATGCGGCGATCGCCCACTGGATCACCCGTCTCGAGCTCCTCTCTCAGCGTCCCGAAGCGCTCACAGCCGACGAGGTACAGGCCCTACGGTCTGAACCCGCGCGACGGGTACCCGTGGTCGGCATCACGGGTACGGGCGGTGCCGGAAAGTCCTCGCTCACGGACGAGCTCCTCCGACGCTGGCTCATGGACCGGCCGACCTCGTCCATCGCCGTCCTCTGCGTCGATCCCACACGAAAGCGAAGCGGTGGCGCGCTCCTAGGTGACCGCATCCGGATGAACGCGCTCAACCCAGACAGAGTGTTCTTCCGTAGTCTCGCGACCAGGGACCGCAAGGGTGAGCTGTCGGCAGCGACCGCCGACGCCATTCGTCTGTGCCAACACGCAGGCTTCGACCTCATCTTGGTCGAGACGAGCGGCATTGGCCAAGGCGACGCCGATGTCACCGCCGTGGCCGACACCACCGTCTACGTCATGACCCCAGAGTATGGGGCGCCGAGCCAGCTCGAAAAGATCGACATGCTCGACTACGCAGACTTGGTGGTCATCAATAAGTTCGGAAAACGCGGGGCGCTCGATGCGCTTCGAGATGTGCGCAAACAGGTCCGTCGCAACCGTGAGCAGTGGGACCTCGCGGATGATGACCTGCCCGTCTTCGGGACACGCGCCGCGCGATTTGCTGACCCCGGCGTAGACGCCGTCTTCCATGGCCTCGTCGACGCACTCTCCGACTACACACTCCCCGAGAGTTCGGGTGCAGTGCCTCGACCCGACGTGCGCGTCGCGCCAGCCACCACGCCCATCGTGCCCCCTCGCCGCGTTCGCTATCTCGCGGAGATCTCGGACACCGTCCGCAGCTATCACAAGGCCACCGAGCAACAAGCGCAGGCCGCACAACGCATTCAGCACCTCAAGACAGCCTGCGAGACCATGTCCGAGCACGCTGACGCGGTGGCCGTGCTCGAAACGCAGATCGCCTCGGCCCAAGACGGCCTGCCTTCCGAGGCCCGAGCCTGGCTCGAAGGCTGGCCAGAACTCAAGGCCCGCTACACGGCAGACACCTTCGAATATAAGGTTCGTAACAAGG
Organism: Myxococcota bacterium; assembly: GCA_049889515.1. Classification (GTDB taxonomy): domain Bacteria; phylum Myxococcota_A; class UBA796; order UBA796; genus JBMHDG01. The sequence continues at coordinate 15,685 of JBMHDG010000041.1, forward strand.
TCATCACGCAGCCCATGATGCGCGAGTCGCTCAGCGACAATCACATTCCTCGTGTAGCCATCCCGCTACACACCACCGACCATGCCGAGCTCTGGCGGTTTGCGCGACGGGAAAATCTCCCTGGTCACTTCCCCTATACGGGTGGTGTCTTCCCACTCAAGCGGGCCGGCGAGGACCCCAAGCGAATGTTTGCGGGCGAAGGCGGCCCCGATCGAACCAACCACCGGTTCCACTTGCTCTGCGAAGGCGAGACCGCCCACCGCCTCTCCACCGCCTTCGATTCGGTCACACTCTACGGTCAAGATCCCGATGAGCGCCCGGACATCTACGGCAAGATCGGAGAGTCGGGTGTGAGCGTCCCGCATCTTGACGACATGAAGCGTCTCTATGCGGGCTTTGACCTCTCTGCGCCCACCACGTCTGTCTCCATGACCATCAATGGTCCGGCACCCATGCTGTTGGCCATGTTCATGAACACGGCCATTGACCAGCGTCGCAGCGCATTCGTGACCGAGCATGGCCGTGAGCCCACCGAAGACGAGGCGCGCGTGCTCGCCGCAGAGACGGTCTCCAGTGTGCGCGGCACCGTTCAGGCCGACATCCTCAAAGAAGATCAGGCCCAGAACACCTGCATCTTCTCCACCGAATTCGCCCTGCGCATGATGGGTGACATTCAGCAGTGGTTCATCGATCACAATGTTCGAAACTTCTATTCTGTCAGCGTCAGCGGCTACCACATCGCCGAAGCCGGCGCGAACCCCGTCAGCCAGCTCGCGTTCACGCTGGCCAATGGCTTCACCCTTGTCGAGTACTACCTTTCACGAGGAATGCCGGTCGATGCCTTCGCACCCAACCTTTCCTTCTTCTTCAGCAACGGCCTCGACCCGGAGTACACGGTCATCGGTCGTGTCGCGCGACGTATCTGGGCCATTGCCATGCGTGACCTCTACGAGGGCAACAGCCGAAGCCAGAAGCTGAAGTACCACATTCAGACCTCGGGCCGTTCGCTCCATGCACGCGAGATTCAGTTCAACGACATCCGCACCACGCTGCAGGCCCTGTTGGCCATCACCGACAACTGCAACAGCCTCCACACCAACGCGTATGACGAGGCCATCACGACTCCCACCGAGGAGTCCGTGCGGCGTGCCATGGCCATTCAGATGATCATCAATCGAGAGCTGGGCGCGGCCTTCAACGAGAACAACCTACAGGGAAGCTACTTTGTCGACTACCTGACCGACCTCGTCGAAGAAGCGGTGCTCAAGGAGTTTGAGCGCATCAACGACCGGGGCGGTGTGCTCGGTGCCATGGAACTTCAGTACCAGCGCACACGCATTCAAGAAGAATCCATGAAGTACGAGCACCAGAAGCACGATGGCACACTGCCCATCATCGGTATCAACACCTTCTTGGACCCTGCGACGAGCGGCGACGACTGGGAGCCTCCGACGCCCGAGCTGCGTCGCGCGTCCCCCGCAGAGAAAGATGCCCAGATCGCCTCTGTCCGCGCCTTCCAAAACGAACATGCCGCCGAGGCACCAGAGGCGCTTCGGCGGCTGCAACAGGTGGCGCTGGGTGGTGGCAACATCTTTGGTGAGCTCATGCACACCGTGCGTGTCGCCAGCCTCGGTCAGATCACCGAGGCGCTGTATCAGGTCGGCGGCGCGTACCGCCGCAACCTCTGACCCAGCGTCGCTACATCCGTTCGGGTCGAGGGCCCATCAGATCGCCGTTGAACGCAAAGCCCAATGCGATGAGCGGCAGTCCTTGCGGCTGCTCTTGCCCTGCGCGGTAGGGGTGCTGTGCCCACCACTGCGTCAGCAGAAAGATCGTGGGCTGGTTGAACCGCGCGCCCGGACCTCGGTCGTGAAAGGTGTAGGCAAAGAGGGGCCCAACCCGATGATGGGCCAGTCCGGCATCGGTATCGTTGTCCCCGACCAGCGCGTCGCTCCACGTCCATCGTGCGCCCACACGTACAGGCCCGAATAGGCCCAACACATCAAAGTCGTTCAAGAACATGAACTGGCGGTTGGGCGCCAAGCGGTCCCAGTACTGGTCGTAAAAGAAGTTATCATCTGCATCTTCGAGACCAATATCAAAGCGGGTGGCTTGAAAGGTCGAGCGAATCGCGACCGGCCCGACCTTGCCCTGCAGCACGGCTCCGGTGGTCAGCACGGTACCAATGGCCCGATGCTTACGGTCGAGTGCACGTAGCGTCTGGTCCGAGTACATGGCCGAGGCGCTGTCAAATCCAGCCACCTGGTCAAAGGTCCCGAAGAACCCTACGAACTCGTAATCAACCCATGCGCGGAACACGGCGATGGGCATGATCTCTGCATGGACGCCAATACGTCCAAAGGCAGGTGATGCCCGAGAAGAGAGCCCCAAGAGGGTGTAGGTATCGCCAAATAAGGTTGAGTCTGGGTCGGCATCGATGAGGCGGTAGCGCCACCCCATGGTGAGCTGGTTGATCAAGCCCAGCGGGTTGACCCGGGCGAATACGGCATTGCTGTAGTAGAGCCGATGCTTCGGGATGCCCAGCGTCGGCGTAGCCACATTCGCCGTCTCCATGACGGCTTCGGTCGCGTCCGCAGCCTCGACTGCGGCCTCCACCGGGGAATCAGGGGCGTCACCGGACTGCCCATAGGCTACAGGCATCGCCATCCACAAAGCCACAACGAGTGCTGCAAAATGCCGCATGTCAACCTCCACGGTTGCAGCCTATCAATGGTGAACCACAAAGGTCACGCATTCAGATTCGTGGCGGACTATCAACGTCCGCCACGTTAACGAGCCGGCCCAGGGGGGTGGCATGAGCATCACGGGTCTCGAGATTCGCAGCACGCTGCGAAGTGGCATCTTGATGGTACTCGATCAGCTGATCAGCTTGCTCGACGAGCCCGATCACGCATCCCAAACGACCGCCGAGCCCACGCCTTCTCCAGAGTCCGCGCGTTCTCCAGAGCCCACGCCCCCACCCAAGGTCACCCCCTCGGTGGCACCCGCGGCGTCCAGCGCGCCCCCTCCCCTGCCCGAGCCCCCGTCGCACCGTCCACCCCTCGACGTGCTGGCCGAGACCCCGAAGGCCAAGCCCAAGAAGAAGCCGAGCGCGGCAGACCGGCAGAAGAAGCACTGGGAGCGTACCCGCAAGGGCGTCTTGGCCTTTGTTCATGAACAGGGTGGTCGGTCTACGCTCCGGGACATGCACGATCATTCAGAGTCCACGTACTTTGTGGCCCATGTGAGCTTCAGCCGGCTGATGGAGGAACTCACAGACGAGGGGTTGCTCGACTACGACCATGACACCGCCGAAGCTCGTCTGACCGACGAAGGCCGTGCGGAGCTGGACTGACCCATGCTGCACTTAAGCTCCACCACCCGACAGGAGTGGGTCGACCTCGTCTGCAGCGATGTCCCCACGCTGCTGCTCGACCATGCCCACTGCGAGAAGAAAGCCGCGTCGACAGCCATGAACTTGATCTTTCGCTACAGCGACAAGCCCTGGCTCGTGAAGCAGATGTCTGCCCTAGCGCGCGAAGAGCTCGAGCACTTTGAGCTCTGTATTGAACGACTCGAGGCGATGGGCTGTGCGTTCGACCGACTCGAACCCTCCACCTACGCGCGGGACCTTCTCAAAGCAGCCCGAACGACCGAGCCCGCACGACTTGTCGATACCTTGCTGTGCTGTGCGCTCATTGAGGCACGGTCATGCGAGCGCATGAAACTCTTGTCCGAGAACCTCGAAGACGCAGACCTCGCCGCGTTTTACAAGGGCCTGCTCGCATCAGAGGCCCGTCACTTTCAGACCTATGTCGACCTCGCCCAGCGCCTCGCGCCCCGCGATGAGGTCCGGCAGCGCCTCGAAGTGCTCTCCCGCCACGAAGCCGAGGTCCTGGACGCCCCGGTCGCGCACGTTCGCATGCACGCGTGAGCTAGCTCGACCGACGCTGCTCGAGCGCAAAGGCCGAGGTCGACTCCAGCCAAGCCGGAAGTCGCTGCCCGCAGAAGTCGACGCCTTGTACGTCTGGCCAGTTCTGCTCGCGATCTACGCCCCGTCCCCCAATGGCCACGGGAATCGCCGACGGCAGGCGCCGGCGAATGTCGCGCGCGTAGGCGACCACCTCGGCCTGCGGTCGTCCGTGTACCATGCTGATGCAGAGCGCATCGGCACCGCGTGACGAGACGTGCTCGCAGAGCTGTGCAGTAGGCACGTTGGCACCCAGGTAGGTGATGCGGAAGCCTCGAAGCACGAGACGTAGCGACAGGGCCAGCAAGCCCAGCTCGTGGTGCTCGCCGGGGGGCGTCGCACAGGTGATCTCGGGCGCGTCCTTCCCTGCGGTTTGGACACTATGGAGCATCACGAGGAGCTTCTCACGACAGAAGGCCGTGACGTAGTGCTCTTGAACGACCGTGATCTCGTCGCGGTCCCACGCCTCGCCCACCTCACGGAGAAGTGGGAAATAGATCTCATCGATGGCGCGCTCGAAAGGCACCATCAAGAGTCGATACACCAACCGTTCGGCGCCGGCGCGGTCGAAGTCCAACAAGCGCTCTTGAAGCGCCACACGGATCTGCCCGAGCGCCGCACCATCCGACGCTGGAAGCGCAGCAGGCTCGGGCGCGCTTTCCTGCTCCTTCTCGAGCAGACGAACCACTTCGCCAATGCGAAGACCATCTTGTACGAGCTCTCGAGCACGCTTGAGAACCTCGATGTCTTCTTCGGTGTACTCACGGTAGCCCGACGGTGAGCGCGCTGGCTCCACGATGGCATAGCGGCGTTCCCACGCAATGAGCGTGTTCTTCGGAATGCCGGTCATCTCCGACACGGTCTTGATGCGGTAGCCCATCGTTCACCTCACCCGTGCACGCCGGGCAAGCCGGCGAGTGAGCGGTGAAGTGCGGCGACGTGGGGGCGCCGACGAAACGGAATCGAGACCACGGCGAGCCAGACCCCATGCGCAGCCCAGTAGAGCTTCTCGGATAACGGCACGACCGTGCGGCCCGCGAGGGCATCTCCACCGTCGCGGAGTAGCTTCACACCGATCGCCCGGTAGACTTGGGCGGCCACCACAATCGCCAGACGCGCACGCCATGGAATGTAGCGCATCCCGTTCATGGCGCTTTCGTAGTACCGATCCGCCATCGCAAGGAGGTCTTGGACGACCCTGCGCACGCCTTCTCGGTGCTGTCGTAGCGATTCCGGCTGCATGGGTATTCCGTGCCCTTCAAGGCGCGTCTGCGGGAGATAAATGCGGTCGTTTCGTGCATCCTCTGCAACATCCCTACAGATGTTCGTCAGCTGCATGGCGACCCCTAGGTCTATCGCGAACGGTGTACTCGCTGCGTCACGTACCCCAAGCACTCCTGACATCATCAGACCAACGGTGCCGGCCACGCGGTAGCTGTATTGTACGAGTTCGGCATCATCCTTCACGCGTACCAACTGGAGGTCAGAGGCCACACCTTCGATCAAGTTCAGCGCATGACGAACATCAATGTCGCACCGATCAAACAGTGCTAGAACGTCGCTAATGAATGGTCGCGGCGCTTTTTCTTTGCGCAGCTCTGCAGAGAGCGCCGTCAGAGCCTGCCTGGCCTCATCGAGATCTGCAGCTTCATCGGCCAAGTCATCGACGTACCGACAAAAGGCGTAGACCACTGCCGCATCGTCACGACGATCGGCAGGAAGGAACCGACCCGCAAAATTAAACGACACAGAACCGCGTGCGAGAATGGCGCGCGCATCTGCCGTTCTGGGTTGGTCGAGAGCGTTCACCAGATCTCCCGTTGAAGCAAGGCTAACGGTCGAAGGATGCGCTCGAGCAAGCCATCACAGACCGCGCGAAGCATCGGCTGGTCGGGGAGACCACCGCGCACCTCGGCCACCAATTCCTGAATCAAGCGGAGGACGGCATCGAGTGCGCCGCCTTCTTCAAATCGCTTCGTGACCGCAGCAATGTCATCCAATGTCGTCTCGTGGCGGCTGCGCGAGAGGATCGCATGAAGCCAGGCGGCGTCGTCAGGATGCTGCTCGAGATGTGCCACGACGAGCGCGCTCACCTTGCCTTCCGCAATGTCAGCACCGCGATGCCCACGGCCCTTGTCCCCAAACAAGTCCACCACGTCATCCTGAACCTGGTACAGCAGTCCGAGCTGACGGAAGGGCTTGGCAAGTCGCAGCGCCTCCGAGACTGGGAGGCCAGCTAGCAATGCCGCCCCCTCGACAGGCATCCCGAACAGCCCTGCAGTCTTTCCGGTGGCCGCTCGAAGATAAGCGTCGCGTCGCGTGTCTTGATTACGCCGCAAGGCGATTTCGTCGGACTGGCCGCGCGCAGTCTCGGCGGCATTTCGCGCGACACACTCGGCCAGCAACCATCGCACGCTTGGCTCGGCATCGAGGTGCGTGAGCGCGAGCGTGGGCATCATCAGCAGGAGGTCGCCAGCATTGATGGCCTGGGCCTGACCATGACGCGCCCAGAGCGCCGTAGCGCCGCGACGCATGTCGTCCCCATCTTGGAGGTCGTCGTGAATCAGGCTGGCATTGTGCAGCAACTCACAGGCCGCCGCCCATGGGATGGTGACCTCGGGGGCTACGCCGAGTGACACCGCAGCACGCGCGGCGAGTCGCGCGCGAAGCCGTTTTCCACCCGTGGCGAGGTGCTCTACGGCCATCGAACCACAGGTGTCTTCGTGCGAGCCACGCACCAACCGCGTCATGAAGTGCTCGATGCGCGTCACGAGCGAGGCTTCGTCGTAGGGATCTACGGTGGTCCAAACAGGTGCAGTGCCTCGAACAAGGCGTGGTTCTGCGGTCATGGTGTCCCCGCCAGGCCAGCGGCCTCCAAGAGAACAGGCGGAAGGTTCCGCCCACTCTTCATGAGCTTCCAACGCGTTCGCATGTTCACGCGTGCAAATACACTCGCCATCGCCGTCATGGCTGCGCCCAAGGATCCCTGAACCGCCGTGTACGCGCGCCAGTGTTCCGAAGGCATGGTGAAGAAGGCCTCGAAGAAGCGCTCGAGAGCCTGATGCTCAAAGGTCTCCAGCTGTTGTGCGCCGAGCTCCATCAAGTCATGCCGCGCACGCAGCTCCCGAGGCCAAACGGTATCCCAGGCGCGCTGCGCCAAGGCCAGCCCATCGAGACCGTCATCCAGCCCGCTCCGCAGGGCACGGGCCACCAGCGGTGCCGCCGCGACACTCCGTACAAATTGATACCCCGTAGCCGGATGGACGAAGCCTCCCGCTAGCCCTAGGCCAACAACCGGCTTGTCACGTCCCGGGCGCTCAATATTCATCGGGAAGCAGCAGTGCTCTTCGGCACCCCACGCCTCGACGGAAACCCCCATCGCATCAAGACGCGCATGCAAGCGAGCCTTCAGGACTGCGTAAGGAAGCGGTTGCTGCCGACGCAATGAGGTCTCCTCAAAGAAGATACGCCCATCACCCAAGGGAAGCGTGTACAAAAAGGTGGGTGCCGAGGAGGTCTGCGCGTCGACGGATGGCGCTGGCGTCCAGTCCATGAAGCCCATGATGGACGCATCATGCGCCCAGTCCGTGTGAACGACGACGCCATAGGCCGACTGAAAGGCCGTCGGGGCCTCTCCACCCACGGCAACCCGAACAGCCCCCGTGCCATCGAGCACCGCACGCCCCATGTGAGCGTGCCCATCGGCATCCGTCACCGTAAACGTGGTGCCATCGTCGGTACATGGTCCGACGGCCTGCACCCACTTGACCTCAAACCCCGCGTCCGAGAGCAGATGCTCGCGAATCGCCTCTCCATGAAGCGTGGCGTACGCCCGGCCGAGCCGCTTGGGCTGCCCTGCAGTCACGACCTCGGCATCCGGCCACTGTGCCCGAATCCACCCCGTGAGGCCCACACTCGCGAGCTCGTCGACCCAACCCCCGTACGTATTGGTCCAGTGATGGTCGGTGCCCCCGAGAACGAGCACAGACAACCCTTCTCTTGCGCACGCAGCGGCCGAAAACAGCGCTGCGGGACCTCCGCCAAGAATGATTACGTCGTGTGTCATCGCCCTACCGTTGCAAACCCAATACAATAGCCGTATAGGCTTTGCAAGACATTGGATGTCTCAGTTCGTGACGGTGCCATGGCGATGCTGCAGTTGGACAACCCGGAGAGACCGCTTCCCCGTACGCTCTTGGCGGCACGCGGTGGTTTCGCGTGGTGGTACGTCGATGCGCTCGACGATCAAGACACGGGGTTCGTATGCATCTGGTCGTTCGGTCTACCGTTTCTCCCTGGCTACTACGGTGCTGCTCGTCGACAACGTGGCGTCATGGCGCGCAATGCGCCGAGCATCAACCTCGCCATCTACGAACGGGGAACGCCTAAATGGTACCTACTGCATCGCCTCGCGCCAGAATCCGTGACTTGGCAAGACGGAAACTGGACGTTCGGCGACAATCAGTTTCGCCAGACCCGCAACGCCGATGAGCACCTCCTTGAGGCACACCTCAATCTCCCCGTGCCCGGCGCCCACGACCGTCTGCAGGGCTCCTTTTCCGTTCGTGGCACGCCGGTTCGGTGCACCCACGTACCCGATGGCCCTCTTGAACACGCTTGGACGCCACTCTTGACCATGGGCAACGCCACGGCATCATTCACACTCGGTGGCGCACCCTTTTTCGAGTGGAGCGGCTCCGCCTACCACGACCGAAATGGTTCCGAACGCAGAATCGACCAGCTCGGCATTGCGTGGTGGACCTGGTGTCGCTTTTTCTTCCGCGATCACCTGATCATCAGCTACCTCAGCTGGGCGCATGAAGGGCCGCCCGAGTGGGTGCTGATGGTGGTTCGTCCCGATGGCACGACCGAGCGCATCCCCATCGCAGTCAGCCTCGGCAACAGGGTGCGCACCCCGTGGCAGCAGGCCTACCCCGAGAGCCTCTACCTCACCGCACCCGACGGTGGTCCGCTTCATATCGCAGGCCAATCTGGGCACCTCGTCTGCATCCATGAACGTCCCCTCGACAGCGCGCCCTTTTACTGTCGTGGCACCATGACGGGTCGTTTCGCCGGCGAGGCGATGCGCGGCATGTACGAAGTCTGTCACCCCGATGTGATTGATTCCGACAGCTTCCGCCCGCTTGTCCAGATGGCTGTCAGTCATCAGACAAGGCGAGACAGTATGTGGCTGCCACTCTTCTCCGGACCGCGTCATGACCGAGTCAGCCGGCTGATCTCCAGTTGGTTCACGCGCGACGCACCCGCGAAGGAGACAACATGATGTGGTGGCTCGTCGCGGTACCGCTGTTCGCACTCATGATGACGCTCTTCAACGTGCTCTTCTGGCCACGCACCTCAACCTCTCCGGGTGAGACCTCTTCGTCGCGGGTGAGCGTCCTCATTCCAGCACGCAACGAAGAACGCAACATCGCAACGTCCGTTCGGGCCGCCCTCCATGCCAAGCCTCCCGTGTTCGAGGTCATCGTCTATGACGATGGCTCCACCGACCGCACCCCAGACATCCTCGCCGAGCTGCAACAGCAAGATGACCGGCTCCGGGTCGTACAGGGTGTCGCCCTGCCGACCGGTTGGGTCGGTAAGGTCCACGCCTGCGCACAACTCTCGCGGCATGCGCGTGGCGATATTCTTCTCTTTGTCGATGCTGATGTGTGCTTGGAGCCCGAGGGACTTGTCCAAATTCACGCGCTGATGGACGACTACCAGGCCAAGATCTTGACCGCCGTGCCCCGCCAAGAGACGGGCTCGATGGTCGAACGGCTCGTGCTGCCGCTCCTCCATCTGACCTACACCAGTTGGCTTCCCCAACCGCTCGTGTGGCTCACATCGCACCCGGCGTTGCTGTCCGCCAACGGACAGATCCTCTGTATGCGTCCGGAGACGCTCGATCGTATCGGAGGCTTTGAGGCGATCCGTACCGAAGTTGTCGATGACATGGCGCTCTGCAGGCGCGCCAAGCAGCACGGACAGCGTGTCCTCTTCGCAGACGGACATCACATCGCACGGTGCCGCATGTACCACTCGGCCCATGAGGTCTGGGAGGGCTTTTCTAAGAACATCTACCGAGGCCTCGGGGCCAACCCGGCGGCGCTGATGTTCGTACTTATGCTGTACTTCACCGCGTTCATTCTCCCCTATATTGCGCTCGTCGCTAGCGTATGGATGCCCCATCTGTGGGGTCCTGCAGCCACGGCAGTGGGAATCAACCTTGCGCTGCGCATAGTGCTCCTACTCCGGCACGGGCATCCCGCCGTGAGTGTCCTCCTCCATCCTCTCGGCGTCGGTATGCTGCTGATGATCGCCGTGAATTCACTCCGGTGGCACGTCATGGGGCGCGTCCGATGGGCGGGTCGGGTGTATGCGTCGGGAGCCTCAAAATGAACCAACAAGCCAAGGCCATCTCGAACCGCGTTGAACGCCCCAAGGCCTTCCTGTGGCTCGCTCGGACGTACCTTCGACGGCAGCTTCGGAGGAACTTTGACGCCATTCGGGTGCAAGGTCTCGAAGAAGCGACGCGACGCGTCCAGCAAGAACCCGTGGTGTTCGCGGCAAACCACACCACATGGTGGGACACCTTCATCGTGCTGTTCTTCGACGCGTTGATGGACAGCAACGCGCACTGCCTCATGGACGCAAGAAACTTCAAGAAGCTACCCTTCTTCCGCCATATCGGCGCCCTTCCCATCGACCTGAGCACGCCCGAAGGACGTCGAGCTGGCCTCGCTACGGCAGCACCCTACGTGACCCAGCCCGGTGATGCCTTCTGGATCTTCCCCCAGGGTCGTCAGCGGCCGTCCCACCTCCGTCCGCTCGACCTCAAGAACGGCGTAGTGAACATCGCCACGCACGCCAACGCTCCCGTTATTCCGGTGTCGATTGCCCTGCTCTACGCCAACGCACCACGGCCGGAGCTGCTCATTCGGTTTTCACCAGCCATCGAAGCCGAAGACCTGGCGCTCCCCGCCGTGGAGTCTGCCATCATCGAAGGGCTCGATGCTGCGGACCGCTGGATTGACCGCCGCGAGGGATCCTGGACATCGTTGATGGGGGCCACATCCTCCCGTCCCGACCGGGGCATCGGTAGCGCCATTCTTTCGTGGTGGAACCGCACGCCGAAGAGCCGTCGATGAGCCGTGTACTCGTCATCGGAGGTGGCGTGGGCGGGCTCTGCGCAGCCATCGACTGCGCCGCAGCAGGACGTGAGGTGATCGTCCTCGAGGCCAGCGGTCGCATGGGTGGAAAAGCTGGTGTCCAGAGCCACGAAGGCGTCGAGTTTGACACGGGACCGAGCGTGGTCACCATGACCGAGGTCTTTGCATCTCTCTTTGAGGAGACCGGAAGCCCCCTCTCCGAACACCTCACCTTCACGCACCCCAAACCTGCGTGTCGGTACGCGTTCTACGATGGGGTGAGCGTAGACCTCTTCGACGACCCCACCACGCGCCATGCGGAGGTCGCGCGCGTCTTGGGTGATGCGGCCGCGACCGAATGTGAGTCCTTTCTTGCCTACGCCGACCGTATCTGGCGTGCAGCCGCACCGAACTTCATCTTTGGCCCAGCACCGTCCATCGGCAGCGTCACCCGCCTCGGCCTTCGCGCCATTCCGACGGTCGCGGCCATCGACCCGTTCCGAACCATGAGAGGCGCGATACGCTCGCGGGTTCACAACCCATACCTTCGAGACATCTTTGAGCGCTTCGCCACCTACAACGGCAGCGACCCCAGACGGGCGCCCGCCACGCTGAACTGCATCTCCCACGTCGAGCTCACCATGGGGGTTCGCGGCATTCAAGGTGGCCTTCACCGTCTGGTCGATGCGCTCGTGGCACGGGCCGAGTCCCTCGGCGCCACACTCCTGACCCACCATCGCGTCGTCTCCATTCAGACCGATAGCGAGGGCATCTCGGGGGTCACGCTGGCCGATGGTCGGGTGCTGAACGCCCGCGACGTGGTGGTCAATGCAGATGTTCGCCACCTCGTTCATGACTTACTGGCCGAGACACCGTCGCACGGCCTCCCCAAAGAGCCCATTCCCTCCATGTCGGGGTGGACCGGCGTTATCAAGGCTCGCAAGCGTACAGATCGGGTCGGGCACACGGTGTTGTTCCCTGAAACGTACACCGAAGAGTTCGCAGACATCTTTGACCGGGAACGCCCTCCGAGAGATCCGACGGTCTACCTGTGCAGTCAAGCCCATGCACACCAGCGACCAGGATGGGCCGAGCACGAGCCCGTCTTCATCATGGCCAACGCGCCTGCAGAGCCTGCAGAAGGCGCCTCTCCAAAGGAACAGTGGCTTACGCTCAAAGAGACGGTCCTCCAGCGACTGCGTGACCATGACCTCATCGACACCACCGATGAGGTGATCTGGGAGCGCAGCCCGACAGGACTCGCCCAGCAGTTTCCGGGCAGCCGCGGCGCACTGTACGGTGCTGCAAGCAACGACATGTTCGCCGCGTTCCGGCGGCCTCACAACAAGATCGCACGGGTACCCGGACTCTACCTTGCATCCGGCGGGTCCCATCCTGGCGGTGGCGTGCCGATGGTCGCTCTCTCCGGTCGGGCAGCCGCTCGGTCGCTCCTTCAGACGTCCTCGAGGTCCTGACATGTGGCCCACCATGCTTCTCCTGGGACTCACGTCCTCCATGGCACATGCCGCCGAGCCAGAGGCTGTACTTCCGGCCGGCCTCTACCTCCTCGACATGACACATGTGAGCTCCACCAAGCTTCCTCTCGGCCGCACCAGCTCGGCCACACGCAGCCTTCTCCTCGCCGACCTCCGATGGGAAGACGGCCGACTCACCCAGCATCAGACCACCTGCGCGGTCCGCATTACCGGCAAGCCCGCCTTTGTGGATACGACGATTCCGGGGCCTTTTCTCCGGTCCATCCCCGACACCACGACCGTGGCCACCGTCGATACCAGCACCGATGACGCGCGCTATGTCATGGACCTCGGCGTCAACCGCGCAGGGTGGCGTGGCGCACCGGGCGCCGCACTCCCCACAACGAAAGATGATCCGCGTATCTACGACCAAGATGGCGATGGCGCACCCGGCGTGTCGGTCCATGTGGATGTCGGCATCTTTGGTGAGGGCATGGTCTATGTGGTTCAACAGAGCCGCGCCGAGCTGCGAGGCACCGTCGACAAGGGCATCGTGCGCGGGAAGGTCACCACCCACCTGCTCGAGCAGCTGGTCGTGGGCTCCACCAAGAGCTTATTTGCGAACAACCCACCCGGCCTCCGCCCCGAAGACCACAAGTCCCGGTTTACGCTCAGTCCTCTTCCGTCAGGCACCACCTGCGCGACACTGAAGCCACCCGCCGACTGGCTCTAGACAGCCACCCACTCGGGATCGGTGGGCTCTCCGCGACGACGTACGTCACGTTGGCGTTCTAGCGCAAAGAGATGTGTGGTGATCTGGAGCATGCCGAACATGGCGAGGTCGGCGCGGAGCTCCGGGTACACCACGGGAACCAAGTCGATCGCCCGGCAGGGGCCGTGGTCAGCCACCGCAGACCGGACCTGTTGTGTGCGCGTCTCGCGGTGGGCGATGTACCGCACGAGGGCATCCTCTGCCGGTTCTAGGAGAGGGCCGTGACTAGGCAGGAGCGCCGATGCGCCAAGCGCCCGCATGCGCTCGAGGGAGTCGAGGTACTCCTCTAGCGTTCCATCCTGCGGAAGAATCACCACCGTACCAACACCCGCCACCATGTCACCAGCGATGCACAGGCCGGATGTCGGTTCGAGAAACACGAGATGCCCCGGCGCATGCCCCGGCGTATGCATCACCCGCAGCGACAGCCCGCCGCAGAGCAGTTCGGGTTCGCCCGCCCACGTCTGATTCACGGCGATACCCTGCTCGGAGACGCGTGCTGCCGTCGCGTGGTGGGACCAGATGGGTACATTCGCCTGCGGACCAAGCCTTGATTGAAGCGCACACGCACCGCCGACGTGGTCTGCATGGTGGTGGGTCAGAACAATCCGCTCCACCGGCAGCCCAAGCGCGGTGATCGACGCAAAGAGATGGTCCTGCTCTTCTGGATAGGGGCTGGCCGGGTCGAACACCGTCAGTGCGGACTCACCCACGAGGTAGCACCAAGTATGCGTCGCAGGAGGGACGGTCGGCGTACGAACAGCGACGCGCCAGACACCAGGTGCAAGCTGTTCTGCGCTCAACCGAAGACCTGGAGTCCTGCCCACACCAACAGCAGCAGTCCCATGACGCCCATAAGGCCCAAGGCACGCATGCGAGCCTGCTGAAGCGCCGCGTCATCTGGCACATCCTCGGGAACCGAGGTCTTCGCCTCCTCGATGGGGGCTTGGGTCGGTAGCTCATCGAGCTCGGAGTTCACCATGACGCCAGCGGGAGCGTGAGCGTCTGCGGCAGGACCAGGGACGCCCACCGGAATGTCGAGCGTTGCGGGACCCGGTTCTTCGGCCACGGCCACGCTCACCACGGGCGCACCGACGGCCGCCACGCCATCACCGAAGGGCCGCGACGGCTCTCCCTCAAAGGTGTCGTCGGTCTGGGCCTCAATCGCGGCGACCCCGGCATTGGGCGGCGCAAAGGCAGGCCCCACCGGCACCACCGTGTCGTAGTACGGCTCATGCGCGACCGGTACGGCGCCGACAATCGAGGGCTCGGGCATTGTGGGGGCTGCAGGTACCGGGGTCTCGGCCATCGACGCCACTGGGGTCGAGGTGGGCGGAACCTCGCCCATTGCGTCTTCTTCGTCATCCCACTGAATGATCTCTGTCGCTGGACCCTCATCTTCTGGGATGTCGACCTGAAGAGGCGCCATCTGCTGGGAGACCACGGTCTCCGGCTCATCTTCGGATGGCACCGCCATGTCAAACTCGGGACCGAGCGAAGGCACGACCGGCTCGGGGATGTCCATGGCGCTCTCGGAAGCCGCGTCAACCTCGGGGACGCTCGCGTCTGACGCCTCTGCCGCCGGGGCACTGGGCAGCACAAACAGCCCACATGCCGCAGCACCGATCTCACCCAGCGTAGACTCCTGAGGCACACGCTCCGAGAGTGCCTTGAGGGCTTGGCGTACGGGGTGCATGCTCGGGAAACGCTCGCGGGATTCGTTGGCGAGCATTCGGGTGAGCAGCCGACCGAGCGGCTTCCATTGCGCGATGACAGGCCCCGAGAGGTGGCTCGTGTCGCCGAGGCGTGCCTCGGATCGCGGCTCGGCACCGCGCCATGGCTCCCGCCCCGTGATCAGTGCCGCGAGGATGGCCCCAATGGCCCATTGATCTGCATCGCCGGATGCCCGGCGACCTCGGGCCGCTTCTGGTGACAGCCAGACGTCGGGCGCCATTTGGTCGGGTGCGGAGAAGCCCCAGACCAGCACGCGGCCCTCTTCGGTGACCCACACTTGGTCAGGGGAAAGGTAGCCATGTGGCCGCCCACGCTCGTGGGACGCCACCAGAATCTCGGCGAGCTGAACGCCCAAGTCGAGGATGGTCGCCGGCGACATCACGAAGTTGGGCTCGCGGCGGTTCTCGAGGAGTACGCTGATCGGTGCGGCATGAATGGTATGGAGCGCCAGCCAACCCCGCTGCCGGTCAAATCCGTGCACACGGGGACGCCCCCTGCCCTCGACCATCTTGTCGTGCATGGCCTGGACAGCATCAGGGCCCTCGTCTGCGTCGTCGGACGCGGGGACCCGCACCCAGCAGGTCTGCCCGTCCGCAGCACGCCCCACGTGCCATCGGCCCGGCAGCGGAAGCGTCACGGCTTCGCCCAAGGCATAGGACACTGGTGCTGAGGAACTGTCGGTCATACCCACCTCATTGCACATGTCCCACGTTGACAGCCCGGTTGCCAGTCCGTCAGGGGGTGATCCCGTCGACGGCGGGCTGTTCTTGTCCGCCACATCGCCAGACACCGGCAGCAAGCTCACGCTCAAGCACCACACATTCCGAGGCAAAGCCCTCGGGCCACGTGGGCTCAAACGAGAGCAGCAGCCCCTCGAGGTGTGCCCCGTCGGCTACGCGGTCCACCCCGATCAGACGCACCCCCTCATGCTGGACGCACATGCCCATGCCCGCACAAGCGGTTCCTACCGGCGCACGAAAGACGTGCGTTCCTTCCAGATAGAACCACACCGAAGGCACGAGATAGGCGGGGTGAACCCAGACATCGCCCCCCGCGCGCGCGGCATCAAAGGCAGGTAGGCGCTCCACGACGTCGGGTAGCCCATCAAAATGTTGGCTTCGTGCTTGATAATAGTCGAGACGAGCCGGAATCGCGTCAAAGAGCCACCAGACCATCATCGCGAGGAGCGGCCACCGAGCCACACGCAGACGTCTCGGAAGGCCGGCGGCCAGCCGCATCGGAGCAACGACCAAGAGCGGGCCCAAGAGCGTCACCACCATCAGCACGGTGGGGTCGCGCACATTCTGTACATGCGCAATGCCCCACAGAACCGCGAGCAGCGCTCCGCTACCCAGGGAGAGGCAGCGCTGCAGGGTGTTGAGGCGCCGCCAAAACAGCGCATGAGCCACCAGCATCCCCATCATCGAGATCGACATCCACAAGGGCCAGATGAAGGTCTCAAAGCCGAGCCCCTTGACCATCTTGGACATGGGGTTGGCCAGCGCCATGGGCGGCGTCAGGTCCAGGGCCACCAGCTTGGCCAAGACCTCATCTGGGAGTTCCCCCGGTGGGGTGCGGCGTCCCATCTGGGACAGCACGGGGCCTGCCATCGGCAAGATACCGGCAAACGAGGCCCCATAGATGGCCGCCCAGCCCCACCGGCGCTCCACCAGCATGACGCCTGTGAACGCCAGCAACACGGGGAGCGCCATGTAGTGAATCCAGGGCAGCATTATGGCCGTCGCACCCAGCACGACCCAGCCGCCGCGTGCGCGTGGCGAGGCGAGAACACGTGCCCCGGCCCAGAGGTGGAGCAGCATCGCCCCCGACCACCACGCATAGGCACGGTACAGCGCTCCATAGACCACCGCGAGAGGATGTAGAGCCAACAACAAGGCCGAGAGCAGCCCGGCTGCGGCACGTCCACCCGAGGCAGCCCGCCCCACGCCCCATGCGGACACCACCGCGAGGAGGCTCCACACAAAGCTCCACCATCGTCCAACCACTGGTACAAGGGCATCGGTGGACAACGGGACATTTGTCAGGAGGCGTAGCAAGGGTGGATTAACGCCGGCTTCGGGGTCGTCATAGATCTCTGCCGCGCTCCCCACCATGATGTTGGACAGCTCATCCGAGGTGTAGCCGTGCGCGAACTGTTCCCACCGCAGCTGTGCAGCCAGCGCGACAATGCACAGCAAAAACACCGCCTCTACAGCCCATAAGAGCTGCGGGACGGTGTCGCGTACAGGGCGAGCGTCGCTCACCCGAGACTACTTGGCCGCGAGGTCTCGTGCGCTGTCTGCCAGCACGACGACTCGGTCTGGACCAGCTTCAGCAAACCCACCATTGATCTCGAACTTCTTCTCACCGGAAGCCGTGACGAGCGTGAGGATGCCTTCGCGGGCCAACGAGAGGAACTCGGTGTGCTGTGGCAGCACACCAAACTCACCCAGCGCACCGGGAACGCGGATCTCGCGTGCCGTGCCCGAAAAGATCAGGCGCTCTGGCGTCACGATGTCGACATTGAGTTCAGCCATGGTGTCCTCCCAGACAGGCTACACGAGGCATCAGCCCTCAGCGAGCTTCTTGGCCTTGGCACGGACATCGTCGATGTCGCCGACCATGTAGAAGGCCTCCTCGGGGAGGTCATCGACTTCGCCGTTGAGGATGGCCTTGAAGCCCTTGATCGTGTCTTCCTTCTTGACGTAGATGCCAGGGAAGCCCGTGAAGATCTCGGCCACGTGGAATGGCTGCGAGAGGTAGTTCTGAATCTTACGTGCGCGCTCAACCGTCTTGCGGTCTTCGTCGGAGAGCTCGTCCATGCCGAGGATGGCGATGATGTCGAGGAGCTCCTTGTAGCGCTGCAGAACAGCCTGAACGTTACGCGCCGTGTCGTAGTGGTCGTCACCGAGGACACCAGGCTCGAGGATTCGGCTCGTCGAGTCGAGAGGGTCCACTGCAGGGTAGATGCCGAGCTCGGCGATCTTACGGTTAAGAACCGTGGTGGCGTCAAGGTGGGCAAAGGTGGTTGCCGGCGCCGGGTCGGTAAGGTCGTCAGCAGGCACGTAGACAGCCTGGACCGACGTAATCGAGCCCTTGTTGGTTGTGGTGATGCGCTCCTGCAGACCACCCATGTCGGTGGCGAGCGTCGGCTGGTAGCCAACGGCGCTTGGGATACGGCCGAGGAGTGCGGACACCTCGGAGCCGGCCTGCGTGAACCGGAAGATGTTGTCGACGAAGAGAAGCACGTCTTGGCCTTCTTCATCACGGAAGTACTCAGCCATGGTGAGGGCCGAGAGGGCCACACGTGCGCGGGCTCCTGGAGGCTCGTTCATCTGACCGTAGACGAGTGCTGCCTTGGAGTTGTCGGCATCGCCGGGCGTAATAACGCCGGACTCCACCATCTCGTGCCAGAGGTCGTTGCCCTCACGGGTACGCTCACCCACACCAGCGAACATGGAGTAACCACCATGGCCCTTGGCGATGTTGTTGATGAGCTCCATGATGATGACGGTCTTACCGACGCCAGCACCACCAAAGAGGCCAATCTTACCACCACGTGCGTATGGCGCGATGAGGTCGATGACCTTGATACCGGTCTCGAGCATCTCGACCGAGGTGGCCTGCTCGGTGAACGCAGGCGGCTCACGGTGAATGGGGGAAGACTGGGTCGTCGTCAGCTCACCCAAGCCATCGACAGGCTCGCCGAGGACGTTGTAGATACGGCCGAGGACGTTCTTGCCGACAGGCACCGAGATCGGCGCGCCGGTGTTGGTCACGGGCTGGCCACGACGAAGACCATCGGTACCGTCCATCGCGATGGCACGAACGGTGTTCTCACCGAGATGCTGGGCGACCTCGAGGGTGAGGTTGTTCTCACGGCCATCGAGGGATGGGTTGGTCAGATGGAGGGCTGTCAGAATGTCGGGAAGGTTTCCGTCGGGAAACTCAACGTCGACAACGGGGCCCATGACCTGCTTGACGATGCCGTTCGGGGTGGCGTTCATCGTAGACTCCACAAAGTAGAAAGGGGATCAGAGCGCCTCGGCGCCAGAAACAATCTCGGTAATTTCGGTGGTAATCGCGGCCTGACGGGCGCGGTTGTATTCCAGAGAGAGACGATCGATCAGGTCGCCCGCATTGCGCGTGGCGTTGTCCATCGCGAGCATCCGCGCACCAAACTCTCCCGCCTCGGTCTCGAGGAAGGCCTGCAGCACCAGGGTACGCAGGTAGAGCGGAATGAGGCTCTCAAGGAGGGCTTGAGGACTTGGCTCGTAGATGTAGTCGACCATGTTGGCGGACGTGTCGTCGGCCTCATCGGCATCGACCGAGAGGGGCAGTACCTTGGAGAAGGTGGGCACCTGCGACGCCGCATTCTCGAAGATGTTGTAGCCAAGCCAGACCTCATCAAACTCACCCGACGCGTAGCCTTCGACCATGACGTTAGAGAGGGGTCGGACAAGGTCCATCTTGGGGGTCTTCGCGTAGTCGAGCACGGAGTCCGTGAAGTCGATGCCGCGGGACTTGCAGAAGTCGCGACCCTTTCGGCCGAATACGCGGACCTCGACGCTGACCTCGCCCTCGATGCGGTCAGCAATCCAAGGCTGGGCGCGACGCATGAGGTTGTTGTTGAAGCCGCCGCAGAGGCCACGGTCACTGGTGAGCAGCACCAAGAGGACCTTCTTGACCTCGTCACGCTGACTCAGCAGCGGATTGAGCTCTGCTGCGTCACCATCGACCCGCTCACCGAGCCGGCCGAGGACCTGCTTGAGCTTCTGCTGGTAGGGCTGAGCCGCAGTCGCGCGTTCAGTCGCGCCCTTCAGCTTCGCCGCGGCCACAAGCTTCATGGCCGAGGTGATCTGACGCGTCTTCTTGACCGACACAATGCGGGTCTTGATGTCCTTCAGGTTTGGCATGCCACCGCCTCAGGTGAGGAACGAAGAATCAAGCGGACCAAGTTGCGACAAACGACGTGATCTCATCGATCAGACGCTGCTTGAGGCCCTCTTTCTTGAGGGTCCCACGCTCGAGGATCTCGTCCAAGAGCATGCGCTTGTTGGTCTGGAAGTGGGTTGCGAGGTCTGCAGCGCACTGCTGAACGTCCTTGAGGGCGACCTCTCGGAGAAGACCTTCGTTACCCGCGAGGAGCTGAACAACCTGAATCTCGACAGGCTTCGGCACGTACTGACCCTGCTTGAGCAGCTCGGTCATACGCTCACCGTCGGCAAGCTGACGCTTGGTCGAGTCGTCGAGGTCGGAAGCGAACTGCGAGAATGCAGCCAGCTCACGGTACTTGGCGAGGGTCAGTCGGAGCGAGCCCGCGACCTCCTTCATCGCCTTGATCTGTGCGGCCGAGCCCACGCGGGAGACGGAGAGGCCAACGTTGACAGCTGGACGCTGGCCCGCGTTGAACAGGTCGGTCTCAAGGTAAATCTGACCGTCAGTAATCGAGATCACGTTGGTCGGAATGTAGGCCGAGACGTCGCCGCCTTGGGTCTCAATGATCGGCAGTGCAGTCAGGGAGCCAGCGCCTTCGGCATCGCTCATCTTGGCTGCACGCTCGAGCAGACGGCTGTGGACGTAGAAGACGTCGCCAGGGAAGGCCTCGCGTCCTGGAGGACGACGGAGCAGCAGGGAGAGCTGACGGTAGGCCACCGCCTGCTTGGAGAGGTCATCGTAGATGACGAGGGAGTGCATGCCATTGTCGCGGTAGTACTCGCCAATCGCGCAGCCGGTGTACGGTGCGATGAACTGGAGAGGTGCGGGCGCAGCAGCTGGTGCAGCGACGATGGTGGTGTACTCCATGGCGCCGTGCTGCTTGAGCTTCTCCATCACCTGCGCGATGGTCGACTGCTTCTGGCCGATGGCGACGTAGACGCAGTGCATCTTCTTCTTGGGGTCATCCTTGAAGACCTTCTGAGCGATGATGGCGTCGACAGCCACAGCGGTCTTACCGGTCTGGCGGTCACCAATGATGAGCTCACGCTGGCCACGGCCAACTGGGGTCATGGCGTCGATAGCTGTGATGCCCGTCTGCATTGGCTCGTGGACCGACTTACGCGGCATGATGCCGGGTGCCTTGACCTCGACCTTCCGCATCTCGGTCGCCTCGATGGGGCCAAGACCGTCGATGGGGTTGCCGAGCGCGTCAACCACGCGACCCTGGGTCGCCGGGCCCACACCGATCTCCACGATCTTGCCGGTTCGCTTGACTTCCATGCCCTCTCGGATGCCCTTGTCGGACCCGAAGACGGCAGCACCGACGTTGTCCTCCTCGAGGTTGAGGACCATGCCTGCGAGGCCACCGGGGAACTCGAGGAGCTCGCCAGCGAGTGCACCTTCGAGGCCGTGGATACGGGCAATACCGTCACCGATCGAGAGGATGGTGCCGGTCTCCGCGACGGAAACACGGGCGTCGTAGTTCTGGATCTGCTGCTTGAGGATCTGGGAGATCTCGTCGGCGCGAATCTTCATGGTGGACTCCAGCACGCCTCATGCGTGCAGATGTTCGGGCTGTAGACTGGACCGCTATGGCCCGAATCAATGGTGTGTCACGTAGGGTGTCAGGGTTACGCCGAAGCGTTGGAAAGTCGTCGTCGAAGGCCCTCAAGACGAGTCTTGATGGAGGCGTCGAAGACCTTTCCGCCGATGCGGGCCACAAGGCCACCGATCAGCGAGGGGTCGATGCTGGCTTGCAGGATGACCTGCTTGCCGGTGCTCTGCTCGAACGCCGTCCGAATCTCCGCCTCAAGTTGAGGCGTAAGCGGGTCGACGGTGCGCACATGCACACGAACGCGGCCTGCCTTCTCGTCCATGGCCTCGGTGAAGAGACTCTCAATCGCTGGGAACAGC
This sequence comes from Myxococcota bacterium, assembly GCA_049889515.1. Lineage (GTDB taxonomy): Bacteria > Myxococcota_A > UBA796 > UBA796 > JBMHDG01. The sequence continues at coordinate 37,639 of JBMHDG010000041.1, forward strand.
GACATACGATCGCGGTCCGAGAGGACGCGCAGCAGGTTGACCGCAAACTCATGGAGCCCGAGCCGCGGCACGAGGTCGTCGAGCACTGCCCGGCGCTCCTCGGCGTCAAACACAGGGTTCCGCAAGAACGAAAAGAGCTCTGCGCCGTCTTCCTTAAAGAAGGACGCGAGCTCGGTCAGGTTGGCGCTCAAGGCCTCGGACGTGTTGGTCTCGACCGCAAGGTCAACCAAGGCACGCGCGTAGCGGTTGGCAATGGCGGTGTCAGACACGGCCGTCCTCCTGAACACTAGAGAGGAACTCAACCGCAAGCTTGCGCTGGTCGGTCGGGTTGATCGAAGACGTCAAGATGCCCTCGGCGAGCTTCACAGCCGCGTCGACGGCCTCTGCACGAATCGCCTGTCGGGCGCGTGCGGCTTCGTCTCGAATTTGCTGCTGCGCGCTCGTTGCGATGCGTGCAGCTTCGGACTCGCCACGCGCGACGATCGCGTCGTGCTCTGCCTTGGCGTCTGCTCCGGCCTTGGCCATCATGCCGCTGACTTCGCTCTCGAAGTTGGCCAGCCGCTCTTCGAGCGTGGCGAACTGTGCGTCGGCCTCTTCTTTGAGTCGCGACGCCTCTGCGAGGTCTTGCTTGATGCCCAGGGCACGGGTGCGCAGCGCATCGGCAATCGGCTGACGTGCGGCCCAGTAGATGACACCGAGGTAGATGAGGAAGTTGAGGACGTGCCACCCAATCGCCGTGACCACGTAGTGCTCATCGTCGGGGTCCATCCAGTTGGCCGTGCCGTCACCGTCATTGTCTCCGGTGAAGGCTGGGCCGTGGTGCCCACC
>JBMHDG010000042.1:0-6588 GCA_049889515.1 Myxococcota bacterium
GCAGCTGCGGCGCCGGGGAGCCTGCCTTCGCTGGCTTGGACAGTATGGGCGAGCTCGTGGGCGAGCAGCTCATCGCCAGCACGTGAGCCCGGCTGGAAGTTGCCAGCGCCAAAGTAGACATCGCTGCCAACGGCAAAGGCCTTGGCGTTGAGCTGGCTGGCGGCCTGGGCTGCGGCAGCGTCGGTGTGGACGGCTGCTCCGGACACATCGGCGCCGAGCACTTGGCTCATGCGTGCAGCGGTCTCTCCCCCGAGCGCTTGGCCGCTGGACTGCCGCATGAGGCCTTGTGCGCTGTCTGCAGCCGATGCACTGACGGCGGCATTGGAGGTGGCATCGCGGCTGGCGGTCTCCGTGGTTCCCTCTTCGGTGGCGCCCTCGCCGCTATTGCGATTTTTTCGAACTTGCGTGACTTCATACTTTGGCGCCCTCGGACCATCGTCCGGATCACGGATGAGAATGCCGTCACTGTCTTTTATGAAGTGACCTTTCACGCCTCCAGCTGGGTCATTAAATTCAAATTTCCCGCCGGACATTCCGAGAACTGTAACATAGTGATCGGCATTTCCGCTGTTGATTTGCTTGCTGTTGTACGACACTCCAACGACGACACCATGACCGCATTTCAGCTCGCTTATGATATATTTAATGGCCTCTTCGGTAACGGCGGCTATCTCGTCGACACGGTCTTCATCACTACGGTCGATGTGCGTGTCGTAGACCTTATTTGGATTTTTTAGGGCCGCCTCAACGTATTTCCAGATGCGTTTTCCCCTCGCGTTGTCCTCGTCACTGAAGTTGGTGTCCGGGATTTTTTGAGGAAGCGAGGGGTAGAGCTCTTGATAGGCCTCGTCGGTAAATACGGTGGCATCCTTCGGCGGTTTGTCGAGGGTGTAATAATTGTCCCTCATCCACGCATGGGTCCTCGAAATAGCCTGTGCTTCATCGTCGTCATTGGCGATGGTATCGTCATTCTTGGCGATTTGAATATTGTCTTCTGCGCCTCCACCGCCAGGGATAGCACCCGTTGCTCGAGCCATCGCTTTCGACGATCTGCAACAGGCAACACCGTTTGGCTGGTTTGAAAGAAGTTCGCCATGGTGTTTTAATCGCCACCCTTCAGCGAGTTTGAACCCCTTTGCTTTGTCTGGTATTTTATCCCACCAAATCCGTTGAACAGTGTTTCCCGTCGGGATTTCGGTGAGCTTACCGTCTTTGTCGTGAGGGCTTTGATACAGTTCATCCCAAGAATCGGGGGTTCCTCCAGCCGTAACATGTGCTTCAAGGCTTGGGATGGTGGAAAATTGGCCAGCGTGTGCGTCTTCGAGGTACTTAAGGGGGTTGCTCTCTGCCTCGATGAACGCATCACCCCCGCCCTGTCGAATGGAGAATCCTGCACTCTTTGGCGTCGTACCATTCTCGATGTCGATAGAGTGCTGCAACGGGAAACTATTGCCGGTGCCATCCTGCAGTTTGCCGCCTGTCCCATTGTCTTTCATGGTGACAAGGACTTTCATATCATTCGTATAATAGTAGTGTTGATGTATTGCAGGGACTTCATTTGTCGCATCAACGTCCTCGGTAGATGCGTCTTCTTTTGCGCTGTTATTCTCCCCCACATCTGTTTTCGCTTCACCGTCCCCGGTAGATGAGTCTTCTTCCGCACCGGTATCGTCTTCAAATACCGACTCATCATCGTATGGCTGGTTGGCCGCCTCAACCGAGTCGTACTGCGATTCGCCTGTTTCGTAATCGGACTCCAGGGTGTCGGGTGTAGATGTGGGTACCGGCTCCTTTGTTGCGGAGAGATCATCGTCGCCGAGACCTTCGTTCACCTCTTGTGATGGTTCATCGCTGCTTGGCTTGGCGGGTTGCTTCTGTTCCTCATCCCAGGCACGAAGTGCGGGCTCGGCGATGCGTGTCTTAATGTCGAAGTACTCGCGGTCCCCTGCCGAACGTGCAGCGATGGGGTCAAGCTCGGGGTGGCGTGTGGTGAAGATGGCATCGGCGATGGGATTCGGGTGGTCGATACCTTGTCGGGCCATGTCCATGGCGATGCCATGCTCTGCTTCGGTGGGTTCGGGTGGGTCCTTAAGTCGCGCAATTTCAGCATCGGGGTCGCCATCGTAGCTGATGCCTTCTTTAATATCCGGCTCCGCTTTGGCTTCTTCTTGGGCGTCAGCGAAGGCTTGGGTGTCCGTGGAATCGTCGCTTGGCCACGTTGGCTGGTCATTGACTTTGAAATTCATCTCGCCCAGCTTCGGGACCCAGGTTTTAGCGTCCTCATCGTCGATTCCCATCGTGATATCTGGCGAACCCACGGACCAGGTCTTGTCGGCGATCGGCCACTCCTTTTCAAAGGGCTTTGGTTCGGGCGCCTCACCGTTTTTGAGACGCCGAAGCTCCTTGAACCGGGAAAGAATGTTCACCCTCGCGAAGGCGTAAATCTCTCCTGTCACGTCGAGCGAGGTGGCCTCATGGGTTAGTGCGCCGTCGAAGTCGAGCTTGTTGTCCTTCCAGAGCGAAGCATTCAGCTCACCTTCTACAGCGAGTGGCGGAGGTGCCACGGTAAGCTCTGCGCCCAAGCCGGCCTCGGCTTCTACCAGGCCCTTGCCGAGCGCCAGCTTGCCCTTGATTTCAACGGCGATGGAGCCTTTGATCTTAAGGTTGGAGTTCAACTTGGCGGATAGGCGAAGTGCGTCCGCATCGGGGTCGAACGTTGCGGTCAGCTCATCGGCATGGATCGGTGAAAAGTCCATGCTCAACGCGGGCTCAACAGATGCTGCTAAAGACGCGCCGACGCCGAAGAACGGGGCTGCGGGGCCAATCGCGACGGGTATCTTCGCTCCAGCGTTGACGGTTTTACCCTTTGTAAGGTCAACATTCTTCCATGTCCCGTCGATAACTTCGCCGTTGGTCACCTCAACCGTGTCAGGTAGGCCTTCAATGTCCGGCAGCTCATAGGTTGTCGCACTCGCTTCGGCACCGGTGGATGTGTTGCCCTCGGTCGGTGTGTCAGTCGCTTGGGTGTCGCCCGCCGCGTCGCGACTCACCATGCGTGAGGCGCCGGTGCCGCCGCTGCCGCCGGAGACGCCCTGCTTGCCGTTGCCCAAGAGGCCCATCGGCTGGCCGCCACCGTGCAGGGCTTGTGCCGCGCGCGCGCCAATGTCGTAGGCTTCTTGCTCGTGGGTGTCGGTCGGGGAGCTGACGGACAGTCCGGGCCCTGTGGCGCCGGGCAGGCGGCCCTGCATGTCTTGCACCACGTGCGTGAGCTCGTGGGCGATCAGCTCGTCACCCGCGGGTGTGCCGGGCTGGTACATGCCTTGGGCGAAGTAGATGTCGCTGCCCATGGCGAAGGCGTGTGCGTTGAGGTTCTCGGCGGCCTCGGCAGCGGCGGCATCGGTGTGGATGGTGGTGTGCGAGACATCGACGCCGAGCGCTGCGGTCATGCGGCTGGCGAGCTCGCTGGGGAGGGCTTGGCCCCCGCTCTGGGCGATCTTCTCTTGGGCGAGGGCGTTCGCGTCGGCGGAGACATCTGACGCGTCCGCTTCGTCTCGGCTGGCCATCATGCTGGCCATGGCCTGGTTGCCGAGGCGCGAGACCATGTCGACGCGGGTGGTGGCCGGATCGCCCTGCAGCGACACCGCCGCGTTGGGGGCGGCGTGGCGCATCGCGGTCCGGTGCGACATGGAGGCGCCGGTGTCTGTCGCGGTGGAGGCGTTCTGATCCTCGGTGCGTGAACGGAGGGCTTCGTCGCGAGAGGCGGGTTTTGCGGAGGCTGCAGACGCGGGCAGCTGTTGCTCTCGGGACACGGACACCTCCGACCGCAACAGTGTACCCCGACAAGCTGGTGTCAACCCTCGAGAATCACCGTGGCCGATGCGAACGGTCCATCATGGCTCATGGACACGAAGATGCGCCTGACGCCGCTATCGTTCACGTGCTCGGCGATCGGGCCATGGAGCACCATCTTGGGCCGGCCAAACCGGTCGCTCACGACCTCGATGTCGGACCACGGATTGTGGCCCAAGACAGGGGGCAGGCCGTAGCGCATCGAGGACCACGCCTTGATGAAGGCTTCTTTGGCAGCCCAGCGTGCACCTAGGTGGGCGGCGGTGTCCGAGGCACCGTCTTGGGCGGCGCGCTGCTCACCGGCGGTGAAGGCTTGGCTGACGAACTGGGTTCCGGGGGCATCGAGCTGCTCCCGGAACCCGTTCAGGTCCACCACATCGTGTCCAAGTCCGAGGATCACGCGCGGCCCAGCACACCTTGGTTGGTCATACGCATGGCCGGATCGACCAAGAGGTCAGCCTCGTCGATCTCCTCGGGGAGACGTCGGTCGCCACGCTTGGTGTAGAGGTCACGCTCGCCGAGGAGGACGGCCCACTGGTCGCGACGCGCACGCTCGAGACGGGCGCCTGCGGCAGCCGCCCAGGTCTCTCGAGCATCCTCGGGAACCTTGGCCAGCCAGACGTCGGGATGGGCCATCACCACAATGGCACCGATGTGACCGAAGCCGAGCGAGGTGAGCACGCCCGCCTTGACCGGCGCGCCGAGAGGCAGCGTCTCGTTGTTGTACACGAGGTGCTCTTGGGCACGCATCTTCGGATCGACGCTCTGCAGGTTGGCGTTGCCGGGCACGTGGCCGGTCGCGAGCGCTTGGCAGAGGCCATGCATCTGCCAGGACGCCGCCCCACCCTTGGCATGGCCGGTGAGCGCCTTCTGACTGACGACGAACAGCGGGTTGCCAGCGGTACGGCCGAGCTCGGTCTGGATGCGCTGATGCAGGGCTGCCTCGTTCGGATCGTTCGCGCCGGTCGAGGTGTCGTGCTTGGACAAGATGCCGATGTCGTCTGCCGTCAGGCCGTGGGCCTTGAGGGCGCGGTGCAGCGAGGAGCGGTGTCCGCCCATGACGCAACCGAGCACGCCGAGCCCAGGAGCAGGAACCGACTGATGGATGCCATCGGTGTAGGAGCCAGCGAAGGCGACCACGCCGTAGACCGGGAGTCCGAGCTCAAGAGCGACGTCACCGCGGACGATGAGGGCTGCACCGCCACCATGCGCTTCGAGGAAGCCTGCGCGGCGCTCGTCGTTGGCACGGGAGAGCTCGTCGGGCTCGAAGCCGGCCGCGATCATCTCCTCGCAGTCTGCGGTGGCGCCCATGTTGGCGAAGCCGCGTGCACCGGCGAGTCCGATGTCATCGACACCGCCAGCGATCACCACATCGGCGCGACCAGAGAGGATCTTCTCTACGGCATGCTCGACCGAGACAGCTGCCGTCGCACAAGCGGCGACAGGTGTCGAGACCGGCCCGTAGCCACCGACGTAGGTCTGCATGGCGTAGGACGCGATCACGTTGATGAGTGTCTCTTGGAGAATGTCGCGGGAGGTCTCCTCGGCCATCATCGGGTCGACGTAGAGCTTACGGAGCGACTCGATGCCGCCGATTCCGCTGCCCTGCGTGCTGCCGACGCGCGTCGGGTGGACCTTCGCGAGCAGCTCTTCAGGTGTGAGGCCTGCAGAGAGGAAGGCCTCGACGGTGGAGATCAGGTTGAACAGCGCCGCGCGGTCGATGCGGTCGACCATGTCGCTCGGCACGCCATAGCGGGTGGCATCCCAGCCGCTTGGCACCTGGCCGGCCACGGTACGCTTGAGGCGTGTGGCCCGTGGCACGCGCACCGAAGCACCGGCCTTGCGGGTGACCTTCCACTGGCCCTCGACGCAGTGCACGCGGGTGTGGTCGGGGTCCGCCGTCTTCATGGCGCGGGCCTCTTCGGCGGAGCTGACGTTGAAGGTGAAGTCGCGGTCGAGCCATGCCGTGGCCATTTCGGGGATGTTGGCAGGGTCGTAGCCGGTCACCTCGGATTCGACGAAGCGGATGCCCGAGCGCTCACGCACCGCCTCACGGTAGCGGGCACCAAGCTCGTGCTCGGCCACCACATCTCCCGAGTCGACATCGGTCCACTGTCCGTTTTCGAAGGTCACCAGACCCGTGATCCAGGCCAGCTCGAGCACCGCGGCGGCTGGCAGCTCGGGGTCGACCTCGCGTGCCCAGCGCGTTCGCGCGGAGCCCCAAGGGCCAATCTCGCCAAAGCCACACACCACGACCATCTGGTCGAGGTTCACGCCGTCGTGCGTGGAGACCTCGGTAGACGCGGTCAGAGGCGCCCATGTCGGCAGGGCGTTGAGCACGATGGGGGCCTGTGGAGCAGGGTTGAGGGCTGCGACGCGACCCGCCTGCTCGGCGGCAGCACGAAGCTCGGCGCGCACCTCGTCCATGACGTCGGCGAGGTTGTCGACATCGCCGAGGCCTGCCGTGAGGTCGGCATGAATCGGTGCCTTCCGTGCGGCTTGGCGTACCGTGTCGGTGCAGAGGCCGGCGATCAGGAAGCCCATCTCCTCGGTCGACCAGGTGCGGGCACCCGTGCGGTCCTCGAGGTGATGTGCGGCGCTGTCGTTGGCGTCCATAAGTGCTGTGCCGCGCACCCAGCCGATGCGGACGGGCACCAGCGAGGTGTGGCGTCCCCAGGCATCGTGCTCGCTGTGCCACTTGGCTTCGAGCGTCTGCAGGGCAGCCTTGGTCTCCGCGTA